>JACRHP010000046.1 GCA_016212005.1 Candidatus Omnitrophota bacterium | reverse complement strand
CCATATCAAAGAGTCTTCGTCGGTTTTTCCTTCGATGTCCAGATTAAAACTGCGCGTCCCTTTTCCCTGGCCTTCGAAATGAAGCTTGACATAACTTGTCTTGAGGACACCCTGAAAATCCGTCTTAGCAAAGACGACTCCCTTCCTCCTGACGTATCCTTCCAGAGCCTTGTTCTCGATATTCTGAAGCCCGGCGGGAGTTTCTTCTTCCTTGAAAATAACCGTGCCCGGCAAGTGAATCCTGTGGCTTGGAGGCTGTGTTCCCGGTACCGTCGCGCAGCCGCAGACGAAAACCATAAAAATCAAAAAACAGACCGTTTTTTTCATGGGATGAACCGCGGAAGATCTACAAAATTATGTTTATCGCTCTTCGGCCAGGATACCGGCGATTTTTGATGAAATCTTGACGAAGGCGTATGCGGTGGCACAAATAAATATTCCGACCTGGATGTGCCGGAAATCACCATTGATAATGTCCATGAAGATCACAACGGCCCCCAGGCCCAGCGTCATCACACCGCCGATATGGCACGACAGGATCAGCCCTTCCAGCAATTTAACATTTTCCGCTTTCATAAAGGACCTCTCTAAAAAGCATAATTCAGGCTGACGGCCACGGCCTGGACGTCGACAAACTGCCCTTCCACGTTGACCCAGGCGCGCGATGTCACGGGGATATCCAGACCGGCGATGACTCCCACACTGCTCCCCGGATCCGGTTTCTTGCGTTTGCGGCTGTCTTCAACCCAATGGATGTAATCCATCCGCGACCACTTTGTTCCGAAGTAAGGTGTCACACCCATCCATTCATGGGAAGCCAGGAGCGAAAACTGCCAATCATCCAGCACCCCCTTGTTCTTGGTATTGCCGATAAAAATCGAATACGGATGAACGCTGATATGTTGAAATCCAAAAACGGCTTTGGTCTTCGCGTCATCGTATAATCTCAAACGGAAACCGTAGCCTCCACCCATAAAAGCAGGATATTTGACCTCGCCGCCGGCCGCGGGCCGCTGTTCAATGTCCCCGGCACCGCCTTTTAAATCCAGCGAGAGCCAATCGGTGATGCCGAAGGACAAAAGCAGGAAATGCTGAAGGCTGTTGATCTCACCATAATCACGGTCCATCTTCCGCTCCAGGACCACATGGGTTTGTCCACCGATGGAAAGATGAAACTTCTGAGGTAGACGGGTGCCGTACGCGGGCGCGGCAAAAGATGGGTTGATAAAACCGAAAAGGGCCAATAATATTAGTACGGCAAATGCCACGCGTCTCATGGATGATCGCTCCTTCACAATTAACTTTTACAGTATAACTTAAACGGAAGAATTTTAAAATTATAAAATCTTCCTTTTTTTGCCGTTGTTCACCGCGTCACGGCGAACAACAACCGTTAAGGGCCGGACGGCTGCTCCTGCCCCGGCTGCGCCGGGGCAGCCGGCGCGATCATCTCGTCGATATTGCGCTCGATGATCCGTTCTATGAAATTAGGGATGCGTTCCTGAATCATGCTTTTGTGAGCAGAGGGCAGCCACTGAAAATTCATCGCGTCCTGCCTTCCGGAAAGCTGGAAATCAAAAATGACCGCGGGGATATCTTCCCCGAAGATCTTCAAAATGGGACGGAATTTTGGCGACTCGCCCAAAAGCCGCTTGCTGAAGGCCAGGGATAAATAACTGGAGACGAGATTGTTCTTGTCGACGTTAAAATAGCCGTCAATATTGACATCATCGGACTTAAGAAGAATACCCTGGAACTTCAAGGCATCCGCGTCCGCCGAGAAACCGGAGGAGACCTGCTTGAAAGCGATCTTCTGCAAAGACGGCAAATGGAAGGTGTCCGCGAGCCACTGAAAGAACGCGAATCTCTCCAGTTCGCCGTTGTAAACATCGAACTGCCCGTCCAGATTAAAGCGGGGAACACTGGTCAGATGGACCCGGCCGGACATCCTCCCCTCGGCCTGGGCAAAGTCGAACAGAAGCTCATCGAGACGGCTGACGTCCACGTCGCTTAAGACCACCGCCCCGTCGATCCGGGAAGTGGAAGGCTCCATCGTCAGCCAGAATTTTCCCGCCAATTCCCCGCCGTAGAAAGGCGCCTGGACTTCGACCAGCCTTAATTTCTTGTTCAAGACATTCAATGACATCCTTAAATTCTCCAGAGCCAGTCTCCGGAGATGTTCAGCGCCGCGGAATATCACCTCTCCCTGGCCGACGCGCAGCTCGGGACGCGCGTACCGGTCTACCGAGAACTGAAGACCTTTGAGGCTGCCGTCAATCCTTTCAAAAGGAAAGTTCGGGTTCCCGGCCTTGTCAAAAATGATCGACAGATCGTTATCACCGGTAAATATCCTGTCCACCAGCGCGCCGGTTACATGCCACTGGATCTTTTGCAAATTCTTTAAGGTAAATGTCTTGGAACGGGCGGGGTCAACGAGGATGTTCAGGTCAACGGGAAACGGTTCAGCGAACAAGAGGTCTCCGTTGATGCTCACGGGCGTGTCATTAAGACTGAAGTTAAGACGCTCGACGTGGACTTTCGGCAAGTCTAGCCGCGCCAGACAATCCAAGTCGATAAGGTAGATATCCTTGTCATCGAAACTGACCCCGCGGGGGATCTTCTTGAACTTCTGCAGATAGGCCTGGATGCGGCCGCCGGGTTTTGCCTTGACGACCTGATATTCCTCCCGGGGATACGTATCAAAAAACGAAAAACCGTTGAGCCGCAATTGCCCTTTCTGCAGCCCTCCCCATAATTTCAAATACAGATTTTTTCGCTGGATGTCCAGGTTGTCGATCAATATGCCCTCGTCGATCAAAAGACCTTTGAAATCAAATTCCCAGGGCATGCCGGTCGCCAGGCGTTGCCAACGTGTCTTGCGGGCGGGGGAATATCCGAATTTGTCCCTGCGGACATTGCCATGGACGGAAATGGCCTCTTTACGCATGGAAAAAACAAAATTCAGATACGTATAGTCGGGGCTACCGGCGCCCCGCGTGAAATCCCAGAGCGCCTCCTTGACCGAAAAACGGAAATTAATCCGCGGCAACTCCAGCAAAAAAGTCATTAACTGCTTTCCGTTCCGGGAGAGGAAATCACGGAAATATCCGTCATGGACATAAGGGCTGTAAAACTTGACCTTCTGGATCGTCACGTTCTGGCGGATGACGAATTCCAGTACGGAGAATTCCGCCGTCACCGTGGGGATAGAGAGCCGCTGCCCGGGCGTCAAAGAATCCCGGGCGTGGATGACCACACCTTTAAGGACCACAATGTTGGGGAATACATACCCGATATAGCCTATGTCCAGACGATCGTTTAGAGGCGCGTTGGCTGCCTGGACGATCCTGACTCTGGAAAGACCAAGGAGGATGTTGAAAACGATTGTGACGACGATGATGAAAAGGACGGCGACAATTCCCGCCCAATAGAGGAACTTAGTACGAAACCGTGGCAAACAGCTCTCCCCCCTTGTAAAATTCCACCTTGTCAATGCGAAAGACCGCCAAGTAGTCCTGGCGAAACGCGGACTGATACTTGTATTCCTTGGATTCCTTGAAAATAAGGCCGACCTGCCGGAAAGTTAATATCTCTTTCTTGGCCTCTTCCAGCGCCGCTTGGTCCCGGCCGGCTTCAGCCATCTTATAGAGGTAAACCAGGGCGAACAGTTTGCCACCAGAGTCCGGGTAATCCTGGAGCAGAGTCTGGAACAGCCGGACCGCCTCCGCATAGCCAAGCATCTGATAATAATACTCACCCTTGACGAAAAGGACCTGGTCCCGATAACGGGAGCGAGGATATTCGCGGTCCAACTGATTATAATACATAAAGGCGAAATCCAGCTGGCCGGCTTTCGCCGCCGCCATCGCTTTTCGGTAAAGTTGGTCCTCTGTGCCGGCATGGCCGGCTACTGGCATCAAAAAAATAAAAGATAAGAAAATAATTATACCCGGGGCTCGCATCGGACTTTCTCCATTTTATCTGAATATTATCATGTCCCTCTGTTCTGTCAATCCCTTCAATTTTTATCTGTTAATTTGCCTTTTAAGAAATTAATATGGTATAGTTAATTTGTCGTTTGAGATTAAAAGCCATGTCTTCCAAATTCACGAAAACCATCTTTGCGATCATCTGCGTCGCGGCTTTCAGCCCGGCCTCAATGGCCGGTGCCGATGAGGGAGTGCCGGCTTCACAGGATCCCTGGCAAACAAGGTATCAATGGCAACTGGAAGACTACGCGCAAATACGCGCCCAATTCCCGAACGAGATCCAGCAGACACTCGAACAAAAACCCGTCCCCGCGACCAACGAAGAACGTTACCGTTGGCAATTGGAACAATACGAAGAACTTAACAAAGAATTTGTCGAAGAACTGGCCAAAAATATCGAACCTAACCCGGTCCCAGCGACGGAAGATGAATTATATAAATGGCAGCTACAGGATTATCCCGAACTTGAGAAAACATTCCACAATGAACTGATGCGCAACCTCGAATATAAAAACAGGCCCTTCAACCCCTAATCCTTCCCCTTTAGCTCACCAGCATCTTCTCATGCCTCTTATTCTTTGGGGGCGGTTTCCTGCATGCTTTTGCGTTTGGAAATTTCCTCGTACCAGCGCGCCAGCTTCGGACAATTGTCTGCTGACCATAGCTGCGGCATACGAAAATTCAGATATCCGATGGCGCTGGCCAGAGCGATCGAAGCGATGTTCAATTCCTTAAGCTGCGCGGCCTGCGCGTCAAAATAAACGAAACAGCGCTTCACCGTTGCCTCGTTGGCGGCGATGAACGCGGCATTGAAATCCTTGGGATGCCGCACCTTTTCCATGAACATGGCCACCGTCACGTCCATCAACCCGTCAGCTGCGGCGGCGAGCGTCAGGACAGCAAAACGCTTTGAAGGGCCTTGGGGAATCAATACCGGCTTGGGTTTAAAATGATCGAGATACTCGCAGATGACAGGGCTGTCAAAAATCGTCTGCCCGTTATCTAAAATGAGTGTCGGAATTTTTCCCAGCGGATTGGCTTTCACCAGCCCCGGAGATTTGTTGACCAAATCTTCATTCACCAACTCCAGTTTAATGCCCTTCTCGATAGCCACAATACGAACTTTGCGCGCGTAGGGCGAACGCGGTGTATATAAAAGTTTCATGTTTGTCCTCCTTTCCCGACATCTTGGAACCGATTACGGTTTGCCGCCAATCAGCGAGCTTTTCTTCTTGCCTTCAGATTCCCTGCGGGTATTGTGTTCTTTATCGAGGGTACGTTTGTAACGGTATTCCTCGTTAAGCGTGTTATTGGCCCAGAGGATCACGATAAAAACCGCGATCACGATCAAAATAAAAACAAGCTGGATCATCGTTGTGTCCTTGCCCCGAGGATAATATCTTCCTCGGATTCAAAATTGGTTTTAGGGTCGAATATTTCGCGCATCACAAAATCCAGCGCCTTGAGAAAAACTTCGTTGACCCGGCGCCGGCCGGCCTCATCGGTCGTATCCATGAACTTGTCGAACTTAAGCGTCCTTAAATTATACAACGCCGCGTTGACGGGTTTCCCCGGGAACATCCGCTCCAGATAATGAAAATACAACGGCAGCTGGAACGACCGGATATTCTCGGCGATGGATTCGCGCGTCAACGCCATCGCGGCAATGGACGCGACGTTCTTGGGCATCTGGTCGATGGCGCCGGTCTTGTAATCGACGATCATGTGCGTGCCGTCGTTGAGCCGGTCCACGCGGTCGACCACATAAGTAAACCGCACGTCCCCGCACGGCAGGCGTAGCAGGTCTTCAAAGCGGCTTTCCAGATGCAAAACCTCCGCGACTTGCCGGTCGGCGCCGGAGGCCTCATTATCCAGAAAACGGTTCATGCGTTCGGTGATAATGGCCTTGAGCATGAAGGCGTCGGATCTCATCGACCGCGCCAGCGTCGCCTCGAATTTGTCCTCGAATATTCTAGCAAAACGGTTACGAAATGCACTGTCAATCTCAGGCTTCTTGTTCAAGAACGGTTTAAACGCGTCTTCAAGCAGTTCGTGCAAAAATGTCCCCACCTGCCGCGCTTCGGGCTCATCCAAGAGATCTTCGGTTTCTTTCAAACCCAGAACATAATTGTAATAAAATTCCACAGGGTTACGCAGGTACATATTCACGCTCGAGGCCGAATAACGCATGCCGCGCAAACGCTCGATCATCGCCGACGTTTTTGGAATGCTCGTTTTGCGTTGAGTGACTTTAAGCGCGAACCGGGTCTGGACGGGCGCCGCGACATCGATCGCCTTGCGGCGTTTCTGTTCTTCCCAGATCAACTCCTCGACAAATCGGCTTTTTTCCCGATCCTTGCTTTCCCGGTAAACCAGATGCACGTTCTTGGCGGAAGATAAAAGCCGCATGAACTGGTAACGCTGGATCTCTTCTTCTAATTCCAATCGGTCCAGGTTCAAGCTGATCATCACCTCGCGCGGGATCAGCGGCTCGTAAATATTCAATTTAGGAAGCACTCCCTCATTAGCGTCCAACACGATCACGTTCTCGAAATTAAGCGATCGTGTCTCAAAAAGCCCCAGGATCTGCAGGCCCTTTAACGGCGAGCCGTGGAAAGCGACCAGTTCGCGATTGATCTTGGCGTCAAATATCTTGAACATCTCTTCCTGACCAAAATTTTCCTCGCGGAAACTGGCCGTGGCAAGCTCGTCTCTGACCTCATACATCCGCTGGGCGATGTTGAGATTCAATGGATATTTTTTCATGAAACTTTTCTCTAAAAGAGTGTCCAGAAATCCTCCAAGACAAACGGTGAATTCCTGAAAATTATTCAAACGCTCCCAGTCCCCGAACAAGAACTTGTGAATTTGTTCCAGCGCGCGCTGCAACTCTTTGCGGCTGGTTTTGATCCCAAGACCTCCCGTCGTTTCCAGCGTCAATTGGTAAAGGTCATCGAGCCCGGCGATCTCTTCAATTTTCACAAATAAACTGCCCGATAAGGATGTCGATACCTTGCCGGTCAAGATCTCTTCGATCTTGTGGATCAGGGTACGCGTGGCCGCCGCCGGAACACTCTTGGACAATTCCAAATTTTTCACGAACGGATGCCGCAACGTTTTAAGGTAATCCTTCGCGTAATAGCGGTCGGCCTTCTTCGAAAGCTGGGCCTGAAAAATGAACGAACACAGCGAATAAAGACTGCTGCGCCGCAAGGGGTAACCCATCGAGATATTGAATTCCTCCACCATGCTCGTTATTTCTGACAACAGCGGTACCAGGCTGTCGGCATCGGGCAGGACGATGACTGTTTTTTGCTTATTCTTGATCTTCTTCAAAATTTCCCTGACCGCCGCGACCTGCGAATGAACGTCAAAAGATTTATAAAGATCGAGCCTAAAATCCGGTGTCGGTACGGTTTCCCCCTCGCGGATCGGACATGAGAATCGCGATGCGATGCGCTCGAGGACCGGCCATTTGCGTTCATCACCCTGGAAGATCAATGTCGCCTGACCGCGCTCATGCAGGGATTGGACAATTTTCTCCTCGGAACGATTGAAGTAAAAAAAGTTACCGAACAGGATCGCGTCGAATTCCGCGAACTGGATATCTGCGATCAATTGGGCGGCGCGCCAGTACTGGAACCCGCGCGAATAAACCTTTTGTTCGCGGATATGCTCATGATAGGCCGCGCGCAAGACGACAATATGTTCCAGGAGCCGGTTGATGTCCGCCGGCACGTCGTAGCCGATCGACGCGTTGGCTTCGATGTTGGCGAGCCGCTTGTCTGCCACGTCCTCCAGATCGAGCTGTTCGATAAATTGCAGGATCTCGCGCGTCCAGGGCAGGAACTGGGCGAAGGTAGAACGCCCCTTGAGGATCTCCGGCGCGTGTTTTTGTGCCAATTGATAAATGAGATAACACTGGTCCAGATCTTGTCCTGATATAAAGAGTTCCTTCTTCTGAACGGTATAACTGATAAATTCATCGATGGTGAAAAACCGCGGCGGATAAAAACTTTTGCCAATGCGTTTGGCAAGTTCACGGTTCAGAAACAGCGCCGGCCGGCGGCCGCCAAAGACAACGGCCAGACGGCTTAAGTCATTGCCCTTTTTGAGATAGTTCTCTTCGATATGATCGGCCAGGCGGTCGAGGAACGGTTCGCAAAAACTGTACGTGATAACTTTACTCATAGCGTTGGGTCACCAGGACACACGTCACCAAGTCACCAGAAAAACTACTTGCGGCCTTGTGACCTTGTGACCTTGTGACGAATTTCTACTTCCTCTACCTCAATGCTGTCCAAATACACCAAACTCCCCTTAACCGCTTTGCCCGGATACATCGTCGCGACGATCTTCATATAATCCCGCACTTGCGCGACATACTGCTCGCCGCCATCACGGGACGATTTGAAATCCACAATTCGAACGTCTTTCTCGCCGATGATCAGCCGGTCGAGGCGCTTGAGATGGCCTTGAGTATTGACGATCTCTTTTTCGGTCAGGACCTGCGCTTTCCCGCAATGGAAAAACGGTTTTGTCTTCGGAGACTGAAATAATTTCTCCAGAATAGCCATATATTCGGCGGAGTCCTTTACATAAGGAAAACGACTTTGGGCCTGCGCTTGCGCGCGCGCCAGACTTTCCTTAAGATCAGCGTTATCCAGATTGCCGATCAATGAAAGCATGAAATGGATGGCCTCTCCGCGCAACCGCTGCGCGCGATTGTGCACGGCTCCGGCCTCCGGCCAAAGGCTCCTCCCCCCTGGGGGACCTATGGCCGCGGGGAGAAATTCGTCTTTAAGATAATCGATCCAGTCGTGATATTGCGAAGCGGGCAATTCCATCACAGCTGTTTCTTCCTCGCTCCGGCGTATGGTGGTTTTACCCGGCGCGCCGGTTTCCCGGATATTCTCGGGGATCAAAAGCTGGACCAAATTAAAACTGTTGCCGACCTTTCGCGGAATAAACGCGTAAAGTTCGTCCTGCGCGCGCGTCAGCGCGACGTAAATGTTGTTCAGTTCCGCCAGGAACACCCTTTTGTATTCCTGCGCGTAGATCGCGTAGAGATCCTCGGAAAAAGGATAATATTTGCTCTTGAGCCGCAGGAGTTCCAGCGACGAGTCCTCCTGACGCAAAACATATGAGGGCGTATAATCATCGCCCGTCGTGCCGACCTGGACATCCATCCCCAGATACGGCAAAATAACAACCGGGAATTCCAGCCCCTTGGCCTTATGGACGGTCAGGATCTGCACGGCGTCGCTTTTGGCCGCGCGCACGTACAGATCCTCGCCGATCAGGCCATCAAAATATTCCAAAAACGATGTGATGTCCGAATGCTCTTCCTCCTGTTTCTTGATCAATTCCAGAAGGTGCATGAGGAATCCCTGGTCGCCGGGAAAATGCTCCAGAAGTCCGAAGCGATTATAGATGCTGACCACAAGCTCGTATAAAGGATAAAGCCCGACGTTCCCGAAGAACTCGTCGAAGTATTTGTCCCACACCTTTTTGAAACGCTCGCGGAATTCCATATACGCGTACAGATCCTTTTCACGCTCCAGCCGCTCGCGCAAATGGAAAACGAACTCATGGGCGGCTTCACGGGAAATGCCGGTCGCCTCCGGCAGAATATCCCCGAGGACAAACGTGCTAAAGGCCAGATTGTCGATGGGCGAATCCAGGAATCTTAAAAACGTGATTATTTCCTGGACGATGCGGTTTTGGGTGATATCGCTGGTGCGCTCGGAGGAAACCGGGATGCCGTCTTCCAGCAGCCAGCGGGTCATCTGCTCAACCTGAACGTTGTTGCGGGTAAGGACCGCGATGTCTCCGCAGGCGACACGGCCCGCCCGCAATGAGGTTCTCGCCGAGTGGCGAGGCTCGCCCAAAGGGCGGCCGCGCAATTCTTTGATGAGGCCGGTCACTTTGGCGCGGATGATCCCGTCTCGCTCGTCTTTCTGGTCGACCGCGATCGCCTCGACGCGCACGTAACCGCCGTCTTTTCCGGGGCGCACACTTTGCCGGGAACTTTGGAATAAATGCGTCAAAGCGGCATGATCGTCGGGATTGAATTCGACCATGTTGGATTTTTTCTTGCCGCGTTCGTATTCTTCTTTGTGCAGGACAAAATTTTTCAGATTCTCGGGAGAAAAGATCGTATTGTTAAAATCAACGATCGCCTTTTGGCTGCGCCAATTTTTGGTCAGATATTCCACTTCAACGGGAAAAGCCTGGAACCGGCCGACAATATCATCGAAAAGCCCGACCTCGCCGCCGCGAAATCCGTAAATGGCTTGCTTGCGGTCACCGACATAAAATAACGAGCCGCCCGTGGACAAAGCTTCTTCCACCATCTTCTCAAGGTTATGCCATTGCAGACGGCTGGTGTCCTGGAACTCGTCGATCAAATAATGCCGGAAACGGCTCGCCAGCCGGTAATACAACTCGGCGACGGTCACGTGATCTTCATCAAAAAGCCGGCCGGCCTTTTTATTAAGCTCCTCGAGGAAAAGAACATCATCTTTGGCGGTCAATTCCTTGAGGGCGGATTGCAAGACCTCGAATACCCGGATGTAGGGATTAAAAAGACATCTGGCCTCCTCATCGCAGATCTCCTTTAAATTCCTGCGGATCTTTGCCCACAACCGGCCGGCCACAGCGGAGATCGCGCCGTCCTTGCGCACGGGTAATTCTTCGCGCGCGAAATACGTGGAAACGGAATCAATGTCGAAGATCCGGGTATTTTCTTCCAGGAATCCATCGAGGCTTTTGACGAATTTCTGATCGGTGTCTTCAGGCAGATTCTCCCTCAAGGCCTTCATGTCCTCAAGGACTGTTTTCTTCTTACGGATGATGTCTTCCGGCGAGAACTGCCCTTCCTCCCGCGGGGAGCCTACCGGCCGCAGCGTGCCTCCATAGGTGTTGCTCTGCAGAAAAAGCGCGTAAAGGATCGCGGCCATGTCCCTTTTGGGAAACCAGCCCGAACGGTTCTCGAGGTACAGATAATTGTGCAAAAAATATTCGAAGATCTGCCGGATGTCTTTGTCGCGCGCGGCCCGGTCAATGGTCTCATCGAGCGCGTATTCCAGATATTCCCGGGCGCTGGTCTTGATCTTGAAATGCGCGGTCAGGCCGATCTTAAACGCGCACCCCGAAAGGAGCGCGTTGATAAATTTGTCGATCGTCTGGACCTGGAAAAAATTGTAATGGCGGATAATGGCTTCCATCATCGCGAAGGCCTTAGGCGCCGCCTCATCCATACTGATCCCCAGCGGCAGCAGGATCTCTTTTTGTTCGGACGCGGAGAGCTTCTTGAGGGCGATATTTTTCAGGAACTCCAGGATGCGATCCTTCATCTCCATCGCGGCTTTGTTGGTGAAGGTGATGGCGAGGATGGCGCGCGCGGCCGCCTCGGCGGCAGGGTCGGAAGCGCTCAAAAGAAGTTGAATATAACGCTTGGCCAGGGCGTAGGTCTTACCCGACCCGGCCGAGGCCTCAACAACGCGGACCTCGGGGAACTGGAACGTTTCTTTTTTTTGATTGCTGGCTGTGCTGGCAGGCAGGTTCGTCATAATTAAGAAAATGTGCTTTTGCTGACCGGCAGGCATTATATATCATTTCGCGGGAATCTTGAAGATAAAAGAGAGCCCCCTGTTCGCATAGCAAACAGGGGGCCACGACACGCTCGTGTCCGCTATTTGTGTTCGGATCTTTTGATGTTCAAAACATCGAGGTATCGCGCGGCAATATCCTTGCCGGCCAGCCCGAACGACAGGGCAATGGCAAAAACGACACCGCCGATGAAGATCGGATAATTCCCCTCAAACAGCGCCACGAACCCGATTTCCTTGAGGAACATGATGGCAACAAAAACCATGATCGCGTATTTGCACAGGCGGCTTACCGTATCCGCCAGCGGCATATCCGCGTTCCTAGCGACAATATAGACCATGCTGGATACGACTTTAGCGATCAGCATGCCGATTGTCAGCACCAGAAGCCCGGCAACAACACTTGGGATAAATCCCAAGATTGAGTCAAGCAATCCGGACACGGAAGTCAGTCCAAAGGTCTTTACGGCCGTAATGAGGACCGTGATGCTAAAGACCCAGTAGGACATCATGCCTACCAGTTCACTTGGTTTTTGTTTGACGTCGCCGACTTTGAGATAATGCACAATCCCCAGCTTTTCCGCCACCTTGTCAAAGCCGATCATCTTCAATAACCTCGTGAACAGCTTTTCGATGGCATGGGCTAAAACGTAGCCGATAATAAGAATGGCCAGCGCCAAAAGCAAAGTGGGGACAAAGTTGGCCACACGCGTGATCATATCCCTCAACGGTTCCAATACGATGGCATCAAACATTTTGATCCCCTCCTTTCTCATCAGCTGTACCTCGATTTTGTTCCCGATGGAACAAAATCGGGGTACCCTATTATTGGCTGACGTCATTTGAAGCACACAGGCCCCTCCGGGGAAACATGCCCTTGTGAGAGGCCCATACTCACACTGTAAGTTTATCACAACAAGCTATCCACACCTATGTGTGGGCAAAAAATAGCTGAAAACGCTTTCCGGGCGGGATGAAAACAAGGCATGATATTATAACTGACTCTAATGAATCAAGTTACAATCATATCAGACAAGAAGATGTTTCAGAAAAACAAAAAATGGATTATGCGAGGCTTGACGTGGATTTACCGGCAGGACCAATAATAGAGGCTGGCGGTCAGCGTCACCGCGATCAGGAACAATCCCATCCATCTGGTATTACGCATTTCTTTT
>JACRHP010000043.1 GCA_016212005.1 Candidatus Omnitrophota bacterium | reverse complement strand
GCTGAGACAACAGTCTTGGCCAGCACCAATGCAGTATCTCCGGTTTCCAAGATTGCCATCCCAGCCTGCTTCACATCCAAACTATGCTCGAAGTGAGCCGCAATTGCTTCAAATGCTTTCTTAATCTGTTCTTTTCCCGCATCATTCATTCCAGGCTTAATCACAAGGACTGCGTCATCGGAATAGATATCAATCAAAGTGTCGAAATCTTCTTGGTTTATCGCGGTATCCGCCTTGCTGATGAGAAGCTCTATCGGGTGCATTTCCGCTCCTTTTGGATGCCTAACGCTGGAATTAAGCGGCGCCGTTAGGCGTCCGCTTGAATGACTTGTTATATTTCTTTCGTGGCAATAGCCTGAACTACTGAGCCAATACCAGTATGATAAAGACCCTCTATTACATTACGCTCAAGCTCAATTAGATGCTTAAATTTCAGGCCAGATAACTCAAGGATTAAAGACTCTTCAAACTGCATAGAATCTACTGAACTTCCACCACCAGTCCCATGTTTCAACTGATCGGGAGTATAAGCCTCAAGCAGAAAAACACCGTTTTGTTTCAGCCCCGCTATCACCTTCTTATACAGCTCTTTTCTTAACGAGGAGGGTAAGGGGCAAAATATAGATACGATTCCGTCCCATTTGTTTTTACCTAGATCATAATCTGCTAAATCAGAATGAATAAGCTCAACGACAACCTCGCTCTCCTCAGCCAACTTTCTGGCTTTATTCAAGCCAACTAGAGATGCATCTACAGCGGTTACAGAGTAGCCCTGTTTCGCAAGGAAAACGGCATTCCGTCCTTCCCCTTCAGCTAGGCTAAGAACTTTGCCTCTTGGAATACAGCTGACTTTCTCTACCAAAAATTCGTTTGGAGTTGTGCCATATGCATACTCTTCTGAACTATGTCTTTCATCCCACATCTTCATTCTCCAATTTTTGTGTCGCCACCGTTGATGCCAAAGAAATATAACGTTCGCCATAACCGGCAGTGAAAAGCGGGGCAACGAAGGCGCACCGCTTTTTACTGTCCGCGTTGATGGCGTTGTTAGGTGTGTTGCTGGTTCGCGACATTACCGCCATTTTTATTTCTCGGGTAATGCCTCAAATTCCTTCTTTTTGTTCTCAAACCATTCTTTCATTGCTTCCGGTTTCTTCATAAGCTCTTGCATTTCATTCATGGCTTTAAGATGCGCAGTATCCTTTTTCTGAAACATTTCCATGGCATGTTGTTTGCTCATTCCAGCAATCTCGTCAAATGAGGTTGCATGAAATTGCTTGTCACAAGCACCACCAAGCTGTTTGCAGGTCATTGTCTTCATATTTTTCTCCGTTGTTGAAATCGGGCCCAAACGTCCTCTCGCGACTTCCAGCGCGCCTTGTTTGCAACTTGGACACGACACTCCCGTCGGCGGAAGATCGGCATGCGCGCATTTTCTGTCGGCCATCGGTGTTCCTTTCTTGCCGCTCAACACTCGCGTAATCGGTCGAGAGGACGCGTAGCATCCCCCAGATCCGGTTGAGCGTCGTGTTATGCGGCTCCCGGATCACTTGATTTTTTCCGGACAGGGTCCGGCAGTGAAGCCACGTGTTCAATACAGAGTTTTATCCAATGCCGTAAAATCTTTACGTCGTTCAAGATGGTTTTTGACAAGATGACGTAATCTTTCTTGATCGGCCCTTTAGGAAAATATCGAAGAGGTTTTGTACCTTTTTGTTTCAGTAAAATTATTCGTAATTCTTCGGGCAGCTTTATGGCGAAGCCGGCCGGAGTCCACGACATACAAATTTTCCCATTCGCATACACGGCCGCCCCACTGAAGAAATGTTTGCACTCCAACTTAACATTTTTAGATCTGCCTGAAATTGCCTCCTTCATATAAGAGGACAATTGTTCGAGATATTCTTTAGCCATTAATCCACGTTCTACCACTCTCCTATGCTCACGCCTTCGCGCTCATGGCCTCTTGAACAAATTGGGTGTAATCCTTATAACATTTTTGGTAAAAGTTCTGGGATCTCAAGCCGTTTCGCCATTTCGTGATGGAGGGATATTTCGCCAAGCTGATCTGGGCCAGCTCGCAGGGGTCGAGCACGGCCAGCAAGTTGATGTCGGCCAAACTGAATTCCGTCCCGGCCAAATATGTATTTTGGGACAACTGCTTCTCAAGAATTGGGAAATATTTATCCAGGAACTCCAGGCCCACCTGCAGGGAAGCTCCATCAACCTTTTGGCCGAGCATCGGCGCCACGACCCGGTTAAAAAAGACACGCCCCACGGCGGCAGCGACATGGATAGCCGTATAGTCCATCCAGGCATCGACAACGGCCCGCTTTTGGGCATCCTGCGGATAAATCGGCGAATTGTTGGTCGTGGCCAGATACTTATTGATCGCATTGCTTTCAAATAATTTCAGCCCATCGATCTCCATGGCAGGAATTTTTCCTGTAGGGCATATCTCCAAATATTCCGGTTTCTGATTTTCACCCTGCATGGGATTGGTCTGCACCCAATCATACTTTAGATTGAGATAGTTCAGGCAATAACGCACCTTGTTGACATTGAAAGAAATCCCAACTCCGTAAAGTTTGATCATCACATCCTCCTTTATTCTTGGGTTTGTTTAAATTTGTACTTACCGAAAATATATACTAATCAGTACATTTTGTTAAGCAAATTTAAACCCGCAACAAGAATTATCTTGTAAGGGACTTCAGATAGATTATGGCATGGTGGACGGCATTCTCAAAAGGAGTCGTCTCTTTCTTGATTTTCGCTGTGATCATTCCCCCCTGCATGATCGAGAAACAAAAGTCGGCCAAGGCGTCTGGATCAGCCGATTTCTTCAGCTTGCCCTTGGCTTTAAGGCCATGGAAGAACCTTGAAAGAGAATTTTTTGTAAATTCAAAAATAAGATTAATATCCTGGCGGATCAATTCCTGGTCATTGGTCAATTCATAGCCGATCGTTGCCATCGGACAGCCGCGCTCGCAATGGACAGATTTCTGAAAATTAACAAAGAAATAAAACCACTGCTCCAGATCGTCCCAGGATTCGATGTCATATTTGACGGGAAGCTTCTTGCTGCGGAGCTTTTCAGAAAAACTTTTTACAACTTCATGGATCAAGTCATCTTTACTCTTGAAATAATGATAAAACTGGCTCTTTCCCGCCCCCGATTCCTTCAGGATTTCATCCACGCTCGTGGCATTAACACCCTGTTCATGAAACAGATCAAAGGCGGCTTGAATGATATTCGAACGGGTTTTTTGGCTTCGTTCTTGAACGGCTTTCATACTTGAATTGTACTACATGGTTTGTATTTGTCAACGCGCCAAATTTTACTTGTCATTTACGAATTCAACCACATCGATCCGCGCGCCGGGAAAAAATTTTTCCGGATCATCGCTGAAAAACAGCAGCCCGGCATTTTGGGGTTTCAGATATTCATCGGGCCCCTCGGCAATATTCATGCGCCGGCAAAGCGCGGCCGGCGACAAACGCGATGATTCCCGAAATAATTCGCTTTTGACATCCGACAGGTAACCCTGCATCAGGGACAACATCGCCAAACTCAAAACTGTTCATCAAAAACCACTCCAGGGGATCCAATGCTTGTTTGCATAACGGGCACACGTAATCCACACTGCCGATTTGTATCGCATTTTTATAGTCGTGTCTGCATGTCATAAATGAACCCCGCCGCGGGATTTATTTCCCGAGACAGCACTTCTTGTACTTCTTTCCGCTCCCGCACGGGCAGGGGTCGTTTCTTCCCGTGAATGTCTGCCTGACATAGGGCCGCTCGCCGGAGGTTATCAACCTCCCCGGATCCTCTTCTTCCGGCTCGCTTTCTTTCTCCTCTTCCCACCTTTTCTGACGCTTCCGGATCTCGTCCTCGTCATAAAACGACAGCCAGTCCCTGTCGAAATCTTTCATGTTCTTCCCGCCGGCCTTAAACGCCTTCTCAACGTCATCGTCAAAGAAATGAGCGAGGTAGAATTTATTCTGGCGTTTGAGCTCTTTTTCCTGCCGGCCAAAGGCCAGAAGCGGTTCCCGGTATTGCGGGCACCCCAGGTCAAGAAGCGTACTTCCGGCGGACTGCCGCACATCCAGGTCATTGTTTTTATCCGAAAATATTGAATAGATAAAAGCGCTGATTTCCTCTTTCGTGCCGGGATTGCGCCAGGCGATCAGTCCAAGCCCCTCCATGGCTATAGATCGGGTATAACACCCGTTCGTCCGATCCACTGCCATTGTTTTAAGCGGTAGAATTGCCGCGGATCCTATCCTGCCGAAAATGGCCGGCAGCGCCTCGGTCACCCAGTCGCAGTCAAAGGCGTCGGCCCAGCGTAGGGCGCGCAAAAGCGGGATAATCGTTGTTTTCGTGCCGATGGCGCCGAGGATGAAGGCGGCGTGGACCACCGCCCACCACTTCGGGACGTCCCGGGTCCAGTGGAACTGATCGGAGACAATCTCCTCCAGAAACGGGATCATCTTGTCCCCGCGGCGGATGAACTCATCCACCGCCGCCCGCGGCAGGCGGTCTTCCTCCGTCAACAAAAGTTCCGTCAGTTCGTCCTCGGGAAATTCTTGGTAATCCATGGCAACTCCTTCAAGTTTTAAAGTTCAAGGGATCCTGCAGGGGAGCGCGGCCTTTACCGCAACGTATTTTCTTATAGCGCTCATTTGTGTGGATGTCAGACAAAGAATTCTACACCCGACACTCAGAACAAAGAAAGCCGGATTTTTCTGCGATCCGCTTCTCGCCTTTTAAAAACGCGCGGTGGCAGGAGCCGCATTTAAATGTGAGAGAATATTGAGTACGGTTCAAAGGGCAACGATCACAGGAAGGGTTCGGCTTGCAGTAATTCTTTCCCAGCGCCACGATCAGGGCATGATATTCGTTGAACATCGCCGTATCGTGGTCAAAATACCCCATGAACAACTCTTGGATCTGGTGATAATCAGCATTACGGTCAATAAGATTATGCCGATAGAGGAACCGTTTGCTATACGCGTCGACGACAAAGACGGGCTTGTCGAGCGCGTAAAGCAAAATGGAATCCGCGGTCTCGGGCCCGATGCCGTTGACCTTCAAAAGTTTGTGCCGCAGATGCGATAATTCCTCACCTCCCAGCGTCTTGAGATTGCCATCGTATTCATCGAACAGAAACCGCATGAAATTCTTAAGACGCTGGGCTTTAACGTTGAAATAACCGGCGGGTTTGATGAGCGCGGCGAGCTTCGTGACAGAGATATCGCGCAGGACGCGCGCCGAGAGCACTCCGGCAGCTTTTAGACGATGGATGGCTTTCTCGACGTTGCCCCAGTTGGTGTTCTGGGTCAGGATGGCGCCGACGATCACCTCGAACTGCGTCTGCGCCGGCCACCAGCGCTGCGGACCGAACTTTTTATATAACTTCTGATAAATCTGGACAAGGATGGTCTTTGTCTTGCGGTCCATCACTAACGCCGATGAGTTTTGGAGCGCACGATATCATCAAACGACCAGTCTTTCTCCTTTTTAACGGGGGGTCCTTCCGGGGCGCTGAATTTCTTGGGGTCAAATTTTTGGCGCGGCTTCTTGCTCGTTTTTCCCATTTTTCCCTCCTTGATATTCCCACCGGACCAACTCTCCCGACTGGTTCCAGTAGAGATAAACTTTCGGAGAACCAAAAAATTGCGCGGCGTAGCGGTAGGCCCAGACCTCGAGCGACTGCCCATCATCGTCGGTCTGCCAGACATAAACCGGTTGGCCGAATTCCCCGGAGACGCTTTTCTGACTTTTATACTTAGCAATTAAACCTTCCTCAACAGCGGCAACAAGACGTTCAAACTTCGCATCCTGGCGCTTGATCTCTTTGCCCATCTGCGTTTGCTCGTCGGAAACAGCCTTAAGCGTCAAAAGCTGGTCCATGTGCGCAATCTTGGCGCAGCCGGCGAAAAAAAATGTAATTATCAAAATGCACGTCCATCGTTGATTGTGCTTCGTACTTCGATGTACGATGGACAATGTACGATGTACGAGACTTCCTGGTTTAAGAAAATTATTCATAACTTTCACTCTTAATATATCACGCTTTCTCAATCCTTTCCTTCTCTTCCTCAAGCTTTTTAAGAGTGCTTTCGATCTCACGCAGCCGCGCCTGGATCGCTTTCAACCGCTGGCCGTATTCCTTGAGCGTTGCCGGGTCCCGGCCGAACGCCTCGGAAAGGCTGCGGCCCTTGATGTAGCTTTCAGTTTCGAGATCTTTGCGCTCCTGCTCCAGCTCCTTGATGGTGTTTTTGATCTCTTTGACCCTTTTGAGCGCCTGCTGATGCCGGTCGTGCAGTGCCTTCAAGTGAGGCGGCATCGCCGTATCGTGAGATTTGGCCGACTTTTCTTTCTTCTTGCGGTCCGCGTCGGCTTTAGCTGAAACGTGCTGGTCCTGCGCGGCTTGCTCGCGTCTTTTCTCCAGATAATAATCCAGCCCGCCGAGATACGTTTTGAGTTGCCCGTTCTGCGTTTCTACGATGGTTGTCGCGATCTCTTTGATAAAATACAGATCGTGGCTGATAAAACACAATGTCCCACCAAATTCCTGGAACGCCATCGTTAAAGCCTTGACACCGTCGACGTCCAGGTGGGTCGTGGGCTCATCCAGGCACATAAAATTGGGCGGGTTGATCAAAAGTTTCGCCAGGATAAGCCGGCTTTTTTCCCCGCCGGAGAGGACCTTGACCTGCTTGAACACGTCGTCCCCGTGAAAATTAAACAGCCCCAGCAGTCCCCGCGCTTTCAAGGCGGGTGTCCCCTGCTGCGCGCAGACCATCAATTCATCCAGGACATTGCGGTTGGGGTCGAGCACATCCAGGCGCTTCTGCGAAAAATATCCGACGCTGACTTCATGGCCGTACTGGACCGTCCCGGCATCCGGCGGCAGGACGCCGGCGAGCATTTTAAGAAGCGTCGATTTACCCGCGCCGTTGGGCCCGACCAGACAAATTTTCTGGCCTCGGATGATCTCAAGATCCAGGTCCTGATAAACGCGCCGCTCGCCGTAAGACTTGCCGATCTTCCCGGCACGGGCGACGACGTAACCGCCCTGGCGCACGCCGGAGAACTCGAACTCACCGATACTTTTGTGTTCCTGGGGCACATCGACCTGCTCGAGGCGCTCGAGCATCTTGCGCTTGTTGCGCACCGCCGAGGCCCGGTTGGGCTGCGCGTGGAACCGCTGGGCAAAACGCTCAAGCTGGTCGCGCTTTTTCTCGATGACCTTCTGCTGCTTCTCCAGGGTCTTTTTCTGGATCCCCTTCTGCTCTTCGTAGGTCTCGTAATTGCCCCGGAGCTTGGTCATCCGGGACCCTTCCAGGATGATCGTGTAATTGGTGACCTCGTTGAGCAAGACGCGGTCGTGGGAGATCAGGACAAACGCCCCGTCGTAATTTTTCAGGAAATCCTTCAGCCAAAGCGTCGCCTCCAGGTCCAGGTGGTTGGTCGGCTCGTCCAGGAGCAGCAGGTCAAAAGGACACGTGAGCAATTTGGCCAGGAGCACGCGCATCTGCCAGCCGCCGCTTAATTCAGCGACGGGCCGGTGGAAATCCGTTTCCTTAAAACCCAGCCCGACGAGGATTTTCTCGGCCGTGTGTTCCAGGTCGTAAATGCCCATCCCTTCGAGCTGCGCGACGACATCGCCGTAGCGGGGGCTGTCCGCCTTGCCGGCGTCTTCGATCTTGCGCTTTTCTTCCATCAGGGCCGCGATGCGCTCGTCGCCTTCGGTGATCTCTTCCATCACGGTCTTCGTGGAAGCGAAATGCGCTTCCTGCGGGAGGTACCCGACGTGGATATTTTTCTGGACCTGCACAAAGCCGGCGACGGGTTCCATCTCCCCGCGGATGATCGAGAACAAGGTCGTCTTGCCCGCCCCGTTGGGCCCGGTCAAACCGATTTTCTCGTTCTTGAAAATGCTCAGCGACACGTCCTTGAACAGCGTCCGCTGCGAAAACCCCATTGTCAGATTGTTAAGAATGACCATTTTTTTGCCTTACCCGGATTGCCGGCCGGAATTCTTTTCCTCCGCCGCCCCCGGATTGTTCCCGCGGGAAACCCGCGGGAACCTGCGGCCGGCCGGAATTTTCCTCAAACCCTGGATCTCGTTTCCCGTTAATTCTCTCCAGCGGCCGGCCTGAAGGCCGCCAAGCCGCAGCGGCCCCTGGGCGACACGCTGCAAATAAATGACTTTTCTACCGACGGCCGCGGCCATCAGCCGGACCTGGCGCTTGCGCCCTTCGTGGATCGTGATGGTCAATTCCGTCCCGCCCCCCGAACGGCGCACGTCCTGGACCCGGGCGGGCGCGGTGCGCCGGCCCTCGATCACGACCCCTTTTTCCAACGCCTCCCGGTCTTTTGCCTCCAGCGTCCCGGTCATTTTGACCCGGTACGTCTTGTCAACGCCAAAGCTCGGGTGCGTCAGGCGGTGGGTCAGGTCGCCGTCGTTGGTCAAAAGCAGCAGCCCTTCCGTGTCTTTGTCCAGCCGCCCCACAGGCACCAAATGACGAAATTCCGCCGGCAGCAAATCAAAGACCGTTTTCTCCGCGAAACGGTCTTCACGGGTCGTGACACACCCTTGCGGCTTGTTAAAAAGAATGTACGTGTACGCCTTGGCCGCGACGGCCTTGCCGTCGACGCAGATCTTGTCTTTGGCCGGGTCGACCGGTGTCGAGGGCTCGACCACCGGCCGGCCGTTGACGCTCACGCGACCGCCCGTGACCAGGCCCAAGGCTTTGCGCCGGGAACAGACACCGTTGCGGGACAGAAAAACCTGCAGCCGTATTAAATTATTTTGCATTAATTTAAAAATTCGAAATCCGAAGCACGCAATACGAAACAAATCTAAAGCTCTAAATTACAATGACCTAAACCAACTGTTTAAAATTTTTAATATTTGAATTTTGGTATTGTTTCGGATTTCGGGTTTCGTATTTCGAGTTTATCTTGATCTCTGTCTGACAACTTCGTAAATCAAGATCGCCGCGGAGGTGGAAACGTTGAGTGAATCCGCGGCCCCAAACATCGGGATTTTCACCAGCCGGTCGGCGTTCTTCTCCCAAAAATCGCTTAATCCCTCCTGCTCACTGCCCAAGACAACGGCCACCGGGCCGGAGAAATCCATTTGAGTATAAATTGTTTGTGCCTGCGGCGACGCGGTGCAGATCTTGATTCCTTTGTTTCTCAAAAAGCGGAGGGCCTCGTCGTTCGAACACTGAACCGCAGCGACGGTAAAGATCGTCCCCACGCTCGCGCGGATGACGTTGGGGTTGTACAGGTCCGTCTGGCTGTCGCAGACAAGGACGCCGTCCACCCCGGCGCCGTCGCACGTGCGCAAGATCGCGCCAAGATTCCCGGGCTTCTCCACGTGCTCAATAACGACCACCAGCGGATTTGATTGCAACTGAAATCCCGTTAAAGATCTGTGAGGAATCTCGCAGATTCCCAATATTCCTTCCTGTCGGTCTCCGTAAGCGATCTTGGCGAAAACGATTTTGGTGACTTCAAATACGGGAACGTCCGCGCCGGACAATCTTACCTTTAACTGTTTTTCTTCCTCCCCGGGCCCCAGCAATTCCGGGCACAGATAAAATTCCCGGAACTTGACCCCGCCTTCCAGGGCGCGCAGGACCTCACGAGGCCCGTCGACAACCGTCAAGCCGGAACTCTTGCGGTACCCTCCCGTCCTCAGACGGACGAGCTCTTTGACGCGCGGGTTGGTCAGGCTGGTAATTTTATCGCGCGGCATGTCGCAGGGCCTTTAAGGTGCGCGTGTTGATTTCAAACGCGTCGCTACGCCAGGAACGGACCATTCCTTCGCGCAAGGAAGGCCAGCAGGACGCGTACGCCTCCAGCCCGCTCGCCGGCCCGGCGCGGTTGACCCACGCCGGGTTGTCGTAATAACTTAAGACCCCGTCGGGGAATATGCCGCTTTTGACCGTCTTGTACGTCCAGTACGTCCAGTGGAATTGATATTCCTTGCAGCACGCGAGCATGTCCTTGAGCCAGCCGTCCTCCCCGAAAAACCCTTGCCGGTAATTGATGCCAAACTCCCCCAAGTAAATGGGCACCCGCCGCTTTTGGGAAATCCGTTCATATTGAGACATGTGCTGCCGCAGCGTCGATGGATTACACCTGCCCGGGCCGTTAAAACACGGATACCGGCGGTTGGGGACAAAGTTAAACGTCAGCGCCGGCGGGTCGTAACTATGGATACTTAACGCGTGGTTATCGTCGTCAAATTCTTCCAGACAATCGAGGTCCGTCGCCCAGGTGTTGGCTTCCACGAAAAGGATATGCTTACGGTCGATCTTCCGGATCCGCTTGATCAGCGTCTTATAAAAACGGTTCAAAATCCGCGCATTATCGGTGACCGCTTCATTCAAAAGGTCGTATCCGGCGATCTGTTCTTCATCTTTATACCGGTCGGCGAGAAATTCCCAGAGAGCGTAGACCCGCTCCTGATAATTTTTGTTGCCCCAGAAAAGCACTGTGCCGTCGCTGTCGGCGTGCCAGTCTTTGTTCTGCGCGCCCGGCGCGGCGTGCAGGTCCAGGATGATCCATGTCTTGTGTTTCCTGGCCCAGCCGATGACTTTGTCCAAAAACCGCAAGCCAACACCGCGGTAGCTAAACGGCGCGTCTTCAAGGACGCGGTAATGAAACGGCACGCGGACGCAGTTCAACCCCCACCCGGCGACCTTGCGGACATCGTCCTCGCGGATAAAATTCTCCCGGAAGGCCCTGTCGAAGCCCTCCATCGCCTTTGGCCCCAGACGCCGCGTGAATTCCCGGCGGAACATCTTTTCAGGGCGATTAGGGGCGCCCAGGATGTACGCCTCCATCATCAGCCAGCCGCCGAAGTTGACGCCTTTCAAAAAAACGGGTTGACCGTTCTCCTGGATGATTTGCCTTTGATGAACTCTTAAAAATTTATTCATGCCGCTTGTCCATTATCCCGGATTATTCGATGACGCGGTTACGCCGCAAAAAATCGGTTACGCCCCGCAGCATTTTCTCCTGTGAACCGTCGAAACCGGTATTGTGCCCGCCGGTGATCTCCAGAAATTCCTTGGGGTCAGCGGCCGCCTGGTACAATTTCTCTCCCAACGCGAACGGGACGAGCTCATCCTCACGGCTGTGGAGCAATAACTTGGGGGCGGTTACAGCGCGGATTTTCCCGATGGAGTCCAGCTTCGTTTTGATCAAAAAAGAAGGGACAAAAGGATACACGAGTTTGGCCATGTCGGCGGCGTTGGTGAACGAAGAATCGACGATCAAGGCGGCGAGCTCTCTTTTGGCAGCCAGGTCAACGACGACGGCCCCGCCGAGAGATTCGCCGTAACCGACAATCTTGCTGGAAGCGATATCCGGACGGCCGCGCAGATAATCGTAAGCGGCCAGGGCATCCAGATAAATGCCGGTTTCGCTCGGGCGCCCCTGGCTTTTTCCGTACCCACGGTAATCGATAATGAAAACATGGAAGCCCATCTGGTGGAACATCTGTATTTTTCCCAACCGGTCGCCGATATTGCCCGCGTTGCCGTGCAGGAACAGGAGCATGCCTCTGGCCGTCGTGGATTTGACCAGCCAGCCGTGGATGGAGACGTTATCCCGCGTTTTCAAAAAGACATCCTCGAACGGCAGGCCGAGGGCGGCGGGCGTGGCAACGACACCGCGGACTGGATAAAAAACAGATTGATTTTCCAGATAACGCACGCCGGCGGCCATCACGACCACGGCAATAATGAGAAAGGAGATGATCTGCATAGGCCGGCGGTCAGCGCCCTTCAGCCTGGCGCTGCGGGATAAGACGCGCCATGAGACTAATAGACTTGAGGATATCGTCGACCTGGCAGGGCTTGGTGATGTAGTGGTCCGCGTCCAGGGCGTAACCTTCCCGCAGGTCTTCCAGTTCCCTTTTGGCGGAAACGATAATGACCGGCTGCCATCGGCCCGGGACCGGATGCTCCCTCACCCGGCGCAGGACGTCGAAACCGTTTGTCCGGGGCATAATCAAATCCAGGATGATCACATCCGGCGATTCTTTCTGGATCTTCTCCCACGCCTCTTCGCCGTCGTTGGCGGTGATGACCGTGTAACCGGCCGCGGCAATTTTTTGGGACATAATGTCCAGGACCTCCGCTTCGTCCTCAGCCATGAGGACTTTGATATTAATATTTTCGAGCAGGTCTCCCATAATTTTTAACGGGCGGAGGAATAATCCTTGAGATTATACACGATTGCGGTGGAAGGGACGGCATGCTTGTCGATCTTGACGCCGGCCTTGGCGAAAAATTGCGTCGCCAGCGTGTCATGATAATCCGAAAAGACGACCACGCGCTTGATCCCGGCGGTAATGAGCGCCTTCGCGCAGCCGGTGCAAGGCATATTGGTCACGTAGGCGGTGGCGCCGTCGATCGCGTGCCCGCGCTTGGCCGCCTGGACGATCGCGTTCATCTCGGCGTGGACGGTGCGCACGCAATGGTTGTCCACGACCAGGCACCCGACCTCTTCGCAATGCTCGTCCCCGGGGATCGAACCGTTATAACCGGTGGAGACGACCCTTTTATCCTTCACGAGCACGCAGCCGCAATGCATCCGCGGGCACGTGGCGCGCTCGGACGCCAGCATGGCCAGCTTCAAAAAATATTCATCCCAGTCGGGTCTTTTATTCATGGAAGAATTTTACCAAATCATCCCCGGATTGCAAGGTTTAAGATGCCCTGTGTCAAGCAGCTGCAGGATAAATTCTTCTTCCGGATTACTCCCTATTACTTCCGAAACAATGCCGGGATCAATCGCGCATAATAATGAGGCGCAAATATAACCTCCCTGCCGTCAAAAACCACCTTCTGAAAGATGTCGTTGTTCAACACGACGGCCTTACGGCAATCAGGGTATTGTTGCAGGAAAACCCGCACACCCTGCGGAATATCCGGACCTGATAGTTTAGACTTAACCTCAACCGCTACAGGCGTCCTGTCCTGAACGATGATAAAATCAACCTCATCCTTACGCCGCGTCCGCCAGTAATGAATGTCCTGCCCGACACCCAGGTTCTTCTGCATTTCCGCCAGAACAAACGACTCCCATAGTTCCCCTTTGTCATCCCGATCCTGCAACGACCTGAAATCCCTTAAAATGGCATTCCTTATCCCTGTATCAAAGAAATAGATCTTGTTCGCCTGTTTCAGCTCACGCCCACGGTTATTGAAGAACGGTTTGATTACGCTCAAAAAAAACATTTGTTGCAGAATAGCCAGATCCTTGCGCACCTGCCGGAGCGAATAATTGAGCATCTGCGAAAGACTGATCTCGCTTAAGATCCCTCCCTCCTGTGATGCCAAAAGCGACAACAACCGGTTAAAAGACAGAATATCTTCCTCCCTCAAGAGCGCCTTGATATCCTTCTGGATATACGTTTCCACCAGGTCCAAAAGAAGCCTTTTTCTATCCCCTGCCGTCTTTTCATGGACCAGCCCCGGCATGCCGCCAAAAATCACGAATTCTTCCGAAAGACGCCGAAGGGCCGCGTGTCCCCGCTTGGGAACGGCGGCACTCCACGAACCGGGCAACCTTACCTTCGACCGGCTCGGGACCCATTCCGCGAAAGACAAAGGGAAAACCCGGTAAAGCAGCCGTCTTCCGGCCAGGCTCTCCTTCAGATGCTTATGCATTTCAATCACGGAAGAACCGGAAGCATAAATACGGACCGATGGATATTGATCAAAGATAGCCTTAAATAACTTGGTGGCGTTAGGCAAGTAATGAAACTCATCAATGAAAACCACTTGGCCCTTAGCCGTCAATTCTTTCAGGACAACCCCCATGGGACGGGCAAAATATTCGGCATGCGCCGGGACCTCGAGGTTGAAATATACATACGGAATTTTCCGGACAGAGCAATGCTTCGCGACCCTTTTAAGGACGGTCGTCTTGCCGACCTGCCGGGGCCCGATGATAATGCGGGCCTCCTTGCGGTCGAAGTCTTTCCTTAAACGCTCTAAAATGTCTCTTGAAAGTTCCATGACCATACTATAATGCCGCTCGACGGCACTGTCAAATAAATAATGGACAATTTATACGGAAGTGTATAGATTGTCCAGAATACCTGCCCCCTTTTATCCGGTTACCAAAAAGCGATGGCCCGGCAGAAGGTCAAACGGTTGATCCTAAGGCACCCGGGCGATTCTTTGCAATATCTTTTCTATCCCTTTCCTAAAATCATCTGCCGGCGGCAAAAGGCTCACGACCAGAAACCCCTCTTCATCAACCCTTCGACTACGCTCAGGGTTGACCCTGAGCGGCCCCGTTACGGGGCCGTCGAATGGGTCAAAATCAAAAAAATACCCCGGGTGGACGAACACATGCTCCTTCTCAAGCAGTTGCAGGATAAATTCTTCTTCCGAAATTTTATTCAGCGGGATCCGCAAAACGGCGTACCAGCCGCCTTCGGGTTTAAGCAACTGACATTTTGTCGTCTTGACCGCTTCTTCCAGAAAACGGAGATTATCCCCAATGCGTTGTTTAACTGGGGTCTGGAATTCCTCCTTGCGAGATAACCACTCCGGCACCGCGTTCTGGACGGGCGTGTTGACCGAAAGATACGTGTCCGCGATCATCTCCAGGCGCTGACAGGCCTCACTCGCTAATTTTTCCGGCCCGCTGACAATGATCCAGGAAAGCTTCATCTGCGGCAAGGCAAGCGTCTTGGACAGACCGCCCAGGGCAAAAGTCAGCGTCTCCCGGTTCCCGGCCAGACTGGCCCGGACGCTTTTTCCCGGCGGAGCCGGGGTCAGGGCGTAGTCCCAAAACACTTCATCGGAAACAATAGCTATATTTTTCCGTTGGCAGATGCCGTTGAGGCTGTCCAGCTCATCCTTAAAAATAAACGACCCCGTCGGGTTATTGGGGTTGACCAGGACGACCGCTTTCGTCTTGGGCCCGGCCATTTTTTCAAGCGAGTTGAAATTAATGCGCCATCGGTCCGTGTGCTCCAGAAGATAATAACGCAGCGTGACATCGTTGAGGTCTCCCAAAAACTGGAAAAGCGGATAACTGGGCCGCGGGAACAATACTTCCTCTCCGGCGTCCGCGAGAAGACGGAACAAATAAGAGTACGCTTCCGAAGTGCTCGCGGTCAAAAATATCTGTTCAGCCAGGACCGTTATCCCCTGGCTTTTATAATAACAGGCGACGGCCTCGCGGGCCTCAAGGGAACCCTGCGGCTGGGGCTCATAACGCAAATTCTTGTCGGAGGCCAGCGGCCGGAGAATTCTTTCGGAAGGATAAGCGAAGCCACAGCGTGTGGGGTTGGATTCGGTCAGATCAATGACCGCAATATTTTCTTTCTTGAGCCGATCAAGCGTCTGTGTGATACGGTTGGAAGATAACGGCCAGTTGGTGCGGTGGGAAAAAATTTTATCCACGATTTATTTTGGAAGAATTGAGTAATTTAGTGCCGTGATAAACCGTGAGGATCTCAACAGCCTGCTTTCGCAGTCGATAAACAAGCCTATAGTTACCTAAAATAATTTCACGGATAACCGGGTTTCTCAACTCCGGAACAACTCTGCCTAATCTTGGAAAATCGAGAAGTCGATCAACTGCTTCTAATACATCAATGACGAAAAGGCGGGCGTAATATGGCGAGTCTTTAGCAATAAAGTTTGCGATAGCTTCCAGGTCACCTGCCGCTTCAGGAGTCCATCTTACTTCAACCATTTCGACATTTTCTCTTTCACTCGACTATGCGGGATGGTTTGGCCCGAATCCGCCTGGTTCAGACCCTTTTCAATCTTGGCCAGGAATAACAGGCGTTCCATGGCGTCTTCTATCGAAGCATTATTCGGCAGGGCCCGCACCACTTTTATTACTTTTTCTTTTATAGTCATAGAATAAAGATAACAGGTTTCTACAAAGCATTCAAGGTAATCTTTACGGCTTTTTACGGCTTTTGGGATTTATGCATTGGACATTCTCCGATTATTATCCTCTCAAGGCGTGTCGTCATCGGATCAAACCGGCTTCCTGAAAACTGTAATGGCCTTTGCGCGTCACGATCACATGGTCCAGGACACGAAGCCCAAGAATCTTTCCGGCTTCGGTCAATTGCTCGTGCATCCGCAGATCGGCTTCGCTGGGTTGCAGTTCGCCGGAGGGGTGATTGTGGGCAAAGATCACAGCGGCGGCCCGGTCGGCAATAACGTCGGCAAACACTTCGCGCGGATGAACCGGGGTTTTGTCGAGAAGACCGATTGTGACCACGCGCTTTTCGATGACCTCGTTAGCTCCGTTCAGCGAGATGCAGACGAAATACTCCTGCTGCTTGCCCGCGATGTCGGCCACCAGCGGCAGGACATCCCGGGCAACGGCGATCTTGACCGTATCCTTGAGCAGGTAACGCCGGGCGAGCTCGAATGCCGAAAGGATCTGCGCCGCCTTGGCAAGTTTGACGCCGGGAACGGCCTGCAAGTGATCAAGCTTCAGGTTGTCTTTGTGTTCCCGAATGAGTCCGGCAACTTGCCGGGCAATCGTGCGCACGTCAACGCCCGCCGTACCCATGCCGAGAATCGCCGCGACAAGTTCCTCGTCGGAAAGAGCACAAGCGCCTTTCTCCCGCAGTTTCTCGCGGGGGCGGCTGTGTTTCGGCATGTCTTTGATAGTTTTCATAACCACACGAATCCCGACACTTTGTCGGGATTATTGTCGGGATTTTTGTCCGCCCGCCGAAATCCAATCACGAATCCTGCCATTTTGGCAGGATTTTTGGCAGGTATCGAGTCTGCACCATTTGGGACACATTACCTAACTCTATAGAAATAAGATTGTGTCCCTCGTGTCCGTGTCCCGTTACACATCCCCCGAACTCGCGAACTCTTCAGAGATTTAATGGCTTCCCAAATCTTTTTTGATTTCTTCAGCAAAAGCCGACGCCTCTTCTTCATGGACAAATTTATGCTCACAAGGCATCTTGTCTAAAATACTTTTTGCTTTGTTAAAATAGTTCAACAGCTTTTGCTCTTTGGGGGCCCCCAAGAGAAAATTCAATGTTACTCCTTCCCGAATCTTCTTTTTCACTTCCTCCGGGCGCAGCAGACTATGGCCCACACCCAGCCAAGTATGTGCTTTTCTTTTGATAGATTCTGGATCGACCAAATCAAATGAAAGAGGCTGCAGAACATGCCATGTTGAGTTTTTCCAGGCATAGGGGAATTCATGTTCATCGTCTTCGGACTCCACTTTAAATGGCTTCAACGCGTCCAGGATTCCCTTTTCTCCGAATTCTTTCTTAAACGATTTCAAAACCTCTTCATCAGATCTGCTTCTTAAATCCGATTTCTCCAGATATTTCGCGACATACCTCACAAATAATTCATCCAGTGTTTCCGGTAAATCTTCAGCTACCCCTTTTCCCGCATCGGAAAACTGCAAAGATCCGTCGTCAGGAGGCAAGATTTTACCGACAATCTTGTTTACAGAATCAGGCAGCTTCTCAAATTCTAATTCCTGATGGATTCTGCCGCCCAACTCATTAATTTGATCCTGGATATATTTGACAACCTGTTTAAACCGATCTCCTTCAACATCAAAAAACATCCTGGACAACCGGCCATATTTGTTCGTGCACGCGGCGCTCAAAAATTTCTCCTGCGGTGAATACAAAACCACGCCGATGTTAATAAACTCCTCGGTAGTAATGTCATGGATGTATCGCAAAACCGTATACGAATATTGCTTTTTCATACCATTTCCCTCCTTACGCCTTCAATGAACCGGTCGGCGTTTTCTACGATTGCCTTTAAATGATCAAAAATATGACCAATTTCCCCATCCTTCCATTCTTCAGGAATACTCGCCTGGACATCTAACAAGAAATCATCGCCCATGTTCTTAATGCCCTGCGTAATTCTTTCCAAGCTCAACGTCCTCCCCTTTAACTGCCTGTAAAAAAAGTGCCCCCGCACACAACTAGAAAATGCGGCCTGTTCCCAAGGACTGTCTCTCTTTCCGATCAGCTCAAGAAAAGAAAATGCCAGTTCATGATCAAAAATATAAATCTCATCCCCCTTAATAAACATATTCGGTTTCCCGGCTCTCCGGTCGAAATTCTGAATCAACGCATCAAATATGATGATTTCTGCCGCAGCCTGTTCCATATGATTGGTCAATGGATAATCGTTGGGCAGATTAAAGTAGCCTCCGGAAAGTAATTTACTGCCAAAATTCAAGCCAATGCTTGAGTCTATTTTATCTTTGGGAATTGCATCAATAAGCGAAGCCATTTGAGCATCAATATTGACTACGGCTATGGGTGGCGTATTGAACCCCATAAACCGGGCAATAGTCGAGGAGACCAGTTCACAAATCAAACCCCGGTCTCTCCTGTCCAAACTGCCCTTCAATTTTACAACATACTCCTCTTTCTGGCCAGTTGCGACGTCCTCGCATTCAAATAGCAAGGGAGTTGTCCTGCCGGATTTCAATACTCTTCTGAACTGCCTGGCTTCGACTTTTTTGATTTGAATTAGCATATGAAAAAATTTGCTGGCGCCCTGCTTTCGCAATAGGGGGCTTTGATTCTCCCCTCAGAAATTTCGAGGAATTATTTGTGGCGTTGTGAAAATTCGTGCCTGTCACGGGTTATTCACGGGTTATTTCGTATTTCGTACTATTATCTTTTCCGTTCTCTTCTTTCACCATGAATATAATCAGGAATCCTGTCTGTTTCTAAACTTTCTCTCAACCAAGATGCCGTTTGTAATAAAGATTCATCATTGTGTTTCTTGGCAATCTCGGCAACAGTTTTATTTAATTGCATAGCCTCTTCTTTTTCTCCAAATATAAAAAGCTGATTAGCTAAGTTATGCAGCGCGTAACCAACGCCTAATTCATAACCCATGCTTGAATAAAGATTTCTTGCCTGAAGCAATGCCTCTTTTGATAGTCTTTTTTCTTGTTCTGCTCGACCAATCCTCAAGGCATTAAGATGAATGTATCTTACCCCCGCTGCTTGCCCAATGTTTAATAATATTTGCGCTATTAAATAGCCATTTTTGATTTCAATAGTAATATCTAAAGCTTCTTTAAAGGCACTCAAAAACTGAGTTTCCAGATCGTGCAACATCTTCACTTTCCTTTGTATTTCTTCACTTGAAATTACTTGAATGCCTATTAAATTGCCTGCTTTAAGAGTATATGCGGTATTCATATCTTCTCTGGACCAAATTTGTGAAAGATAAAAAGCCTTATTAGAAAGAAATATCGCACGAAGTCCTTTGTCTTTCAAAGTCTCGGCAATTTTCATTCCTTGATCGCACCAATCAATCATGTCTTCGTCGCTATCTTCTAGCGGATTAAACCATTTTAGTAAACCTAATATTGCATTTACTTGGGCAATCTTATCTGACGTTTTATAGAATATAATTTTTAATTCGGACTTACTTTTCTCAGCTTGCTCTATACTTAATATTTTAAACACCTTTTTTAGGTCTTCGCTTGGCTTCTCATTTTTCTGTGTATATGGTTTATTAGGCAATTCCACAATGTCTTTGCTCCCCCTTAGCTCTTTCAAAATTTCATCCAATTTCGGCTCTATCTGCGAGATATGCAAGCGAGGGAATTTACTTAACAAATGTTGGTGCTTATATAATTCTCCGGCCAAGAAGGCAGACTCTATCTGATTCGCTTCAAGATTGAATTCTTTCGCTTTCTCGACCAGATATGAAATCACTCCATTGCTAAGCTTGCACGGAGTAATAAAAGTCCATTTTTTGACTTCCAGCTTTCCTGTGTCTTGTAATTCTTTAGCTTTATTTAAGTCACCACCTATTTTCTTTTTAAAATCTTCATCTCTTTTGTTTTCGGGTTTAACTGGGCAATAAATAGCAAAAATTCTTTTTTCTGAATAAACATACCCGTCGTTTCCATCATCAGCCCTTGTTCCATCAATAATCTGAAAATCATTCCCATATTTCTCGGTAAAAATCGTATTACACAAATCTACGAACTCTTGAGGGTTATTAATAACTCTAATCTGTTCTTCTAGATTCACTTCTCCCCCCACACCTTCGCAATACGGGCTTTGATTTTTTGCTGATGTTTTTCGATCAACGACTTGCAAGCTTCTATGCCCCTCTGCTCATGCTCGATCTCCGCCACGATCTCCTTCTGCACCTCCAGCGGCGGCAGTGGGATTTGGTGTTCCTTGAGTTTGGAATAGTGTCTTTGATAGCCGTCGCTCTCTATCGGTCTGGATCGAAGGACGTGAAATAGGAATCGCGGATCAAGTGCGTCTATCGTCTGGAGAATCTTGATGCCGTCTGCCCCTTGCGCGAAAGGCGTGTCAACGATTTTAACTGCGCAGGTGTGATCGCCAAAGATTACCAGCGGTTTGGTGGGGCGAATCAACGTGGACGCATCATCGGTCCATCCTGCAATGTCATCTTGCGATTGATCGATGATGGGGAATCGACCGACCCGCCCGAACGCTGTCTTCTGAATCTTCGCTGGTGGAGTGATTGTCTCGACGATGGACTCTATCGTCCTCCAAGGGAAATGCGTGGACTGCGCTGCCCCCTCCCGATATCTCTCCCCGCTGAGGTTGTAGTCTCCATTCGCGGCGATTTTTTCTTTCGCAACGATCAGGCCGCAGGTGGGCTGGAAGCCCTCACCCTGCCCTCTCCCAGAGGGAGAGGGTTCTATGAATTTTTGGCTGCGCAGAGCGTGAAGGTAGGCGTCAAGTTCGGCCTTCACCTGCGGGAGGTCGTTCTTGTCTATCGGTCGCCGCTGTGCGCCGAGGCCGAAGCCGTCGTTTTCGATTTTGAAGAAGACGATGGTGTCCGTCTTCCTGGCCAGTGACTTGTCGAGGAACAAGATCGATGTCTTGACGCCCTCATAAGGATTGAACACGCCGGCGGGCAAGCTGACCACGGCCCAGAGGTAATTCTCTACGAGCATCTTCCGCAGGGCCTTGTAGGCGTTTTGGCTCTGGAAGATGATCCCCTCGGGCACGATAACACCGGCGCGGCCGCCCGGGTTGAGATGTTCAGCGATGTAATCCACGAAAAGCACTTCGCTGCGCTTGGCCTTGATTGAAAACCGGTTGTGCGGGCGGATGCCGCCTTTCGGCGACATGAACGGCGGATTGGCCATAATCACGTCGCACCGCTCGTCCCACCGCTCTTCGCTGGTCAGCGTGTCGTACTCGTGGATGACGGGATTAGGGAAACCGTGCAGGTACATATTGGCGCGGGACAGCCGCACCATGTCGGGCGCGATGTCATATCCCCGGGAATTCGCCATCATTTGCGCACGCTCATCTGGAGACAGTTCGCCGGGGATACCACTATCCCCTGTATCGGGGATACCCTCACCCCCATCCCCTCTCCCAGGGGGAGAGGGGAGTTGGTCGAAAATTGCGGACAAAACGGCTTCGGTGTCGCTCAAGACTTGAGCATTTTCAAGGCGAAGCACAGTCAAACCCTGGGATTTGAGATAGGCATCACGTTTTTGATCAGTCTTTTTTCGCCGATCTGTGTTGTGAACGGAACCATCGCATTCCACAATCAACTTCGCGTCCGCGCAGTAGAAGTCACAGATGTAGTCCCCGAACTGGTGTTGACGCCGGAACTTCGCGCCGCCGAGCTGACGGTCCCGGAGCAATTCCCAAAGCAGCTTTTCCGCGTCTGTTTGCGTTTGCCTGAATTCTCTCGCCCGTTCCTTCAACCCGGCAAAATCGAAACCGCCGCGATAGTGCTCGCTCCCTCTCCTAAGCCGCGTTGCCGCACCCTCTCCCCCTGGCCCCTCTCCCACTGGGAGAGGGGAACGGGGTGAGGGTTTTGAGGAGCAACTCCTCAAAATGTGCTTGAATGCCGATATGAGAAAACCCGCCGTGCCGCAGGCAGGGTCAAGGACGGTCTCGTTCTTCTTCGGGTCCACCACGGCGACGATGAAATCAATGATATGGCGCGGGGTGCGGAATTGCCCGGCGTCGCCCTGTGTACCGAGAACGGACAGCAGGTATTCGAAGGCGTCGCCGAGCCGTTCGCTGTGGTCGTAGGTGAAGCCGTTGATCTCTTTTAAGAACAGGTTGAGCGTCTCGGGATCGCGATAAGGCAGGAACACGCCCTTGAAGATGTCCCGGAAAAGCTGGGGAATGTTCTTGTTCACGTTCATCTTCTCGAGGCCTTCGGCATAGAGGATCAGGCGTTCATGGCCGCCGAGACGCTTGTCAAGCAGGTTGGCCCAGCGGTACTTCTTGAAGCCGCCGGAAAAGAACGCCGCCTTGCCGCCGAGTTCTTCGGACTGGCGGTCCATGTCGTCCATGAACTTGTAGATCAGCGCGATGGTGATCTGCTCCACCTGCGATTTCGGGTCGGGCACCTTGCCGACGAGAATGTCGCGCGCGGAGTCAATACGGGATTTGGTTTCGGAATCGAGCATCGGTCATTTTTCCTTGCGGCGGATGCCATATTTCGCGCCCGGCTCCCGCACATGGAAACCGATCGGCTTGCGGGGCAGATCGGGCGGGGTCATGAGCTGGCGAATCGCATCAAAAACCACCTTGAATTGCGTGTCGTACCTCTTTTCCAAGTCGGCCAGTTTCCGGGCAAGTTCTGTATTCGATAACAGCATTTGCCTCAACTGCGTAAACGTCCGCATGATCGCGATGTTGACCTGAATGGCCCGTTCGCTGTTGAGCACGCTCGACAGCATGGCGACGCCTTGTTCAGTAAAAACCATTGGCGGATACTGCGTGCCCCCGCGAGGGTCCGTTTTTGAGGTCACAGATTGTGACCTCAAAAACTCTGCCCGATCGGCATCGGAGGTCATAAATTGTGACCTCCAATCGGCAAATTCTTCCCGCGTAAGGACGAACATAAAATCAGCGGGAAAACGTGTGGCATTGCGCCTCACGGCCTGCTTGAGAACCTTTGTAGGCACACCGTACATTGCAGCCAAATCGCGGTCCAACATGACCTTCTGTGCCCGGATCAGGTAAATCACTTTCTGTATCTTTTCAGCCGGTATCATTAAGTTATTCATGCTTCCTCTGCCCTCCTTCTACGCCGCAAACTGGTTCAACGAAACATAGTCCTTCACGTATTCCGGGATAACATCCCGCCACTGGCCGAGGGCGCGGACATCCGCGAGTGAAACCTTGGGATTGTCCGCCAGCCGTGGAAACTCACGGGAATCCACGATGGCCCGGACTCCGCCGTCGGTCACATACGCCTTGAAAAACTGCCGGATCACGAGTATGTGGGCGGCGTCGGGTTTGTGGATGGAAACAAACTTCGCCAGCTCTTCTTCAAGCAACTCGTCCTTGGTCTTGAAGCGGTCAATCTCACCAAACGCTTTGGCCAGAATCTCGCGGAGCGTAACCCGCCTGTCCAGTTGGACGGCTTTCCGGAGCTTGTCAAGGTTGAAAAAGTCCTCCGGTTTATTGAACAGGGAGGCGACGACAATCTCTTCCGCCCCCTTGATGTCGCCGCGCTCGTAGCGCTCGCGCACTTCCGGCGCGGCCTTGACCTTGTCCTCGAATTTCTCGAAGAACTTGCGATCAATCCTCATGCCGTAGACTGGAACCGGTGTTTCAATCATCGTCTTGAGCGGATCCGGGTTCACATTCGTGAAGTCCTTATCGGTCCCGCCGCCACCTCCACCGCCACCCCCGCCGGTTCCTGTGATAGGCGGCAATTCGATAATCTCATCGTAGTTAAACTTCTTCTCAAAATACTCGCAGACAGCGAAGAAGTCGAAAAGTTTGAACTTCTCTTTCGGCTTCGTGTGCTCCTGCGCCTGGCCGCCTTCCCTCTCGACATAACGGAAAGTGAACTTGCGTGTTCCGCGGCCTTTGATCTGGATGAAATCCGTCGGTGAAAAGATCGGCCGAAGCAGGACGATATTCAGGAGGTCTTCGCAGTCGTAACCGGTCGTCATCATGCCGACAGTCACGCAGACGCGTGTCTTCGCGCTGATGTAGCCTTCCAGAAACCGGGTGTGGCCGTTGAGGTTGTTGTTGGCGAAGCTGACCGCCATTTGCTGGGCGGTGTCGCCGACATTGGAGGTCACCTGAACGGCAAAGTCGGAGGTGTACTTGCCGGGAAACATGGCGCGCGCCATTTCGTTGAGCGTCCGGGTGATCCGGGTGGCGTGGTCCTGCCGGACACAGAACACGATGCTCTTCCCGATCTCCCCGCTCAACGGATCACGAAGGGCGCTCTTCAAGAAGGTTTCGCAGAAGATACGGTTGGTCTCGTCCGAGAAAAACTTCTTTTCAAAATCCTTGCCGAAAAAAGTCTGCTCGACCAATTCCCCGTCTTCGTTTTCCTGCATGATAGAATAGCCTTCTTCGGCGAGTAATTCCGTGGTGATTTCCGTCCGCGCGTCCACGACAACCGGATTGAGCAGGTAACCTTCGCGCACGCCGTCAACGAGGCTGTAGCGGAAGGTCGGCGCGCCGCTCTCGCATCCGAATGTCTTATAGGTGTCCAGCAGTTGGCGGCGTTCCCACTCGCGCGGATCGCGCGCGCTGATCCTGGCCGGGTCAATCTTCTTGAGATAGTCCTTCGGCGTCGCGGTCAGGCCGAGCTTGTAACCGATGAAGTATTCAAACACCGCGCGGCTGTTGCCGCCGATGGAGCGGTGCGCCTCGTCGGAAATCAGGAGGTCAAAATCGGTCGGCGAAAAAAGCCGCCGGTACTTGTTGTTGAACTGGAGGCTTTGGACCGTGGAAACCACGATCTCGGCCTTGCGCCAGTCGTCGCGGTTTTCCTTGTAGATGACCGTGCGGAAATCGTTCTTGAGAAACTGCACAAAGCGTTTTCTCGCCTGATCTTCCAGTTCGAGGCGGTCTACCAGGAACAGGATGCGGTTGGCGTTACATGTACGTAGAAAAAGCTTTATGACAGCGGCGGCAATAAGCGTTTTCCCCGTGCCGGTGGCCATTTCGAACAAGAACCGCGTCCCGCCGTTGCGCGCGGCGTCTTGAAGCGCCGCAATCGCCCGGATCTGGTAGGGGCGCAGGAACTTCAGCTCCGCGTCTTTGATGAAGGCATCACGCTGCCCGGGATCGTTCCAGCGAGGATCGTTCCGGTAACCCGGGTTCTGGGTGATGGCGACGTAGTCGGTCTCCACCTTCTCGACGACCAGCGCGTCGGGGTTGGGCTTGAACGCGTGAAAATGTCCCAGGGAATCCGGCGTCGGGAACCCGGTGATGATGGCCGGATTGCCTTGCTCCAGGTCCCAGAAGTAATGCAGATTGCCGTTGGACAGGATGACAAACCGGACATTCTGCGAACGGGCGTATTTCCTGGCCTGTTCCTTGCCGACGAGAGGGTCGAACTTCTCCGACTTGGCTTCAAGAACGGCTATCGGGAAGCCGCGTTCGTCCAGCAGAAGGTAATCAATAAAGCCTGTGGCGGTCTTCTCGAAATCGTCGCCGAGATCTTCAATGCCCTTCTTCTTGAGTTTGACGTTTGCTTCAAGCGCGATGTTGGCGGGGCCGGTCTCGTCGTCAAAAAAGCGCCAGCCGGACCTCCGGAGAAGGTCGTTGATCAGAATCCTTGCTTTGGCTTCCTTTATCATCTCATTTCTCTCTTACAGCCCAACGACCCAAATGATCCGCCGCGAAACGATGGCCCGAAAACATGCCGCGCTTTACGCGGGCGGTGGTAGTCCTGTGCGATCTGCACCGCCCCCTTCCCGCCCGTTATCGGTTTGCCGGCGTTGGCAAAGTGATGACCAGGTTCATTTCCCGACTGTTTACAGGAAGTGATCGCCCTTTTAATGGCATCCTCGAAACGCCGCCACTGCCCGTACCCTAATAGCGACTGAAGGTCCCTCGCGCTCCAATATTCAGCGCCATGTTCGTTTCTTTTCTTCAAATCTTCAAAGGATCTATTCCCGCGCACAGGCAAAGATCCTTTAGTCATGATTTTTTCCCTCCTGTCTTCGCCGCCGCGATGACAATCCTCGCACACGCTTCGGCGTCAGACTTAACCTTCAACGCGTACGACCGCGACGGCACACGCGCTGTCGCGCCCGTAGTCCGCGGTCTCGAAGTCGATCGCGGCAGCAAGGAAACATGTTGTTTTCTCATCTCATCTTTCAGCCGTGCGGGCACTGCTCCAGGCAAGGTCCTGACAGGCAACGGTTAAAGGCATGATACATCCCCCGTCGTCATCGATTTCCAGCCCAAAATTGAGGCGGTTTACTTGCCGGACTCCCGCTTGATCCGCTCGAGCTCTTTCTGTTTCTCGCGCAGCTGCTGTTCGACCTTGTCATAGTCGGCTTTGGCCACCCACGTCGTGTCTTCCTTTTGTTTGCGCAGCGCCGTGTTTTCCTTGCGCAGTTGAGCGAGCTCTCCCTGTTGATTTTCCATTTTGGCCCTCAACCGGGCGCTCTCGGCTTCCGCGGCCCGGCGGCTATCCTGCAAGCCCGCGACCTCGCGCTTGAGTTCTTCAATCGCCTTGCCTTGGCGCAGGTTTTCCACGTGCTCGCGGTTAAATTGCTCCTGGACCCTCGCCAGCTCCTCTTTGGAACGCTGGAATTCCCCGGCTTTCTTATCCAGCGCGCTTTGTTCGCGCCCGTGCCATTCGCGTTCCTGGGTCAATTTCTCCTGTAATTTCTTGATCTTGACCTTTTCGATGGTCAACTCGTATTGACTGGTCTTTTCCCGCTGTTCCCCGGCGGCAATCTCGCCGCGCAAAGACTGGATATGTTTTTGCAGCCGCAGGACCGTCTCCTGCTCGGTTTTAGCCGCAGGCGGCGCTTCCGGGACGGCCCGGCGTTTTTTCCTGGGAAGTTTTTGGGTCGTGGGGATAAAAATCAGCATCAAAAGGCACACAACAACAAAAATAATTCCCAGTGTAATCATGAGATTAGTGGACATCATTTATTTTTCCTCTTCGAACAACGTGAACTGTCCCGGATGATTCCGGACAATGGCGGCCTGCTTGTACCCTTCAAGGAACTGCTGAAAGTCGCCGAGCGCCATGGCGCTATTGGCCAAACCAATGTAAATTTGTTCGATAAACGCGGCGTATACGGCCCTGGCCGGCGAACGTCCCACCCTGTCCAGATATCCGTTCATAATATCCAGCGCCCGCCGGTACTCTATAATCGCTTTGTTATATTCATGATGGTGATAATAAGCATCCGCCAGCAACATCCGGGCGCGGCCCAAATGGGGTTCAAAACGCACCGTCCGTTCCAGAAGGGGCACCTCCCCCGCCCAGACGGTATTCTGGCGCACCGTAGCCACCAGAGAAACGAGCGCCAGCCCCCCGATGACGACGGCGGCGCAAACGCCCTGGCGCTGCGCCCGTATCCGGCCCATCAGAAAAGACCCAATCCCGAAAACAAACATCAAAACACCCACCAGCGGCAAATAAAGAAAATGTTCGGCGGTCAATATCAGGGAATATTCGTTAATGACCGGCACGATGTTCAGGACCGGCAGCAGGCTGATGATAAACCAGCCCGCCCCGGCGACCAGGATCCGCCGGTGTGGATCAGGCGTGCGCCGGATTACCAGGACGAGCGCCAGGACCACAACCAAAAATATCTCCGCCGGGACAACGGCCGGCGCCAGGATATCCACGCTCCGATAATAATGAAGACTCGATGGATAAAAAATAATGCCTGAATACATAAGAAGTGTACCGGGGATCGACCCGATCCGCAAAAGGAGTTCGTTGTTCAGCGGGATGAAAGGCACGGCCCCGCCGGCCATCAAGAATTTGCGCAGGATAAAATAGCAGGCAAGGACAGCGAAGTGTCCCGCGATACGCCTGAATTCTTCAAAGGACCAACGGCCTTCGCGCGGGGTCATGACCATATCCAGCCCAAAGATCAAAACCGGCAGCATGACCGCCTGCTCTTTGGTCAAAAGGGCAAAAAAAGAAGCCGCCAGGGATGCCCAGTATATTCTCCTGTTCGCCCGTTGATGCGCCGCCAGACAATAAAAATAAATGCCGGCAAGACTGAAGAATGCAAACAACAGATTGGATATACCCGAGACACAGGCAACCGATTCGGTCTGGACGGGATGCAGAAGGAATAAAAGAGATACGGCGAAGGCGGACCCTTTCTTATTGTCTAAGAAGATATTCATCAGCCTGTAAACCAGCAGGCTGTTAAGGATATGAACAACGATATTCAGGAAATGATACCCGGCGGGGTGAAGACCAAAGAGCGCGTATTCGATCCTGTAAAATAACTCCAGAAAAGGCCTGTAATAGGCGTTATTGATCGACGATGACCATTTGACAGCCGCCGTCCCGGTCCCGTGAATAATCTCGTTCCAATCGAAATGTGTGATCAGCGGATTATTCTGGATGGAAATGATCTCGTCGTGGACGAAAGGGTATCTCAGCGTCTGGCCGTAAGCCAGGAATCCCAGGAGGCACAAGGCCAGGGGGACACACCTTAACACTGTCTTTTTAAAAGGAGCGGCCACTCATTTCAACTCCTCTCTCAAAATGGCGATACGCGCCATCAGGGCCTCGAATTTCGTGTCCAGGTCCGCCACCAGCGCGCCGGCACCCGTCAGATCGTTCCTCTTGCCCATGTCCTCCAACTGGGCCAGGATCACATGCAAGGCGTGGGCCGAAATGTTCCCCGTCGATCCCTTCAGGGCGTGGGACAACTTCCGCATCTGGTCGGCGTCGTTGTTGGAAATGGCCTCGCCCATCAACCGCCGCTTCTCGCGGAAATCCGGGACAAAGATATCCAGCAGTTCCAGGGCGAGCGCCTTGTCGCCCTGGATCCTCTCCATAAATTCGGCAAGATCTAGGATTTTTTCGTCCATCTTATATTCATGAGAATGGCAAAAACGTTGAACAACACCACCACGACCGTCAGCGCCGCCATGCACACGGCCATCACAAAGTACCAGTTCTTCTGGAATTCATGCCCCATCACTTCGGTGCCGATATAACCGATCAGCATAAGGGCGAGCGCGATGGTCGCCCCGGCGACGATAAAGATAAACAAGGAAAACAAACACGCGATCAGGACAACACAAAGATTGTAAAATACCGTGTTCCCCTTGCTGATCTTGCTCGCGGCTATGCCGATGCGTTTCACAGGCCCAAAGGTCCTCCACACGGCGCGGGGCCGTATTTCTGCCCGGCAGACCTGATCTCCTCTTCAACCATACCGATACGGTCCCGGAGATAAGGATGACTGCGCAAAAAAAGCGGGACGTCAGGCCCCTGGGAACCGGCCTCGAGTATTTTAAACGTTTCAACACTTCCCCGCGGATCGTAACAGGCCAGGTACGCGTATTTGACGCCCAGACGGTCCGCCTCAAATTCGTCCTGGCGGCTGTAACCCGAAAAAACAATATTCATCACCGCGTTGGTGCTCAAGGCGGTGATCTCCCTGGCCTGGTCCCCGCCGATCTGGCTAAGGACAATACGGCTGATTAGATCATAGCCGAGCGCCGCCTGGAATTTCTTGACGGTATGCCGGGCCGCGCAATGGCCGATCTCGTGCGCCAGGACGGCAGCGACCTGGTCATCGCTCGTCAATTTGTCCAGCAGCCCCGTGTACATATAGACGTTGCCGCCGGGGGTGGTGAACGCGTTCATTTCCTTGTCCTCGATCAGATAAAAATTATACGTGTAATCCTGCCGGTCGGACACCTTTGCCAGCCGCTGGCCAATGCGCCGGAGCCGTTCCAGCTTTGCCGGGCTGTCCGGGAACTTGTACTGCCGGGCGATGCTCTGATGCACGCTTTTGCCCATCTCGACCTCCTCCCCGGTGGAGATCATGATGAACTCCCGGTGGCCGGTCGCGGGATTATACACCGTCGCGCAACCTTGCAGAAACAGACTAAAGACTAAAGACTGAAGACCAAAAACTAAAAACTTCTGGATTGACCTGAAACAAAATATTTGTGACACCTCATTCATCACTCGCTATTAGAGCTTTAGTCTTTAGTCATTGGTCTTTAGTCTGATTTTATCGTTCAAACTTAACGACCCTTTCCCACCAGGCGCTGCTGTCCCAGGTCCGGATCGTCTTCCAGAGCTTGCGCGCCGTCTTTGTTTTAAGATGGTCCGGGGCGGTCTTGAAAAATTTTTCCGCCTTGTGATACCCGTGGTCATGGTATTCCTTGGCCTGCAACAGGCATTCCAGGATGTCCGCGTCGCGGGCGACCAGGCTTTCTTTGGTGCGCTGGGCCTCGTATTCCCGGCGCAAGGCGCCCAGCTGCGTGGAAACGCCCGGATCCAGGTCCCGGACCTGGTCTTTAAAAACTTTTCTCTCGGCTTCCTTGAAATCGATATAAAAATGCCCCATCTTGTGCAGGTCGTTGATGCGCGCCTCATGGACGTCATTAAAAAGCGCCATAATGAGCACCTTCTGGACATCCGCCTTCTCCAGATGGGCGATGTAATACGCCATCACGGCGCAGCGGAAACAATGCTCGGCGACGCTCTCCGGGTCCTTGATCCCGGCGACCCACCAGCCGCTGCGTTTGATCCTTTTAAGCAGCCCCGCTTCGGCGAAGAGGTTCACGGCGCTAAGGGCGCCGGTATTATTTTTTGACCGCGTTTTTTTTCTGTTTGGCGATCTCATAACAAAAAATGGCCGTGGCATGCGCCACGTTAAACGACATTGTGGCAGAAGACATCGGAATCGTCAACTGCGCGTCCAGAAGTTTTCGCAGGACATCACGGATCCCCTTCTGCTCGGAACCAACGACCAGCCCCACCGGCGACGGGAAACTGGCCTCGAACAAATTTTGCCCTTCTCCCGCGACCGCGCCCGCGATCCAGAACCCGGATTCTTTGGCGGACCTGATGGCGTTGCCCAGATTGGCGACTCTGGCGACGGCCACGTAATTATCCCCGCCGGAGGCGACCCGCAAGACGGCCTCCGTGACGCCGACCGAATCGTGCGTCGGCAAAACGACCGCGAACCCTCCCAGGCAGGCGAGGCTGCGGATGATGGCCCCGAGGTTCTGGGGATCGGTCACGCTATCCAGAAAAACGACCGACCCCCCGCTATCGCGCGCCGTCTCCAGCAAGTCATCATAAGGGACATACGCGAAATCGTCGACGTCCACCAGGACCCCCTGGGTGTTGCGCGTGCGGTTGATCTTCTCCAGCCGCGCCGGGGCGACGACAATGACCTGGATGCCATGCTGCCGGGCCTTTTTATGGATATAAGAGGCCTCGGGAAGGCCCTGCTGGATAAATATCCGGCGGATGCTTTGCGGGTTGGCCCGCAGGCGTTCCAGGACCGGGTTCTTGCCGAATAACTTCATCATTGGCCCGCCCTACTTTCCATCGTCCATGATCTTCTGGTTTCTTTCCGCCACTTCCCTGGAGTACCGGTCGTCCAGGGCCGTGCGCTGTTCCAGATATTGCGCGTAGGAAATCTCTTTGCCCAGATACCGGCTTTCCAGATTGTCACGTTGTTGCTGATAATTCTCGAAATGAGGGTCCTTCACCCATGTCTTGGGGTCGTTGAGGTAATCCTCCAGGTTACGTTCTCCGGCATAAGTGCATCCTGTGACAAACGCAAATAAAAATAACACCGCGATTCTCTTCCCCATGTGATTTCTCCCCATTTTGTAAAAGTTCCTAGCCCTTCGACGCGGCCTTCGGCCTTGCCCAGGGCCGGTGGTGAGCCTGTCGAACCACTAGCGTTTGATCCTTAGCCCCAGATAAACTACAGGTTTTAAAATACTCCACCATCCGACGACAGGCCGCATTTTGGTATAGCCAAGTTTCTGCGGCGGGTAGATCTTGGTGACGGGGACTTCCCGGAATTTATACCCCAACGTAACGGCCTTAAAGAGCAGATACGGTTCCAACTCATAATGGTCCAGCCACTCCTGGTCGATGTTAACCGCCTTATTCTCGAATATCGACACCCGGAAGGCCCGAAATCCATTCGTGCTGTCAGTCAAGACTCTCCCGACAATGAGCGACATCAAAGCCGGATGAACGCGGGTCGCCACTTTCCGGTAGAAAGGCATGTCTCCCCCCGCCCCCTTGGGGCTTAAATAGCGGGAACCCTGGACAAAATCATAACCTTCCTTGACGACCGGGTCGATGAGCCGGGGAATTTCATCAGGGTTATCTTTATCATTGCCCGCCATGATCACCAGGACTTCGTATCCTTTGCTGGTGGCGTATTTGATCGCCGTGCGGATCGCGGCACCGACCCCGCTGCGGTCCGCATGCCGTATCGTTTGCACTCCGCGCGCGGCGAAACCCCGGATCATCTCCGTCGTCCCGTCGGTCGAAGCGTCATCGACGACCAGATAATCTGCCCGGTCCCGCGCGGGACTTTTCAAAAACCGCTCGATCGCGCTTTTCAGCTTGACGTTTTCATTAAAGGCGACGGGGCAAACCAGGACCTTATTCATTGAAATCGGCTTTTGAATATCGCTTCCCGCACGGACACTTCAATTGTTTATCAAGCCTGCGGCCGCAACGGCAGGCATACCCTTTGAACGCGGCCGGGTTCCCGTGGGCGACCGTAAAAGGCGCGACATCTTTGGTCACGACACTGCCGGCGCCGACGACCGCGTATTCGCCGATCGTCACCCCGCACAGGACCACGGCATTGCTGCCGATGGTCGCGCCTTTACCGACGAACGTCTTTTCCAGGACCCAATCCTTTTTCTTGCTGCGCGGATAGCGGTCGTTGACAAACGCCACGTTCGAGCCGACAAAAACACCGTTGCCGAGCGTCACCCCGTCAAAGACGGCGACATGATGTTTGATGGTGACGTTATCCCCGATGACCGCCCCGCCTTCCACAAAACTGCCGTCGCAAATATTGCAGTCGCGGCCGATCGCCGCGCCGGCCTTGACGTTCGTAAAGGCCCAAAGGCGGGTGCCTTTGCCGATCCGGGCTTTCTTGTCCACCAAAGCTGTTTTATGTTTGAAGTAATTCATCTAAAGTTCCACGCACGCCCCCCGGCGTTCGATCGACTGCTGCAGAGCGACGAGCGTCCTGACGACATCCCGGCCTTTGCGGGCGTCGGCCAGCTCCGGCGGTACGTTACGCTCGATGCAATCAATAAAATATTGGTCCTGATTTCTTAACGGTTCATTGAGCTCAACTTTAGGGATCGTGGTCCCGCCCTCTTTGGACAAAAGCCTGAACTCTCCATAAGTCAGATAATAAGCGCCTGACTTCTCGACGTGCTTGTCATAGAGCTTGATCGGGCCGGCGTCATCAAGATCATCCCAGGTGACCATTTTTTTCTCCCCGACAATGGTGATCTGCCGCACTTTCTTGGGATCGATCCAGCTGACGTGAAGGTGTGCGACCGTGTTGCCGGGATATTCCAAAGTGCCAAAGGCCAGGTCGTCCCGTTCCGTCCCCAGGCATTTCTGTCCGCGCGCCGAGACGTTTACGGGACAACCGTCAAACAAATAATTAAAAATGGAAATATCGTGCGGGGCCAGGTCCCACAGGGCGTTGACGTCATAACGAAAAGGCCCCAGGTTGGTCCTCGTCGAATGCGCGTAATGGATACACCCCAGTTCCCCCGAACGGATATATTCTTTTAATTTCATGATCCCCGCGTTGAAAAGGAAGACATGCCCGACCATCAGGGTCCTTTTGCGCGCGGCGGCCAACCCGGCAAGTTCCCCGCATTCATCGGCCGTCAGGGCCAGGGGTTTCTCACACAAAACATGCTTGTCATGCTCAAGGGCCTCTTTGGCAAAAACAAAATGGGTATTGGTCGGGGAAGCGATACAAACGGCGCGGATATCTTTATTGTTCAGAATATCCCTGTAATCCGCCGTGGTTTCAATGCTGGTGAATGTTTCCCGGACGGCCTTAAGCCGCTGCGCGTTGAGGTCAGCGCACATGAGCGCCCGGGAATTGGGCAGATGCGAAAAGATGCGGATATGGTTGGGACCCCACTGGCCGCAGCCGATGACACCGACATTGATCAAATTAAAACCCCTTTTAAATGCAGGGAACGGTCGCGACCGTTCCCTACCCGGGCCGTTCTATCTTGACGATCTTATACTGCAGCACGCCCGCCGGGACCTTGATCTGCGCCTCTTCCCCGGCGCTACGGCCTATGAGCCCCTTGCCGATCGGCGAATGGATGGAAAGCTTGTTTTCCTCGTAATTCGACTCTTCCGGCGAGACCATCATATACTTCAATTGTTCGCCGGTCGCCAGATCTTTCAAAGTGACAATGGCACCGATAAAAATTTTGTCGGCGGGGATATCCTCGTCCTCGATGATCCTCACCGTGGCCAGCTTGCCTTCCAGCTCGGCGATCCTCGCGGCGTTGTGCGCTTGCGCGTCCTTGGCGGCGTCGTATTCGGCGTTCTCGGAGATATCCCCCTGCAACCTCGCCTCGCCGATGGCCCTGGAGATCTGGCGCTTCTGTTTCTTCAGTTCTTCAAGCTCATCATGAAGCTTCTGGTAACCCGCCCGGGTCAAAAAAGTTTCCTGCGTCATATCCGTTCCCCCGCCCCGCTTACATCTTCTCCGCGGCCCGCAGCATGATGGGGATAATTTCCTGGGCCTCTTCCTTGGTCATGCGCCCCAGCTTGGCGAAGCGCCACCCCTCGTTCTGGTCCTTGTTCTCGCGGGTCAACTGGAGTTTCTTGGCGCCGCCGTTGTAGGAAAAAACCCCGACGGTCACACGCGTCCCCTCGAATTCTTTGGTTTCCTTGAACGTTTCCTTGTCCAGCGATTGGTCGTAAGGCATGATAACCCCTTTCAATGATGTGTTATGAGTTACAATTATGCAGGGAACGCATATGTGCGTTCCCTGCCATTAAATCCCCGGAAAGCCAGGAAGGACGGATTTCATCTTCTGGGCCGCCAACACTTGCGATTTCGCGACGGCCGCGTTTAAGCTGCGCAAGAGATCGACCTCGAGCCGCGCCTTGTTGGCCGCAGTCAAGAGCTGTTCCTCTATTTGAATCGATTTAAAATTCTGCGCGCCGCTCACGGCGATCTTGATGCCGCGGACTTCCTGCACATCGATGACGGCCGCGTCCAGTTCGCGTTTGATCTGGTCGGCCTGCTTTTTAAGCTCCACCATTTGTTTGATCTTATCAAGCATAAACAACCTTTCCGCTCCGGTATATTAATTCTGCCATCTTATATATTTTACCCGTGGTTTTCAAGACTATTTTCGCCGCTTTGCCGCTTCAGCGCAGCCGCAAGGCCAAATCAAACAACGTACTCACCAGAAAAGATCTCAAGAAATAGATGGCCAAAAAGGCAATGAGCGGAGAAATATCGATCCCCATCGGCGGCAGCAGTCTTCGTATCGGCTCCAGGATCGGGTCGGTCGTCCGGTATAAAAACTGGACAACCGGATTAAAAGGGTCGGGACTCACCCAGCTGATCAGGGCACGGATCAAAATCAGCCAGTACATGACCGACAAAAGAACATCGGCCATCTTCGCGAGGGCCGCGAAGAAATTGCTCAAAACAAACATACGCTTTCCTCCCTTTTGCTGTGCTTGCCTACTTCCGCGCGGCCTTTTCCTGCTCGTAGTTGACCGCGCGGACCGGATACGGGATAACGATGCCTTCGCCGGCAAAACGCTGGTGCAGCCGTTTGATAAATTCATGTTTGATCAGATACGCATCGGTGAACTCCCTCGCCCGCAGGATAACGGTAAAGCCGACGCCCGATTCCCCAAACGTATGATAACGGACAAACGGTTCAAACACCGGCACCCCGCCGGCGACCTCCCGCATGACTTTTTTGGCTTCTTCCACGGTCACGCGCTCGACCATCTCCAGGTCCGATTGATAGTGGACGCTGACTTCCACCAGGACCGCCAGCTCCTTGTCCGGATAATAATAGTTGGTGATTTTCGAATTCACGAGGTTCTTGTTCGACAGGATCACAATGTTATTGGACAGAAGCCTGACCCAGGTCGAACGCCATCCGATCTTGTGCACGTAACCCTCTTCGCCGGATTCCAGCTTGATGAAATGCCCAACATGGATCGGTTTGTCAATGACGATCTGGATCCCCGCGAAGAGATTCTCCAGCGTCGGCTGCAGGGCGAGGGCGACCGCCAATGACCCGATCCCCAGTGAAGCCAGGACCGGCGTGACGGAGACGCCGAAACTGTCCAGCAGGACCAGCAGGCCGATGCCGATAACGGCCAGGCGCATGAAGCCGCGGACGATACCCCCGGAGCTTTTCAAGATCTCGACTTTGTCCGCGTATTCATAAATAATCCGGGTAAGCGCCCGTTCCGTGAAAAGAACGATGGCGACGACGGTGACCGCCTTGAAGGCGACCAAGAAATCATTGGTCAACCCGGCATGCGTGGCGTAGGGGATCAGCCGCTCCATCACCGCCGCGCCGCTGCCGAAAATAAGAAGCGTCAGCGGCAGGTCAGCGGCGGAAATCAGGATATCATCGATCCGCGTCCGGGTCTTGGCGGTAAGCTTGCGGACCGTCCCGAACAAAATTTTCTTCAAGACGAATAAGCCGCTGACCCAGGCGATAAAAAACGCCGGCAGGATAATCCACGACGGCACCATGATGTTCCCCAAAATTATTTCATCCATAAGAGGTGCGCCCGTTGGCTAAAAAACCTTGAACAAGTTCCCTTCGATGGTCTTCTGCTCGATGCGGTTCAACAGCCGCTTGGACTTTTTCGCGATTTCCTGAAGGTCGTCCATGATCTCGTTGATGCGCCGCGAAGTGACCAGCAAAGACTCCGAACTGTCCTCCATGACTTTGCTGAGGCTGACGAGGTCGATCTGGCTCAACTGGTTGGTCGTCGCCGTGAACGATTTGGCCGCCTCGGCAAAGACCTCCGCCAGGTCCTGCACGTCCAGCGAATCCTCCCCCATCACCGGCTTCGTCAGATCGGCCGCGGGCTCTTCCGCAAGGACGTCGATCTCGATCAGTTTCTCCCCAAGGATGCCTTCCGTCTTGATGGTGAAGGATAAATTCTTTTCCAGCTGTTGCCGGTATTTGCTTAAGATATTCAACGTGACTTTCACCCGGCGGCCGGCGACGTCGTGATTAAGGAAACTGATATTGTCCACGGTCCCCACGTTGACCCCGGCCAGGCGTACCGGCGCGCCTTCCAACAGCCCCCCGACGTTTTTATACAAGACGGACACTTGAAACCTTGATTGAGCCAGACCCTTGTCACGGCCCAGGACAAGCACGAACATCAAGAGCAAAAACACGCCCGCGAAAAAGAACAGACCGGCCAACAATTCTTTAGTCAATTCTTTTTTCTTCATCACGCGATAAACTCCTGGACAAAGACGTTGCGGGAAGCTCTGATCTCTGACGGCGTGCCGATGGCCACGACCCTGCCGTCCTGCAACAACGCGATCCGGTCGGCGATCCGGAACGAATTGGAAATATCATGAGACGTCACGACTGTCGTGCAGTGAAGTTTCCCGGCCACCCCGCGGATCAATTCCGAGATATCCCGGCTGCGCAAGGGGTCCAGCCCCGATGTAGGCTCGTCGCAAAACAATATCTTCGAGCCCAGGATGACCGCCCTGGCCAGCGCCACGCGTTTTTTCATGCCGCCGCTTAACTCCGCCGGATATTTTTCCTCAATACCCTGCAACCCGATAAGTTTTAAAATGTCCTGGACCTTGCCGCGGATAGCTTTGCCGTCGAGCGCCGTGTGCTCCCTTAAGGGGAAGGCGATGTTCTCAAAAACGTTCATAAAATCATACAAGGCGCCTTCCTGGAAAAGGTACCCGATATCTTTGCGGACCCTCAAAAGCTCCCGTTCGGGCATCCCGGTAATATCTTTCCCGTCGATCCGGACGCTGCCGCGGTCGGGCTTCAGGAGCCCCGCCAGGTGTTTTAAGAGGACACTTTTGCCGGTCCCGCTTTCTCCCAGGACAACCAAAAGCTCGCCTTTCTTGACCTCAAGGTTGATATCCTCCAGCACTTTCTGCCCCTGAAAGGATTTATAAAGATGCTCTACCCGGATCAAGGCGATTTTCTCCTTTTAAAATACCGGAATTCGTTTTTCCCGAACTTGGTATAAAGGCGTTCATACGGCCGCACGTCCAGTTTATCAACGAAAAATTTTACACCATTATATTCACCAAGATAATAAACTTCGGAATCAAGCAATGCCTCGGTGCCGTCGGCCGGGTACCACGATTCCCCCTCAAATTCAATGGGCTCGCCGTCACGGATCCATTTAGTCTCCACCGCCGGGAACACGTACCCCTGGACATTGCCGACGTTGCCTGTAGTGGTGGTACATCCCGTCAGAAACACCAGGCTAAAGACTAAAGATTGAAGACTGATGACTCTCATTTTACCCCCACAGCGTCAGTATAATCTTGGTTAGCATGGTATTGGACAAAATGACAAAAATATACGAGAAAGCGACGGCCCTGGTCGTGAATTTGCCGACCCCCATCGAGCCGCCGCTGGTCGAATAGCCCTGGTAACAGCAGGTCCAGCCGATAATGATAGCAAAAAAGAACACTTTAATAAACCCGGCGAAAAAATCCACGTACTGGATGGCCTTGATGGTCTGGCTGATATAAAACGGGCCCGGGATGCCGGCCTCCAGCACGCCGACAAAATATCCGCCCGCGATGCCGACCAGTTCCGCGACAAGGACAAGGATGGGCAAAGCGAAAAAACAGGCCACCATCCGCGGGACGATCAAATATTCGACCGGGTCAACCCCCATCGTGCGGGTCGCCAGGACCTGGTCGTTGACGTTCATGGTCCCGAGCTCGGCGGTGATGCGCGCACCGGCCTTCCCGGAGAAAATAAGCGCGGTGAAAACCGGCCCGAGCTCGCGCACCAGCGAAAGCCCGACGAGATGGGAGATGTATTCCTTGGCGCCGAAACGCGCCATCGCCACGTACCCTTGCAGGGCCAGGACGGCGCCGGAGGCGAACGCCGTCAAAATGATGATCGATATCGACTGGACCCCCTGCTCATAGGTCTGCTGGAAGACTTGCGGCCAGCGGATGCGTCCGCGGAAAACATGCCCCGCGACCTCCCCCAGAAAACAGAGCGCCCTGCCCATCCACATGGTGTAGCCAAACCCCGCATCAACCACCGCTTTTATCATTTTCCTCTTTTTTCTTTATCCAGCCAGACCTTGGCCAGTTCCGAGGTGATCTTGTATTCCAGCGTCTTTGAAATATTTTTCCCCGCTTCGGGCTTGCGCGGCTGCCCGCCGGAGCTTTCCCGCGCCGGCCTTCCCTTGCCCGCAAAATCCGCGACGCTGCTGACTTTGGCCCCCAGTGCCCGCACGCCGCGTTGAAGCGCCCGGTCATCGGTAACGACCACGACGTTCTTGCGGTGCGCGGCCTCTTCGACTGTCCGGACAATTTTATCGTCGGCGCTTTCTCCTTGCGCGAAGACGATCCGGACCGATGACGTCCCTGCGGCGGCGCTCCAGACGTCCAACCTGCCGTCAAAGACAACCGTCACCGCGTTGCGCGGGCTCCCCTGCGGGCGGCACGATTCGATCCACTGGACCAACTGCCGGCGCTGGTCCTCAAGTTTGCTCCGGGCGGACACGGGCATCTGATGGATGATATTGTACCCGTCCAGGAGATAGTGTAAGGACATAAACAACCCCGCCGATCAATCCAACAATGACCATGAACAAAAAATTAACAAGTGAAATGCTCGCGGCGACCCCCGGATCCATGCCGATCTTGCCAAAGAGATACACGGTGCCGATCTCCCGCACGCCAAGTCCGCCGATCGACGGGAACGAGGCCGCGATGCAGGTCAAGGGGACAAAAATAAGAAAATAGATCAGGCCAGCGTCCTGGGAAAGCGCCCGCGCGACCAGGTACCAGCACACGGCATAAACGACCTGCGAAAAACAAGAAACGGCGATCGCGCTAAAACCCTCGCGGCGTTTGCCTTTCATTAGAGCGATATCATAATGAAGGCCCATCAAGGCTTTTTGAACTTTCGGCAATTTGGCAAAAATACCGCAACAAAAGCTGTAAAGCTTTTCATTAAATAAAACGCAGGCAACCCCGCCGGCCAGAACAGCCATCCCGATGATCGGGACCACAACAACGCCCTCCTGGAGGAATCTATATCCCAGGATAAAAGCCAGCACCGAAACCAGCGTGATCCCCGCGAACCCGCTCAAACGATCCAGCAGGACCGAAGCAACGACCCGCGTCTTCTGGGAACTATGACGGCACAGGCCGTAAATTTTGATAAAATCGCCACCGATAGAACTGGGTAGAAAAAGATTGCCGAACAGCCCGGCAAAATAATACCGCACGACATCGCGCCAGGACGAGGAAACCTCCAGCGCTTTGATAAAGATACCCCAACGCCAGAGAAGAATCCCGTTAATGGCCAGGAAAGAAACCCCCGCGTAAACCAAAAAGTCCGGCCGCGCCGTGCGCAGGATATCTACCGTCTTCTGAAAATCGATTTTCGAAAAAAGATACCACAAAAGCGCGCCGCTTAAGCCGACACGCAAAAAAAACGAAAGCACATTTTTTATAGCCGCATTGGAAATCATAATCTTGGTTAATGGCACATGGTTAATAGTAAATAGTCTTCGTAGCTACTTACCATTTACCATTAACTATTCACCATTCACTGTTTTCTCAAAACACTCGCGGTAGCCTTCTTCCGCGATGTAAGAACTGCGCACCAAGGGGCCGCTCATGACGTGTTTGAGCCCCAGTTCCCGGCCGATGGTTTTGTAATCGGCGAACTTCTCCGGGGAGACAAAGCGCTGGACGCGCAGATACCGTTTTTTTCGGCCCGGCGCGAGGTACTGTCCGATAGTGAGCATGTCGCAGCCGGCGGCGACCAGATCGCTCATCAATTCGGTGACTTCCGCATCGGTCTCGCCCAAGCCGACCATAAAACCTGATTTGATAAAAGCCGACGAAGCGAGTTTCTTGAGGTTCCTCAGAACCGCCAGCGATCGCTCATAATCCGCTTGCGGACGGACATCGGGAGACAAGCGGCGCACGGTTTCCATGTTATGGCTGATAACATCCGGGCGGGCGGCAGTCAACCTCGCAAGACACTCCGGTTGATTGGAAAAATCCGGGATCAAAACCTCGATCCTGGTCTGCGGCATCAGGGAACGAATGGCATGGATCGTCTGGACGAACTGCCCCGCGCCTTCATCAGCCAAGTCATCACGGGCGACCGAGGTGACCACCACATAACGGAGGTTTAATTGTTGGACGGCGAGCGCGACCTGCCGCGGTTCCTCCGGATCGACCCCCGCAGGCCGGCCTGTTTTGACGCCGCAAAACCGGCACGCGCGGGTGCAGATCTCACCCAGGATCATAAATGTGGCGACACCGCGGCCCCAGCATTGGCCGAGGTTCGGACACAAGGCGCTTTCACAGACGGTGTGCAGTCCCGCCTGGCGAAACGAATCCTTCATTTTCCGGATCTTCGCCATGTCCGGGATATCCTGACGGAACCACTTGGGCAGCGGCGCGACGACCGTACCGGTATTGTCCTCGAGGAGACACGCCATTATTCCCGCTTTCGCTGTTTGCGTTCGATCTCTTTAAGCTGCTTGCGCAGTTTGATCTTTTCCTTCAACCCCGCGTAATCGACGATCAGCCTTCCGTCGAGATGGTCCATCTCATGCTGGACCACCCTGGCCAAAAGGTCGTCGTAAATTTTCTCCTGCGGCCGGTTATGCTCATCCATATAACGGACGACGATCTTCTCCGGACGCCGGACCATCACCGTCACGCCGGGGATGCTCAAGCACCCCTCTTCGAGCGCGGCGCCGCCCAGGCGGCGGATGATCCTGGGATTAATAAACGTCAGCGGCCCGGTCCCGACGTCAGCCACAAAAATCTGCCGGTTGATGCCGACCTGGGGGGCCGCGAGTCCGACCCCTTTGTTCTCACGCATGGCGGCCAGCATGGACTGGATCAACGCAAGCTCCCCGTCGCCGACGCGCGCGACAGGGACCGATCTTTTACGCAGGCACGGGTCTCCGTAAAGCCGGATGGCAAGGGTGGTGCCGGTCATAGGCAATATCGCGCGGGCAAGACAAAACAGCTATTTTTTGATTCTGTTTTTATCGTCCACATGGATGATCTTGGTCTGGGCCGTTCGGGCTTCTTCCGGCGTCATGTAGGCGTAGCTGAGGATGATCACGCGGTCGCCGACAACGCCGAGGCGGGCCGCCGGGCCGTTAAGACAGATGACGCCCGAACCGGCCTTGCCGGCGATGACGTAGGTATCAAAACGGTTACCGTTGTTAACATTGAGGACCTCGACCCGTTCGCTAGGGATAAGGCCGACCGCCTTCAGCAGCGCTTCATCGATGGTGATGCTGCCCTCGTAATGCAGCTCAGCCTCGGTCACCGTCGCGTGGGCAATTTTGGATTTGCAGAATTGAATAAACATGTTATTAACGCCTTTAAGTCGTCAGCCATCAAACTTCAGTCTTCAGACAAATCTGACGACTGAGGACTGGGGACTGATGACTACACAATTTGAGGTTTAATCTTTGCCAGCAGTTGGTCCTTGGACATCGCCCCCACCATCTGTTCGACGGGCTCGCCTTTTTTGAAAACCAGTAAAGTGGGAATGGACATGATATTAAACTGTCCGGCCAGTTCCTGGGCTTCATCGACGTTGACTTTCGCCACCTTCAACTTGCCTTTCAATTCGTTGGCGATCTCCTCCAGAACAGGCGCGATCATGCGGCACGGCCCGCACCATTCGGCCCAGAAGTCCACCAAAACCGGGATGTTGGACTTAAGGACTTCCGTTTCAAAATTTCTATCGGTTACATGGATCACGGCCATTTCTATTCCTTTCTATTAAGAACTCCTATAAATGGTACTTATATTGAAGATTTATTATATATATATGGTATAAGGAGTTCAACCATAAAATTCTCCTTGCCCTGACGCTTGATTGTGGTAGGCTGTAGCAACGGGACAATAATTTCTATGGGACACAACCCAATCCACCACGAAGAACATCCCTCGGCCTGGCGCAAAAAGCCAAAAATGCCCAGCCTGCCGGAGGTTTTCTCCTCCGTGCACGTGCCGGCGGACGCGCGCTTCTTGCGCAAACTCCTGGCTTTCGCCGGGCCGGGGCTCATGGTCGCCGTCGGATACATGGACCCGGGCAACTGGGCGACAGACCTGGCCGGAGGCGCCAGATTCGGCTATACCCTCCTGACGGTCATCCTTATCTCCAACTTCATGGCGATCCTGCTGCAGTATTTGTCATTGAAGCTGGGCATCGTCACGGGCCGCGACCTGGCCCAGGCCTGCCGCGACCACTACTCGCGGCCGGTCAGCATATTCCTCTGGGTCATCTGCGAGATCGCCATCGCGGCCTGCGACCTGGCGGAGGTCATCGGTTCAGCGATCGCGCTGAACCTTTTGTTTAAAATCCCGCTGGTCGTCGGGATCCTGATCACCGCCGCCGACGTCATGATCGTCCTTCTTCTGCAAAACAAAGGATTCCGTATCCTCGAGTGCATCGTTGCAAGCTTGATCGTCATTATCGGTGGGTGCTTCGCCTATGAACTGGCCATATCCCACCCTTCCATGGGCCTGATTGTCGCGGGTCTCGTGCCGAAACCTGAAATCGTTACAAATCCGGGGATGCTCTACATCGCCATCGGGATCCTGGGCGCGACGGTCATGCCGCACAACCTGTATCTGCATTCGAGCATCGTCCAGACCCGGGCCTTTGAACGTAACGACAAAGGCAAGGCCATGGCCATCCGCTACGCCACTATCGATTCGACAGGGGCGCTCTTGTGCGCTTTTTTTATCAACGCCGCCATTTTGATCTTGAGCGCCGCGGTCTTTCACGGGACAGCCCATGAGAATGTTGCCGATATCAACGACGCTTACCAACTTTTAACACCGTTGTTAGGGGCCCCCCTGGCCGGCGTTCTGTTCGCCGTGGCCCTTCTTGCTTCGGGACAAAATTCGACTTTGACCGGAACACTCGCCGGGCAGATCGTGATGGAAGGGTTCCTGGAGATCCGCCTGCGGCCGTGGATGCGCCGGCTCATGACACGGCTGGTCGCCATCGTCCCCGCCGTCATCGTGGCTTCCCTTTACGGCGCGAAAGGCGCCGGGGACCTCTTGATCTTGAGCCAGGTCATCCTTTCCTTGCAATTGAGTTTTGCCATTGTTCCTCTGGTTATCTTCACCAGTGATGCCAAGAAAATGGGCCGTTTTGCCAACGCGCGGTGGCTGAATACGCTCGCCTGGACCGTTACCGCCGTCATCGTCAGCTTAAATCTTTATTTACTCTTACAAACCCTGCGATCCTGGTTAAGCTAAAAGGAGGACTATGTACCGCCATATCCTTATCCCGCTCGAAAATTCACCGTCGGACAAAGTGATCCTCGATCACATCCGGCCGTTGGCCAAACAGTTGCACGCGGAATTGGTCCTCGTCCACGTCGCCGACGGGTTCGCGGCCAGGTTTCAGGACCAGCTCAATCTGGAAGAATCCGAGGAGATCAAGAAAGACCGGGCCTATCTGCAACGGTGCCGGGAAGAATTGACGAAGGAAGGATTAAAGGTCAAAACACATTTGCTCGCCGGCGAGCCGCCCGACCAGATATTGACCATCGCCGACGCTGAAGGGGTGGATTTGATCGCCATGTCGACCCATGGCCACCGTTTACTGCAGGACTTCATCCTGGGGAGTGTGGCCGAGAATATCCGCCACCGCACCAACATCCCCATCCTCATGATCCGCGCGGCTAAATGATCCCCGTCCCAAGCAAAACGGCAATGGCCAAAAGCATCCCGCCGACGATATTCTGTATGGTGCGCACGGTCACCTTGGGGACCAAACGGCTCCCCGCGTAAACGCCCAGGAAAGCCGCTAACCCGGCGAGGACCAGGGCCGGGCCATAACGGTTGAAATCCATCTGACGCAAATAAACAGAATAGACCGCCAGGCGCGGCAGGTCGATCAAACACGCGATCACGACACCCGTGGCGATGAAACTTTCTTTGCTCAAGCCGCACTTGATCAAAAACGCGCTGCGCAAAGCCCCCTGGTGCCCCGAGAGCCCGCCGAAGAACCCGCTCAACAGGCCTCCCCACGGCAGATATTTTTTCTCAAATTGGACCTTTTGCAAACCAGAGACCACTTCCAGCGACGCGAAGACAACCATCAACCCCGCCACGATAACCTTGATCCACAAAATTTCATGGGTACGCCCCATCAGCTCATAAACAGCAACCGGCGGCAGCTGCTGGCTGCGCACCAACAGATACGCCCCGGCCACGGCCGCGGCGATCGCCGGCAGACCAAACCGCAGGACAACCGGCCAGTCCGCGGGACGTCCGACGAAAAACAACTTGAAGATATTATTGGCAAAATGGACAAGGGCGGTCAACGCGATCGCCGCTTCAACGGGAAAAAAGACGGCGAATACGGGCATCAGGATCGTCCCCAAGCCAAAACCGGAAAACAATGTCAGCCCGGAGGCGACCAGAGAAACGATACCGATGACCAGATAAAGCATGGAGCCCCCTTCACGGTTCTTTGACGTCAAAGGATTCGATGGGGATGGCGCCGCCCGCCGTGGCCTGGACCGCTGATTCTTTTTTCATGTCCTGCAGGGCGGTGTTAAGATCGGCCAGTTGTTTCTGAAGATTTTCCAGCTTTTCATCCAGCTCTTTCTCCAGGTCTTCTTCACGCTGTTCCGCCTTGGCCAGACGCTGGTCGATTTCGTAAAACCGGCGGGCCACAAACTCTTCAGTGGTCTCGACCTTATACTCGGCGCCGAACTTGCCAGCCTTGGACCCCTTGGGGACCAGATAAGACGCCTGCCCCCTTTTATCGACCTTTTCCATCCACGGGGGGATCTCTTCCGTCTTGTTGGTCTGGGCGAAGAGAAAAGTCTGTCCTGAAAATAAAAAAATGAGCAGAAAACCCGATCGTTGCCACTTCCGCATAAATTTTCCCCCTCGGTTCAACGGGCCGTGTCCGTATTGTGAAGTTCATTGTATCCCGCGCCCGGCCGGAAATCAATCTGAAAGCCGGGGGAGATATTCGACGACAACAGCGATACATAGTCCGATTATAAAGAATATACCTCCTATTTTTAAGTTCATGGCCTTTAACCAAAGGATATCTTTCATAAAGAAAGCGTAAAATACGTATATCGCAAGAATTGTTGCGGCATCCCGGCAGGACATATTGATCATCATATAAACATACTTACCCGAATCAATAACGTGATCTGCATACAAAGAAAATCCGTGTAATGATTCCCGGAAAAAATTCAACAGGAACGAAAGAATCAGAATTCCCAGAAGGCAAATACTTCTTTTAATCTCATATTCTATGTAAAGTTTTTAAACTTCTCGTAAATCATATCTCTGACTTTGCGGAATTCATTGATAACCCGGTCATCAATCTCTCTATTATGTGAGGGATCAGGAAAAGGCCAATGGATTGACTTCGCACCGGGAAAGATCGGGCAAGATTCCTTAACGTTATCGCAAACAGTAATAACATAATCAAAAGTTTGCCCCTTAAACTCATCTGCATGCTTCGAGCGGTGCCCAGAAATATCTATGCCGATTTCCTTCATAACCCGGATAGCAACCGGATTAACTTGTGATGGCTTCGTTCCTGCGCTAAACACTTCAAGTCTATCGCCGCCGAAATGCCGCAACATCCCTTCAGCCATTTGTGAACGGCAGGAATTCCCTGCGCAGAGGATTAAAACTCTTTTTTTATGCATATCAAAAGTCTATCGATCCAATAATTGCTCAAACTTCTTAATGTCATTGGTGGGAAATTCACAATTGTAATTCTTGCATACATAAGCTGTTGTCTTGCCATCTAAAGCTCGTTGCCCTTTAACAAATGGTATTATATCAGAAATGGCCTTTGCCTCCTCATCCGAGTTCAGTCTTAAAACTACAACTTTGTTCGGGATAAACCTGCTGTAAAGACTCTTGAGCATCTCTTGTGTTTGCGGATCGTCCTTTTGACCAACCAGAACGATTTCCCTCGAAGGGCCAATGGCGAAATCCAGAGCCATGAGCGATTGGGCATACGCGCTTGGGCCTGAAGATAATTCCTGACCGAATGCCTTAAAATATTCTTGCGCTTTTTTCTCCCATTCACGATTCAATGTCAATCGTCCCATGCGAAGCAAATCCAGCGCCGCTATTGAATTACCTGACGGGATCGCCCCGTCATAAATCTCCTTTTCCCGAATCAGAAGCCTCTCCGCATCCGTAGCCGTAAAGAAAAACCCACCTTCCTTCTCATGCCAAAACAGTTTTATCATATCTTCAGTCAGTCGCTTTGCCTCTTTTAAATATTCTTCTTTAAATGTCGCTTCATAAAGATCAATGAGTCCGTGAATAAAGAACGCGTAATCTTCAAGCGTTCCTAAAATACCGGCCTCACCGTCACGATAACGGTGCAAAAGCCTCCCATCCTTCCTGACCAAGGTTGACAATATGAATTGCGCTGATTTTTCAGCGGCTTGGCCGTATCGCGGTTCATTCAACACACGAGACCCCAGTGCCAAACTGGAAATCATCAATCCATTCCAATCGACGAGTATTTTGTCATCCAAATGCGGCCGGGGGCGAAATTTACGGACATCAAGTAATTTATTTCTGGATTCATTAAGAATTTTCTGAATCTCCCGGGCAGGTTTTCCAAACTTCTGCGCCGTTTCATCCAAGCTATGAGAAACATAAAGAATATTTTTACCTCTAAATTCACCGTGAGGATCAGAAAAAGCATTCCCGCGTGATTCAACTCCGTAATAATAATTAAAAACCTCTGCCACTTCCTTGCCAAGAAGCTCAACAATTTCTTGATAACGCCACAGATAAAATGCTCCTTCCGTTTTCTCACCGGATAAACCTTCCGCCGGGGTCATATTGGCAAATTTCTCCGGCGGCAGGCTGTCCGCGTCTTCGGCGGAATAAAACCCTCCTTTGGTGTCCGTCATATCCCTCAAAACATATTCAAGAATTTCCCGAGTGGTCTGAGCGTATTTTTCAACTTTGGTTGCTTGATAAGCTTCCAGGTATGTTTTCGTCAAAATCGCCTGGTCATACATCATTTTCTCAAAATGCGGGATATGCCACCTCTGATCCGTTGAATAGCGATGAAATCCGCCGCCGATGTGATCATACATCCCGCCTTTGGACATTTCGGTTAACGTCTTTTCAACCATCTCCAATGCTTTCGGTTCATTCGCACGTTTCCAATATCTTAAAAGGTAAGACAGATTATGGCTCGATGGGAATTTTGGCGCTCCGCCGAAACCACCATGCCGGGAATCAAACCGCTGGGCAAATTGTCCATAAGCGCTTCGAAGCGTTCCCTCATCGAGCATGGGATTGCCAGCGATTTGTCCCCAAAAGGATTTTGATTGAAGATTCTGCGAAATTAAATGACTTGATTTAATAAGCTCATCCCTTTTGTTTTGCCAAGCGTCGTTAATCGACAACAATAATTCTTTAAACCCAGGACGTCCCCATTGAGAATCCGGCGGGAAATACGTCCCGCCATAAAATGGCTTCCTGTCCGCAGTCACAAAAACAGATAATGGCCAGCCCCCGCTTCCGGTTAAGGACATAACGGCTTTCATGTAAATATTGTCCACATCCGGGCGCTCCTCCCTGTCCACTTTGATGGAAACAAAATATTTATTCATCACCTCGGCAATCTTGGGATTCTCAAAGGATTCATGTTCCATCACATGGCACCAGTGGCAGGTCGAATAACCAATGGAAAGGAATACCGGCTTATCCTCCGCCTTGGCTTTGGCAAAAGCGTCGTCTCCCCACGGATACCAGTGGACAGGGTTATTAGCGTGCTGAAGTAAATAAGGACTCTTTTCCTTGGATAACAAATTTTCATCCGGATATTTTCTTACGGCATCGACTTTAGATTCCATTTCCGCTATCTCGGGTTTTTTGATCGTTTGATTAGCTGTATTAGAGCGATTCATGCCCTGTTGAATCATATAAGAAATAGCCGCGATCCCGATTAAGAAAACCGTTATAGATACCTTATTCTTCATTTAAGACCAATCCCAAAGATTTCAAAAATTCCGCTGGCGGCAGATACCCGGCGACACGAGCATCTTCAGCCTCTTGGCCATTCTCATCCAAAAAGACAATCATCGGTAAACCAAAAACACGATATTGCTCTACAGCCTCCTGAACCGCCGGGGCCATCATATCCGTCGCATCAACTCTCAAACGCACAAACTTTTTCAACTCTTTGATAACTGCCGGATTCGTGAAGACAAAATTCTCCAACTCATGGCACGTGATGCACCAATCCGCATAAAAATCAATCACCACCGGCTGTTTCTTTGTTGCGGCGAGGACAACCTTGTCAGAAGTATAGGCTTCCCAAGCAAGGCTTGCTTTGGGCGTGAGAATCGATGCGATGATCGAAATCCCAAAGATCAAACTCGCTGAACCCGCGACCCATTTTAAGCGGACAAATAATGGTTTTTCGTTCCCCGATCGCTCAAAAAAGCCAAGATATAATCCTCCCAAAATTAACGTAACAGCAGGAACCCACTTAACAAATTCAGAATTGACGGCTATGACAAAATAATAAAGAGAAAAACCTAAAAGGATAACCCCAAAAGCATGCTCGACCCACATTAACCAGCTTCCGGCTTTTGGGATTTTCTTAAGCAAACCCGAGAAAGTCCCCAAAATAAGATAGGGGAATCCCAATCCCAGCGAGAAAATAAAAAACGACATAAAGCCAAAAAGAAGATCTCCTCGATCAGCCACTGAGGTCAACAAAGCTAATACCGGAGGTCCGATACAGGAAGCGGCAAAAACACCAACGAACATTCCCGAAAGGAATAATCCGAAGAATTTGATCTTTCTTAATCGCTCCAATTTTTGCAATAACCCCGATGGGATACGCAATTGGAACACGCCGAACATGGAAAGTGCCAGGCCAAACATGAGAACCGCGACTGTTATAACAACCAACTTATTTTGCAAGATGCCGCCAAACAAAGCTCCTGTCATAGCGGCAAATACGCCTAACGAACTGTACATGACCGCCATCCCGAGCACATAGATTAACGCCTTGCCGAATGAAGAAAGCAATCGCGAATGCTGTTGTCCCTCCGGCGGTTTAAATAAAGAAACCGTTACAATCAACATTGGATAAACGCAAGGCGTTAAATTAACGGCTAAGCCGGTTATAAAGAATGTTAGAAAATGGAAAAAATAATTTTGCATTTCTATTCCCTGAAAAGTTACAAAATAATGATCTGATAACCCTTGTCGGCAAATTTGGCAATGCTGGGATGACCTTTGTATTCAGCGGTTAAAAGTGTTTTATTTTCTTCCAAACTTGATTTCACTTGAAAAGCGTTCGCACAAAAATCGCAGATAACCTGCGTTACTCCCGCTTCTCTTAATTCTTTATACATCGGTGCCAATTTATCGGTTGAATCCGACTTTGACCATTCAGCGATCCACTCCGTCCCAGCGCCGTCAAACAAAAGGACAACCTCATGGCCATGCTCTTTCAATTCTTTGCTGTATAAAAGGGCATGAACGGCTCGCGCCATTCCTTCGTGGCTTTCCTTCCCTGCCTGAAGAACGACCAGATACTTTCCTTTGGCGGCATATGCGTTTGCCCCCAATGAACAAACTAACAGCAATACCATCAAACTACTGAATAATTTACGTAACATTCTCTCCCCTCCATTAAATTGGTTACCGTTTTATGTTCTCTCTGACATCCTGATAAGCATTGGCTAATTGATCCAAATCTTTGTTCCAAACTAATGCCGTATTAATACGTAAATTTAATAAGAACGTTTGCCAAACGCCCTGTCTCTTCCAGCGTCGTGTTGAACAATTCACGGCAAAAGGAAGAACCCCAACCTTCCCCTTTCTTCTTAACTTTTTTGTGAATAGTATATCTTCGCCAATTTTGACTTCAGGGAATCCTCCCAACCCTTGAAAAACATCCTTGCGGACAAAGATCGCTTGGTCACCATAAAATACTTTTGATACCTTGGCTCTAAAATTTCCCGTCCATGCGATCCATCGATACAATATCGCTGGATCATCCAACACTTGGCTAAAACAGCCGCCAATGTACTTCTTCCCTTCAATGGCTTTCACAATTTGCTGTAAATTCTCTAAATGAATAAAGGCATCGGCGTGAAGAAATAAAAGAATGCGGCGTTTTGCCTCTTGCGCTCCCCTATTCATTTGTGCCCCTCTATTTTGGGGAGAAATAATAACACGACCTAACTTTTTTGCCAATGAAACTGTGCGATCGGTACTGCCACCATCGACAAAGATAAGTTCTCCCACCTGTGATATTATTTGGTAATAAATATCGTTCTTCGACAAAAATTCTTCTTCATTATAAACAGGGATAATAATGCTGATCATTGAGCTATCTCGCTGGCGTAATTGGTTCTTGATTCTGCTTTTTCCTCAAGAATTGCTGCAAATAGTAAACGGCTCCAAAAATGACAAAGGCCACAACAATCTTCCAAAAATGTTTCGGGTTTGTTATGACGCTGATAAATGAAGATCCAAAATACACAAGCGCAAACGACCCCGGCAAAATTCCTATCAAAGTAGCCAAAACGTAATCCCGAAACTTGACCTTCGTTAAGCCCAACGCCAAATTTTGAATATCCCAAGCGACGTTAGGGATCAGACGAATCAAAAGGACGGTGACAAATCCATTTCTCTCGACGGCCCGATCAATACTATTGAATTTACCTTTTATCAATTTTTCAACGGCTTCTCTGGCAAAGTATCGAGCAATGATAAATTCCGCGATGGCCGACAAATTAGCCCCGACAAGAAGATACAGAAGGCCCTTGAGTCCCCAAATAACACCGGCTGAAGCCGAGAATACGGCGGCCGGAAATAAAATCAGCGGGCGCAAGACATAGAGAACAATATAAATAACCGACCCCCAGATGCCGAAAGAGTCTATCTTTTCTTTAAATGACTCAACGGTCATCTTGGAGAAATCAACATTAAAAAATCGCAAAGCGAAAAAGATTGCCGCAAAAAAAGCAACAACTAACAATAACTTCATCCACGGACTATTTTTTAATTTCCCCATAATTTAACACCCCTTCTTAAGTTCGTTTTATTTCAACAAATAGGTCGCGATTTTGACCAAAGCGCTTTGACCAGCCAAGAAGTTACCGCTGACTTTTTTGTTGATCTGCGCCAATGTCGGATAAACATGAATGGATTTTTCAATCTTGCCTATATCAATCTTGGCGTTTATAACCGCGACCCATTCGTGAATCAACTCACCGGCATGAAGCCCTACAATCTGCGCTCCGATAAGTCTGCGCTTCGCATCTGTTAAAATCTTAATAAATCCGTTTGTTGCCCCTTCGGCTAACGCCCTGTCCACATGGGCAAATTCATATTTATAAACTTTATAATTTATCCCTGCTTTCTTGGCCATTGTCTCATTAAGACCAACGGAAGCCACTTCTGGATCAAGATACGTGCACCACGGCACGTTGGAATAATCCGTTTTTAGAATCGGAAACGATAGCCGGGAATTTAACGCGGCGATACGGGCGTCATATTCAGCCACGTGCGTGAACAGATACCCTCCTTTGCAGTCACCACAGGCATAAATATTCTTCGCTGTTGTTTGAAGATGACTGTTGACTTTGATCCCCTGCGGGGCATATTCCACGCCGGCCTTCTCTAAATCCAATCCTTCTAAATTAGGCTGACGGCCAACAGCAACCAGCAAACTTTCTGCCTCAACGACTTTAGTCGTTCCGCTATGCTCAACGGTCAGTTTAACAAGGTTCCCGTTCTTTTCGGCCTTCTGGGCTTTAGCTTGAATCAGAAATTCAATCCCCTCTTTCTCCAGAAGCTCATGAACATAACAGGAAACATCCGGGTCTTCTTTGGGCAAAATACAATCCGCGAATTCAACGACAGTCACTTTTGATCCCAGACGCGAAAAAGACTGCGCCATTTCCATGCCGATAGGCCCGCCGCCTAAAACAATCAGAGATGCTGGTAATCTGTCTAAAGAAAAGATTTGGACATTTGTAATAGAAGGAACATTTCTTAACCCTTCAATCGGAAGAATCCGGGCCGAAGAACCTGTTGCCAAAATAAAAGTGTTGGCTGTAATACTTTTACCATTTAACTCAATCGTGTGATTATCGACAAATCGGGGCGAACCGAATTGGGTATCAATGTTATATTGTTTTTTGAAAGCTTCCGGGGAGTCGTGCTTTTGTATCCCGCCGATAATTCTCTGGATACGGTCACGCACCTTGGAAAAATCTACCGGGGCAATATCAGCCTTGGGAAGGCCATAGTCTTCGGCATGCCTCATCAAATGACAAACATAAGCGCTTTTGATCAAAGATTTCGACGGGACGCAACCGTAATGGAGGCAATCTCCTCCCAGCTTCTCTTCTTTTTCAACAAGCAGGGTCCTAGAACCAAGCTGTGCTGACCAAATGGAGGAGGTTAAACCAGCCGCTCCCCCACCGATCACAATCGTCCCGTAATCGAATTTACTCATTCATTGCCTCCCCATAATTACAAAAACACATTTATTACTTAAAGCACTTTTGATTGATTCACGACTTGCGAAATATTGCCCAGGCAGCAGCTCCCCTGGGGGTTGCGGATTTCGCAGGCGCATTTTTTATCTTTGACGTATTGTTTTATTTTTTCTTGAATACTGCTTTTCCCATTTTGATTGACATCGTTGACAAGTGCCTTTCTATCAAAACCAAAACAGTAACAGACGGGCGTCGATGGTAAATTTTCCTTTTGAAAAACTAGAACAACAATCTCGTCCTGGCGAAAAGAAACCGATTTACAAAAATAAACAACAGGGCAATCCGCAGTCCGGCAAAATTGATAATTATGTGATGAATCAAGACGCTTCATAGCATCAGGCTTCAAGAGACTTTTTAAAGTAATAGTATCAACTGATTTACCCTTTTCATGGCAAGTGGGGCAAGATAAATTTTGCTGATTAGTACTACTTTTATTGTTCGTTGAACAACAATCTGACATGTTAATTCCCTCCTCTTACGGATGATGGATATCCGACGTTCTTGGTCGCTTCAACAAGCTGTTCAACCTTGACTTTTACCGGATCAAAGGTCACAACCGCTTCCGGCGGGATCAGCGTGACATTTGCTTCTTGAACGCCATCGACACGTTTAAGACTTTTGCTTACAGTAACAGAACAAGCCGCGCACGTCATTCCCTCGACATTTAAGACAACTTGTTTTGTCGTTGCCGGTTGTGTTAGCGTAGATTTCGAGGCAAATGCTCCGATGACATTGGGAGAAACAAGCATTCCAATAACAAGAACCATTACACTCCAAAGGGCAATTTTGTTGATTTTATCCGCTTTGGGATTGGCACAATAACTGTCTGTTTCACAGCAGTCTGCTTTTGGTTTTGAATAGACTTTGTAGAAAGCGAACGCCAGAAAACCAAAAGTGATAAGCATAGAAAGAGGACGATAACGTTCAAATGCCGACAAGCCACCAATCCATGCCCCGCTGAATCCAAGTCCGACTAGAATCAGCGGACCCAAGCAACAAACAGAAGCGGCAATGGCTGCTGAAATAGCCCCCATGAAACCCCATTTAAGATTGTTGTTGGGTTTAATTTGCGCAGGATTTCCCATTTTCTTAACTCTCTTTCTCAAGCTAAACCTGACACTCTCTCAACAGCTTTGCTGATTCTTCCGGATAAATCGTATTGACCGGGATACGTGTGCCCCGCTCAAATCCACCGACTATTTTTATCCGCGGTAAAAGCTGAATATGCCAATGATAAAATGGCACTCCCGCTAAAGGATACGGAGCATTTCTAATAACAAAATTGAAATCCGGGTCCTTGATAGCCGCATAGAATTTTCTGAAGACAACGCGTAAAATACTTGCCAGGCGATCAATTCTTTCATTTTGGAGGGAATCTAATCCTGCCCCATGATACTTCGGCATAATCCACGTCTCATGCTCCGTCCCGGCAGCGTACGGGACAAAGGCGGCATAATCCTCATTCTCATAGATCAATCGTTGACCGTCTTTTAATTCATAATTAAGCATATCGCAAAAAACGCATGTCCCGTTATCATCAAAATATTCTTGCGCTTGATTAAGCAATAACCGGATATACGAGGGGACGATGCGCGAATTCACAATTTGGGTATGAGAATGAATTTGAGTCTGGCCGGCCATCGCTCCGTAATTCTTGAAAATAAGTGTGATTAAATTGCCGGAATTCTTCTCAAATGTTTTGTATCTATGCGTGAACGCCAGGATAATATCCTTTACTTCTTCTTGGCTCATATCGATGATAACCTTGTTATGTTGAGGTGTTTCGATAATCAACTCATGCTCCCCGCAAGCCTTGAGTTTTTTGTATATCCCTTCAGTAAGAAAAGGCTCTGGTTTCAGAGAACATAATTCACTTGCAAAAATTTTGAATTTATTGTTTATGACCCTGACCTTCCAATCTCCTTGAGGGTTATCAATACGGAACTTTTCCTCAACGGGAGAAATTTCTTCATTGCCCGGACAAAAAGGGCAAGACGCATCATAGGGCTTCTCAGAGGCTCTTATTTTGTCAATATTCACGTTGAGGCTTCTGGGTTTCTTGGAACGCGCCGGGGCAATGACGACCCATTCTCTCGTTGCTAAATTTTGTCTGACTTCAGACATTGTATTCCGTTCCTTGCTCTGTGTCGGGAAAAAAAATTTTTAACTCTTACGACACATAATCCTCTTGATGGCTCTTATTGAAAAGAGCGGACGAACGCTCGTTTTAAGCATCCGTCCGCACCCCTCTCCCATTTATTTTCCACCATGTTCCTTGCCCTGTTCTTGACCTTCCATGTGACTGCCCTCCATATGACTGCCGTCGGCATTGATGGAAATGCGATTGTCATTGGCATCGTAGGTATAACGTTCCTTTCCTTCGAGTTTGTGGATTCTCACATCAGCGACACTTAATTTACCTCCTTTATCTTCGACATCCAAATCCAGATCGAGCATTTGACCGCTTTCGGTGTCCTTAAAATCAGCGCAGGAGTAATAATAGTTCCCCGTCTTTCCTACCCGCTCATGAACCCGGATTAATTCCAGTTTTCGAGTTTTACTTGTTTCGGGATCGGTAACATCAAATGTTCCCGTTGCCTTGGATTTATCCATGACATGATCCTTCATGGCTGCACGAATGGCATCAGCCGATGGCGCGCTGGTACCCCCGTGTTCCTTTTGCGCTGTCCCGCCATGTTCCTTTTTCTCTACGGAAGCCCCTCCGTGTTCGGCTGCGGAAACAACCGCGGCGCTCCACAGCATTAAACTCAAAACCATTATAAGATTAAATATTTTACGCATTGCTTTCCTCCCTGCCCCGTTCAAACGGGACTTTTATTTTTTAATTGTGTATTAATTTTTTCTCCCCGGGAATATTAGTGGTTTTCTTAAAGTTTGCTTACCTCCTTTCGCATGTTCACATCCTTAAATCGAAACGATGTTTTGATCTGCAAGAATTTTCTTCCATCTACTTCAACATAAGGATAAAAGAAATAATTTAAGGGTTCCGCGTTGGCATTCGGTTCTAAAACGATGTCCCGGCCGACACTAATCTCCAAACGATCGGCCCCGATTGCCCCAAAATAATACGCATATCTTGATTTATTCTTCCAGGCCTCCGAAATATCCACAGGAACCCACCCTGATTTCTCATCATAAAATTCCGCCCAGCAGTGATAACCGGAAATTTCACCTTCCTTTTTGCCGTTACTTAAGGGAACACCCATCACGAATTTTGCCGGAATCCCTGAAGCGCGGGCCAATGAAATAAATAGTGAATGAAAATCCGTGCAGTTACCTGCTTTTAGCGAACAAACTCTTTCGGTGTCACCGTTACCCCAGCCGGGGATAGTTTTATCGTAGGAAACATTTTGAAAAATATAATCATAAATCGCGCGGGCTTTATCCAAGGTCGTTGTCTTCCTTTGCGTGATTTCTTTAGCCATGCCTTTAACCTTGGAACTTATAGTGACCAGCCTGTCAGCCTGAAGGTATTTACGTAAATCTTCTTTTTTTGACAAAGACCCTGATGGAGCGTGTTTATTTGAATACTCGGAACGTTTAACACGATAGCGTATATTAAACTTCAAAGAAGAATTCTGCGGTGAGGCAATCATATAATTGAGAATCTTATTATGGTAGATTTTATCGTAACTAATCTGGGCGCCCTCTTGCGGCTCAATGGTGACCTCCTGAATCTCCTGGTATGGGGTTTCCGATAAATAAGGAAACCAAATTTTCAATTCTTTGGTTTTTTCAGGGATGCCTTCAATGAGAACCTCGTAATTAAAATCAACTAATCGGGATTCAGGGACATTCGCCCAGGCAATAAGCCACACCCCTATCCCTGCCAATATCAAAACAATAAAGAATATCTTTCGCATAAAGATTCCTTTCTTACTTGCCCCGCCCTTGGCGGGGTTCCCTACCCACCCGCTTAAGGGGCATAATAATAAGTTTTGGTAACGTTAATTCTTTGGAGTCTTGAAATTCTTTAAGACCAAAATGGAGCTTCTGTGAATCAGTATCTTTGGTGAACGTCGCAAATAATCTATCCCAGATGGAAAAGATCGTCCCGTAATTCGAATCGGTTTCACGACGAATATCCGAATGATGGATACGGTGCATGGAAGGCAACACAAAAATGAGCCGGATTAAATTTTCCAACGGCTTAAAGAGACGGATATTACTATGTGTAAGCTGGGTCATAAAAACAAAAATCAGTTTGAAAATACGCACTTCCCAAATGGAAGCTCCCAAGGAAAGCATGAGAGCATAATTGATGACAGCGGAAAGCGTCACTTCACCAAAATGAAACCGGGAAGCTGTGGTCACATCGACATGCGGATCGCTATGATGGACGCGATGGAACCGCCACAAAAAAGGGACTGCATGATTAATCCGGTGCCAAACGTACATCGCAAAATCTAAAATAAGAATAGTCAAAACAACACGCCAAAAGCTGCCTAACCCCAACCGGCCATATAGATCAAAATGAAATATCTCGCTAAAAATAGGCGTCCTTTGCAGCAGAACCACAAAACTCTGATCAACAATGAGAAGGTTACAAAAACTTAGACTGAAATTAATGAGCCATCTCTGCCATTGGGGTAAAGATACCCGTCGAAACGGGACAAATCTTTCTAAAACAAGAAAAAAGACAATTCCTGCTACTCCGGCGAATGAGAGATAAAATGGTATATTCGACTTCTCCATCACGACTCCTTTGCGAGCATATTCCTTTCCAAAGCTCCCTGACAGCTTGATCCTGCCCCGGCGGTGCAGCCGAAACAATGATTGCCCGTCAGGATTTCCCAATTACTCAACTCCTTTAACTGAATATCCGATATGGTCAAGGGTCTGCCATTACGTATACCCATGCCCAGCATTTGATTAAAATCACAATCATATAACCTGCCGTCCCAGCCGACGCTCAAGGTATTCACACACATCAGCCCTTCCACCGTGGCGAGATTGAAACTGCTGACCAAAAGCTCGACATAAGCATCGTATTGATCAAATGCCTTCAGGTACTTGGCATACCGTGTGATGGGCATATTGGTGATCGTGTATAACTTATTAAAAACAATCCCGAAATCGGCATAAAGTCTTTGCTTATAATCCTCTTCCAGTTTCTTCTGTGCCGGTGGTAAATGAGGGCCGACGGGATTGTAGACAAGATTCAAAACAAGTTCCTTTTTCTTTCCGTACCCCAAATCATTCAGCCATTTCAATGCTTCAATAGATTTATGGAATGTTCCGTTACCTCTTTGTTTATCGACATTTTGTTCCTGATAACAGGGAAGCGACGCAACAACCTCAACTTGATGGCGGGCGAGAAAATCGGGCAAATCCGACATTCCATTCTCATAAAATATAGTCAGATTACAACGATCAATAACACGAAGATTTCTTGCCTGTGCCTCAATGACCAGATATTTAAAATGAGGATTAAGCTCCGGCGCACCGCCGGTAATATCGAGCGTTGTCGCACCCGAAGCATCCATAAACCGAACGACTGCCTCCGCTGTCTCTCGATTCATGTTTTCCTTGATTTTTGTCGGTCCCGCCTCCACATGGCAATGAACGCAAGTGAGATTACATAACTTTCCCACGTTCACTTGAAGAATCTCGATTTTCCGTTTCCTCAAGTCGATATTGTGCTCTACTAATTTTGATTTAAAACAATCCATCGTCTAACGGCCTCCTTGAGGCTGGTGTTTACCCATACACCAGCCGAAACTCCTGAGGCTTCTGCCTCAGGAGCCTATCATCCTTAACCCCATATAAAATCCTGCCGATAACAATGCGGCGATGGGTAACGTCAAAACCCACGCCGAGACAATGCCGCCGATGATTTTCCAATTGGCTTTCCCATTCACCAATCCGATGCCGAACAATGAACCGCAGGAAACATGCGTCGTTGAAACCGGCACACCCATCTTCGAAGCAAAGATAACTAAAACTGCCGTGATCAAATTGGCCGTAAATCCCTGTCCATGATTCATCGCTGTGATCCGATGCGACATGGTTTCCGCCACTTTCTTCGCACTTGAAATTCCGCCCAAAGCCATGACCAAAGCGACGAAACCAATATTAAGTTTCAATCCCAACGCTCCAGCGGTTACGGCAAGCGCGACAATCTTCGGTGTGTCATTTAATCCCCGGGCAAAACTCACCGCCCCGGCGCTTATAAAATGCAAAGTATCTAAAATCTGTTGGGCATCAATACCAATAACTCGTCCCTCATATCGATCTAAAGCTCTGGCCTGACACTGACTTTTCTCATCGACAAATATTTCCATAGACTTCAACTCTGCCACTGAAAGCATTTGTCCGTTAACCAAATTAACATTAGCGACTGGAATTACTTTTTCTCCCATACAAACGCAAGTACTCCGCCCGACACCTAACTTCTGACGAATAAAACGAAAGACCATATAAACCACGAATGTAAATACAACGGCAATGAAGGGACTGGCTATTAAAGGAATAAAGAAATTCTTACCTAAAGTGGAGAAACCCAAATCTTTTCCGATAGCAACCAATCCGGCCCCTACCAGAGCACCCGTTAAGCTGTGTGTTGTTGATATCGGAATTCCCGTCAACGTAGCCAATAAAACCGTTGCGCTAGCTCCAAGTGCGACTGCCAATAAGAATTCAGGCGTTCCAATTAAAGCGTCCGGAACCAATCCTTTTCCACTAAAAGTTTTTACCAATTTCGTCGCGAAGAAAAATGCCGTGACGGATCCAGCTAATGTAGTGACCGTCGCCCAAGCAAGAGCCTTTCGATAATCCGTTGTTCCGCTGCCCAAAAGTGTCGCCACACCTTTGAAATTGTCATTCGCACCATTGGTATAAGCGACGAACAATGTTGCCAAGATAATGAAAACCGTCCATTCCATTAACAGCACCCTCCTTTCCCTGTTGATTTGGTTTCACTTGGAGCAGGCCCGCAGGGGAACAATCCGAAATGTCTGGATTTGTCGCCACTAACCCTAAAGTGTTTCCTGTAACGAGTATTCATCAGCATAGAAGCCGTGTTACCGCAAACCAATATAGGTTTACCAGTCACGAACGTATGGTGGTCGTCCAAAATAAAAGCGTTCGGACACCCATCAATCGTGCCTTGATAATAGGCCGCCTGCCCAAAATCTTCGCAACGGTCTTCCAGGTCAGCCAATTTAAAAGCCCGAATAGTCATAGAATAAAATTCTACCGGCCCGGCTTTTTTGGCAAGAATGGGATCATCAATATCGATTCTTCTTTTTTGTACAATCCGGTAATCCGGACAACCTAACCTGGCAAGAATCCGTCTGAAATCCTCAATATAAAGCGCGCCGCCCAAACATTCGCCATAGGCTAACGGATCATCATGAAATTCTTGAGGAACACGTGCGTTAGTGAATACGTCCGCAAAATAAAGCTCCCCTCCCGGCTTTAAGACCCTGAATATTTCCTTAAAGACCTGTGGTTTATCCGGGGAAAGATTGATGACACAGTTGGAGATGACGACATCGACACTGTTATCCTTGATCCCTGCTTCTTTAAGGTCTTCAATGTATCCTTGCTTAAAATCGACGTTAGCTTTGGTATACCCAAATTTCTTCATTTGAGCATCCTGATATTTACGCGCAACCGACAGTTGCTCTTCTGTCATATCGATCCCAATGGACATTCCCTTTTGCCCGACTAATTTGGATATGACATAAACGTCCCGGCCCGTTCCACTGCCCAAATCCAGGACTGTGCATCCATCTAAAAGTTTTGGAATCGGGGAACCGCATCCATAAAACTTGTCCAATATCTCCGGCTCAATATTCTTGAGAATGGATTTTATTTCATCCGGCAGGCTGTCGGTTGTACAGCAAGCGCTGGTCTTAAGATCTTCATTTGTTTTCAAAATCCTGCCGTAATAATTCTTAACGTTTTCTTTTTTCTGATTAACAACCGCTGGGTTCATATTTTTTCTCCTATCTTCATTTCGTCTAAATCTTCCAATGGAGTCAATATTTGATAACTTAGACCTAATTTGCTGATATGGTTGTATGTTTGCTGCAAAACTGTGTCTGTACTCCAAGAAATTCCTTGAAAAAGTTCCGGCTGAAAACTGCTTAATCCAATTAAATAATAACCACCATCCTCTGCCGGGCCGATAACGACATCGCTTGATTGAAGGGCCTCAAATCCATGCTGAATAATGTCAGTTGTTAATCCCAGGGTGTCGCTCCCCAAGGCCATAACCCGCTTACCTCCTCTTTGGAATGCTTCGTGAAAAGAGCGTATGAGTCGCTCACTCAATCCTCCCCCGCACTGAGGCAAATATTCACACGATAAAGAGAGCCAACGTTTAATATCCTTACTTTTCTCCGGCGGATCAAAAACAATCACAAGGTCACAGATATTTCTCTGATATAATGACGCAATCACTTCTAAATTCTTTTCTGTTAACTCGCTATATAATCTTGCAGCTACTTGCTCCCCCACCGTTTTGGCCAAACGGGTTTTGACCTTGCCCGGCGTTGGATACTTCACAAAATATAGAAGGACATCCGGCCCCATAGTTACCCCTGCCTGCCTACCGGCAGGCCTGAATATATTTCACGCAGTTTCACCGGACTTTCGTGCAATAATTTATATCCTAAAACAATCCGGACGTTACGTAAAATCTGCTTAATAACACCATTTTTAAGGTACTTTCTTGACGAAACGATGACTGGATGATCAACAATCGCAATCCTGCCTTCTTTGTTCAAGCACTCAGAGAAAATCATGTCTTCCAAAAGAGCCACCTCTGAAAATCCATTCATTTTTTCAAAGACTTCCCTGGCAACAAACATGGCATTTGTCCCCACCAAACAATGCATCTTCCCTAGATAAATCTGATTTAACAAATAAATGTAAACTCTCAATAACCATGTACTCGGGCTATACGACTTTTTGAAACCACCACCGATAAAACCCTGTTTTACTTTCTCACGAACCACTGCAATGGCATTTAAAGGGAGCCGCATGTCAATGTGGGCAAAAATAAAAACATCCGATTTTGATTCGAACGCGCCCAGATTCATTTGTAAAGAACGCTCCGGAAAGGCCGTTTGATAGCACATCACCCCATGGGATCTCCCCTTGAGAATTTCATATGTACCATCGACTGACTTCCCGTCCACAACGATCACTTCGTCGGCCCCCAGAGAAACAAAATGCTTTAATGCCTCTCCAATGACACCGCTCTCATTGTGAACCGGGATAATAATGGCCACTGTCGGTTTTTGATCCATAACTCCAATCCCAAAATGATAAAAAATAATCCATATTCCACTAACCGAACCCACTGAAACAGCTCTCTTTGCTCGTGATACATGAAATAAAAATCCAAGTAATAAAGGAAAACTAAGCCAGAAAAAGCGATCAGCGCTCTTGAAGGAAAAACAATTAAGAACGGAAACAACCAAGTGAAATACCACGGGTTACCTGTAGGAATAAGAAAGAACAAAGCAGACAAACTTATCAACGACATTTGCAAATATCTAAAGATAGTCCTTTTCTTTAGTAATCGTTGGCAGGCCCAGATGACGATTAAGCCAAAAATCAAACCGACCACAAATCGGCTCATAGTATTCGTATCAAACGGCAGGTGAAAATTCTGAATAATGTTTGTGATAACACTAAAAAGGCCGTCGTTGACCTTCCATCCGGCTGAAAATCTGAAAAGCCCCTCAAACAATGCTCCGGTTCCAGTATTTATAAACGGAAAGAAAAAAGCCATAATCAAACCGGCGAATAGCCCGACAGACGCTAAATTCTTCAATAAACTCTGCCGGAACATAATTAATAAAAAAGGCAAAAGAACAATAGCAAACCATTTAATCATTGTCGCCACCGCTAAAGACAGCAAAGCCAATCGATGATACTTTCTAATAAAGGCGTATATCATCAAGCAAATAAACAAAACGGCAAAGACATCCAGATGAAGGCTGTTAGAGAACTCCTTAATAATAAGCGGTGACCAGGCATAAAGGACAACCCAATCCGGGCGCAACCTTAATTGCTTTAATATGAAAACCATTAAAAACATAATTAAGATTTCAGTTACTGCGATCATAATCTTCCATCCGACCAGACTCCAGGGCGTTAACATCTGGGACAACCCAAAAAGAAACTGTGCTCCCGGAGGATAGATCGTTTTAACACCCGGATGATTAATCCTTTCGTTAACGTATTGGATTGTTTCCTGCTTCGTAGAATCTGAGGAAAGCAACCCACTCTCATACGCCTCCTGTGGAGTTAGGGAATAAGGATTCTGCTTTGCCAACATCATTTGGCCGTCCCAAACATAACGATAGGGATCTGTTTCCTGAATCAACTGAGAAGGGAAATAGACTAACCGCGCCAGAATACCTATAATCAAAATCCACGCCAAGTTAAACCGTTTAACTCCGCGTCCTGATCGATTTTCCCGAAGCTGTCCCAGAACCAACCAATAAACCAGGAAGGCCAGATATATATAAACCAAAAATTCAATAATCGGCCGCTGGGCATGGCTGACACCAAAAATAAAACTGTGGCTTAAAAGGGAAATTTTGATATTAACCCCCAGAAAAAACAACCCCGCCATTATCCATGTTCCGCTATTGTTCATTCAAGCTCCAGTCATAATCCAGCCATTGGATCTTGGCATCGTCGGATAACTTGATCTCTGAAGGCATATATTTTTTAACAAACGCGACAATGCCTCCGACCTTCTCAAAGTCTTCTTTAAACCATTTGAAAATGGGGGAAAGATAAAGCGTATTGTTGCGCGAGTCATAACGTACTTTCTTGGAATCCTGAACAAATTTTCTGACCCGATCACTTAATTGCGAATCCAGCCGGTCATGCACATAGGGCTCATCGAGCAGAACAGGACATCCCAAAGACGCGCAAACGATTGAGAAATGAATACGCGGGTCCGGGAATTCCTTCCTTAATATTTCATTCTCGATATAGTTGAGACTGACTTTCTTCCCTAAAACAGTGGGCACTTCTTGATTCCAAACATTGGGGATTTGCTGAATACTGTTGGCAGGATAACGGAGTGCTTGAAGGCCCAAGGATCGTTTTAGCGGATAGTGATCAAGTACCAATTTCATCGCCTCGATATTGTATGCATTGATCCAGAAAGACATTTTTTGCTCATTATTCCACGTTAAATACTCGTTTTTTGAAACTTTTTTAAAATCGGTAACAATGGAGTGAAAGGCTGGGAGATCGTTTTTAACG
>JACRHP010000042.1 GCA_016212005.1 Candidatus Omnitrophota bacterium | reverse complement strand
CGGGGCGACCAACCCGGAAGAGGCCGCGCCCCAGACGGTCCGGGGGTCGTACGGGCGCATTACAACCGACGGGCTTTTTGAAAACGTTGTTCATGTTTCTTCCACCGCCAGGGAAGCGGAGCGAGAAATCAAGCTTTGGTTCGAGCCGCAGGAAATTCTCGTTTCGCTTTATCCGACGAAAAAAGCCAAGGCGGGGATGAACGGACGAAAGGTGTGGGCATGATCAAGGGGATGACGGGATTTGGCAGCGCCCAGTTTGTCTGGGGGAAAATCAGGGTGGTCGTCGAAGTCAAGAGCCTTAACCACCGCTATTTTGACATCGCTTACTATTTGCCGGGCGGATTTAGTTCCATCGAAAATAAAATCCAACAATTGGCCCAGAGGCATATTGAACGCGGCCGCGTTACAGTCTCGGTTAAAATTGCTCACAAGCCCACCCAGGAGATAGTTCTTAATAAAGACATCGTGCGAAAATATTTGCGATACGCTCAGGAGCTTTCCCGGGAATTCCGGCTGGAAAATGATTTAAGGATTTCCGATATTGTTCGGTTGCCTGGTACCGTCGAGACCAGGGAATCGTTCCTGGATCCAGTTGAGGCCTGGCCGACACTGGAAAAATGTCTGCAGAAATCGTTTAAGGCGCTTGAACAGATGCGTCAGCGCGAAGGCCGTGGTCTTGCGGCGGACGTCACCGATAAGCTTAAGAAAATGCGCGGACAGATCCGGCAGATCAAGGCACGGTCACAGGCCGTTTTGAAAGAAAAACGACAAGAGCTTTCCGTCGAAGAGTTCCAATCTTTTCAAAAAGGATGCGACGTTAACGAAGAGATGTCCCGGCTGGCGCATTATATCGATGAGGCGGGTCGACTCCTGAAAAGCAGCAGCTCCGCTGGCAAGAAAATGGATTTTATCGCCCAGGAAATGCAACGAGAGGCCAATACGATCGGGTCGAAGCTGCAAGATAAAATTGTCATCAACGCGGTCGTGGCACTTAAAAGCAAAATCGAAAAAATCCGGGAACAGGCGCAAAACATCGAATGAAGCGGACTCGGCAGGGGGCGGTCAAGGGCAAAATATTCATTCTTTCCGGCCCTTCAGGTTCCGGCAAAACGACTTTGTACAAGAATTTGCTGGCCAACCAGGCAGTCAACAGGCGGCTGGTTAAAACAATTTCGTTAACGACGCGGATGCCGCGTCTCGGCGAACGCGATGGCCGGGATTATTTTTTTGTCAGTCGCCGGATGTTTCAGCATAAAAAGAAAGCGGGGCATTTCCTCGAATGTGAGGAGGTATTTGGGAATTATTATGGTACGCCGCGCAAACAGGTTGCTGATTTTTTAAAAGCCGGCAAACATGTGCTCTTGTGCATCGATGTCAAGGGCGCGAAAACCGTAAGCCGGCAATTCCCCCGGGCCGTAAAGATATTTATTAAAACGCCGTCGTTGGCCGTGTTGCGTCAGCGTCTGGCCAATCGTGGATCTGAAAAGGAAGAGGCCTTGAGGGCGCGGCTCGCAACCGTGCACGGGGAACTGAAAGAAGCAAAGCATTACGATTACGTAATTGTTAATGACCGCCTGTCGAAGGCCACCAAGCAGCTGGCCGGCATTGTCCGGCGCGAGGTAAAATCAAGGTTGTAACTTAAGGCAGCAAACTGGGTTGGGATAAACCTGGGCGGCGCATTATTTTTTTGACAACGCTGGTGGCATGTGTTATATATACCTACCTTATGTTGCCGGGAAACAGGAGTAACGTTATTTTAGTATATTGAAAGAACGGGAGGAAGTGTTTTATGGAATACAGGTCCATCGAAGAATTGTTGCCGCGCTCCGGCTGGAGCGTTTATCGTTTGGTGCGCATGGCCGCTAGCCGTGCCTTGGAACTTTCCGAAGGGAAACCTTGTCTGATCTCCAAGCCTACCACTGATAAGGTCACGACGATCGCCCTTGAAGAGATCAAGCAAGGGAAGATTGAGACCAGGCAAACGGCTGAAAAGCGCGCGGACAAGAAGAAATCCTCTCTATAATTAAGAAATTTCTCTCCTGTGTTGACGCGTTTTCTGGAAAGCGATCCGGTTCATGGCTAAATCAAAGAAAGTTGTCCTAGGGGTAACTGGAAGCATCGCCGCTTACAAGTCAGCTGACATTATCCGCAGGCTGTGCGAAAAAGGCTTTTCCGTCTCCGTGGTGATGACCAAGGAGGCGGAGGAATTTATAACACCGTTGACCCTCTCGGCGCTTTGTGGTGAGGAGGTTTATCGGGAAACTTTTGCAAACGGCGCTTTTAAAATGCCGCATATCGTTTTGGCGCAGCAGGCGGATGTTTTTTTGATTGCCCCTGCCACCGCGGCCATTATCGGCAAACTGGCGTACGGCATCGCGGACAATCTTTTGACATGCGTCGCGCTTGCCACCAGGGCGCGTATTCTTCTTGCCCCCGCCATGAATACGGAGATGTATACAAACAAGATTGTCCGGGAAAACTGTTCGAAGCTGAAAAAACAGGGCGCACATTTTATTGATCCGATCTCCGGGAAGCTGGCTTGCGGTACCGTCGGAGAAGGGCATCTGGCGGAGGTGGACACGATCGTTGATGCCGTTGTGCGTGCTGTCAAATGAATGCTGGCGAGGATAGCCTGTTTTGCTTTGGCGTTACGCCGGGGCGAAACAGGCATTTGTGTTTACAATGGCGCGATAGCCAAGTGGTAAGGCGGGAGTCTGCAAAACTCCTATGCGTCGGTTCAATTCCGACTCGCGCCTTAAAATTTTAAAGCCGGGGATTGGCCGGGATGTCGGAACTGGTAGACGATCAGGACTTAAAATCCTGTGTCCTTAACGGACGTGAGGGTTCGAGTCCCTCTCCCGGCATGATATAAGAATTGTTCAAGTAAATTATGGACTCATAGCTCAGTTGGTTAGAGCGTTTCCTTGACATGGAAAAGGTCGGAGGTTCGAGCCCCCCTGAGTCCATTTTAATTTTATGGAATATAAGACGGATTTAGACAAATTGCGGCACAGTTGTTCGCACGTGATGGCGCAGGCGGTGCAGGAGCTTTGGCCCGACACGAAGGTCACCATCGGCCCCGCCATCGAGAACGGGTTTTATTACGACTTTGACCGCAAAGAACCGTTTACCGACGAGGATTTGAAGAAAATTGAAAAAGCGATGCGCCGGATTATCGAGCGCAAGCCGAAATTCACGCAAACTTTTATGCCGCGGGCCGATGCCATCGCGCTTTTTAAGAAGATGAACGAGGGCTACAAGGTCGAGCTGATCGAAGGGATTCCCGACGAAAAGGTTTCGATCTTCAAAACCGGCGATGCATGGTTCGATCTTTGCAAGGGGCCGCACGTTGATAATGCCGGAGAGATCAAGGCGCTTAAGCTGTTGTCGGTGGCTGGCGCGTACTGGCGCGGGAGTGAAAAAAACGCCATGTTGCAGAGGATCTACGGGACAGCTTTTTTTAGCCAGAAAGAGCTCGATGATTATCTTAAGATGCTTGAGGAGGCAGAAAAAAGGGATCATCGCAAATTGGGCGCGCAACTCGAACTTTTTAATTTTTATCATGAAACGGCCGGAGCCGGATTGGTTTTTTATCATCCGGCCGGCGCGATGTTGCGCAAAACCATCGAAGATTATGTGCGCGAACAACACCTCAAGCGCGGGTATGAATTTGTCATGACGCCCCACATGTTAAAAAGTAAACTTTGGGAGATCAGCGGCCACGCCGAGCATTATCGCGACCTGATGTACTTTTTTAAAGTTGGCGACGAGGAATTTGCGGTCAAACCGATGAATTGTCCCGGGCATATCCTGATCTACAATTCTAAAATCCGTTCGTACCGGGATTTGCCGGTCCGGTTCTTTGAATTGGGCACGGTTTATCGTCAGGAAAAAGCCGGCGTTTTGCATGGGCTTTTACGCGTACGTGGATTTACGCAAGATGACGCGCATATTTTCTGCCAGCAAGATCAAGTAAAATTTGAGGTCGAAGGAGTTATTGATTTTACCTTTGCGGTGATGAAAGATTTTGGGTTTGAGAACCTTAATATCGAATTAAGCACGCGGCCCGAGGATTACATTGGCACTTTAGAGAACTGGGAAACAGCAACAAAGGCGCTTGAAGATGCGCTCAAAGAGAAAAAATTACCATTTGTGATCAACGAAGGTGAAGGCGCCTTTTACGGTCCTAAAATTGATATCAAGCTTAAAGACGCCATTGGGCGCGAATGGCAATGCGCCACGATCCAGTGCGATTTTTCCCTGCCGGAGCGATTCAAACTTTCTTATGTCAATGAGCAGGGGGCCGAAAGCCGGCCAATTATGATCCACCGGGCGATCTTGGGAAGCATTGAGCGTTTTATTGGGACTCTTATCGAGCATTACGGCGGCGCGTTTCCGATATGGCTGGCGCCGACCCAGGTGGCGATCATTCCGATCCGCAGTGACCATGAAGAGTATGCGTTGCGCGTAAAAGATGATTTACAAAAAGCCGGAGTGCGGGTTATAATTGACTCTCGAAACGAAAGTTTAGGCAAGCGTATCCGTGAAGGCACCGTCAAGAAGATCCCGTATCTTCTGGTTGTGGGCGATAAAGAGGCGCAGGAGAACAAGGTCGCTGCTAGAAAATACGGCCAGGGCGACCAGGGTCCCCGGGAATTGAAATCATTTGTTGAGCAGGTCCAGGAAGAAATCCGTTTGAGGAAACCGTAAAAGGAGGTGTTCTATCCAAAAGTACATTCGTGTCAATGAGCGCATCAGGGTCCCCGAGGTGCGCGTGATTGGTCCGAATTCCGAGCAGCTGGGGGTGGTCATGGTGCGCCGGGCGCTGGATCTGGCGCAGGAGCACGGGCTGGACCTGGTAGAGGTCGCCCCGACGGCAAACCCGCCGGTGTGCCGTATCATGGATTTTAGCAAATATAAATATGACCAGGAAAAAAAGGAAAGGCGCATCAAAAAGAACCAGCACGTGATGCACCTTAAACAGATACGCCTGAAGCCCAACATCGGAGAGTCGGATTATCAGATCAAGGTCAAGCAGGCCGCGGGATTTTTGCAGAAAAAAGATAAGGTAAAGATCAACATGTTTTTCCGCGGGCGGGAAATGATGCATAAAGATTTGGGTGGGAAAGTCCTTGACCGCGCGATCGTTGATCTCGCCGAACACGGTCAGGCAGAAAAAAAACCGGCCATGGAAGGGCGTATTATGACGGTAGTGATCGCCCCGAACATGGCGGTCTAGGTTTGATGTCCGGCACATTCGCCGCAGCCGAAGAAAGGAAGTCAAATGCCTAAATTAAAGACCAACAAGTCGGTCGCCAAACGCTTCCGTTTGACGAAATCCGGCAAACTAAAAAAACGCAGCGCCCGACGGGGACATCTTTTGGGAAAGAAATCGCGCAAGGCCAAGCGCAAGCTGCGCCAGAGCTCGTATGTTTCCAGGGCTGATGCAAGTAAGATAAGGAGGCTGTTGCCGTATGGTTAGGGTAAGACATGCCGCTACTACACACAAAAGAAAAAAGCGGGTTTTAAAACGGACGAAGGGCCAGTTCGCCCAGAAACATAACCGTTACCGCCAGGCCAAGCGGTCTTTGATCAAGGGGATGGCGTACGCCTTCCGCGATCGTAAGGCCAAGACGCGCCAATTCCGGCAGCTGTGGGTCGTGAGGATCAACGCGGCTTGCCGTGCGGCGGGGATCTCTTACAGCCGTTTTATTAACGGTTTAAAAGAAGCCAAGGTCGCGGTCAACCGTAAAATTATCGCCGATTTGGCGGTCAATTCGCCGGACGCCTTTTTGAAGCTTGTCGAACTGGCGAAAAAATCCGCGTAAAACGGTTTGTGTCGTTTTGTTGCCGTGAAGCCCCGCCTTTGAGCGGGGCAAAATTATTGATAGGCCTATGAAGATTATCATCGTTGGAGCCGGGAGAATCGGCATCAATCTGGCCAAGCTTTTGGCTGAAGAGAATAACGATGTTTATTTGATCGAGCGCAACGACAAGGTCGTTCAAAAAAACATCGACAAGCTTGACGCCCAAGTGATCATTGGCAATGGCGCGGACCCGGATGTGCTTAAAAAAGCGCGGGTGCAGGAAGCCGACCTGGTCCTGGCCGTCACAACTTCGGACGAGACTAATCTTGTCGTCTGTTCCCTGGCGGGGATATTGGGAGCCAAGCGGCGGATCGCCCGCGTGCGCAACATCGCCCTGGAGAACATGATCGGCCAGGCGGGGTACAACCAGTTTTATATCGACGAGATTATCAACCCTGAACTCGTGGCCGCCCAGGCCATCACTAAAATCGTCGAGGCGCCCGGCTCCAGCGAGGTGGCCGATTTTGCCGGCGGCAGGATCTTGCTGAGGGCCTTTGACATAACCGCGGCGTCGCCTTTGTGCGGGTTGCGCATCGCGGATGTCCGCGACGAAGATTTCCCCTGGCCGTTTTTGATCATTTCGATCATCCGCAAGGATTCCGTCATCATCCCCAGGGGGGATTCCATGATCAGGGCGGAGGACCATATTTATGTTTTGTTGCCTTCCTCGTCGCTGGGCGAATTCTTGACGTTCGTCAACCCCGAAGTCAAGCTCCCCAAAAAGATCATTATTTACAGCGCGACTATCACGGGCAAGCACGTCGCCATGTCCTTGTCCAAACGGGTCCGTGAGGTGATCCTGCTGGAAGAGGACGCGGAATTGGCCAAAGAGGTGGCCGGAGAGCTGTCGGCCGTGCGGGTCATCAACGGCTCACCTTCCGAGGCGGACATCCTCACGGAATGCGGTATCGAGGCCGCGGATGTTTTTATCGCCACCTCCAACGACGACCAGGCCAATCTGGTGAGTTCGGTCCTGGCCAAGAAGATGGGGGCCAAAAATTCCATTATTCTTTCCCAGCACCGGGACCTGATGTCCATTACCAACGCCCTGGACATCGACGCTACCATCAACCCGTATTATCTGGCCGTCGAGCGCATCCTGCGTCTTGCCCGCGGGCGCGGCATATGGTCGGTGGCGAAATTCCTGGAAGGCGAAACCGAGGCCATGGAGCTCATCCCCGAGGAAGGTTCCCCCATTACCAAGGCCACCATCCAGCACATTAAATTTCCCAAAGATTCCATCGTCGGTGCTGTTTATAACGATAAACAGGTCGTTTTGGCCAAAGGCGACACGCAGATCGAAGCCGGCAAGCGCGTGATCGTGTTTTGCCACAAGGACGCCGCAAAGAAACTTCAGGCCTTGTTCACGCGCGGATGATCCCTTATGCACAAGCGGTTTGTCATCAATATCATTTCCAGAATTATTCTTGTTGCTTGTTGTTGTATGGCGGCCCCTCTGGGCTGGGCGCTTTACGACGACCCGCATAGCCGGGAAACAAAAGCCTTTCTTTTGACGATATTCCTGGGAGCCGTTGTCGCGTGCGCTCTTTTGTGGATTTTCCCCGTCAAAAAAGAATACTCGCGAAAAATTGGCGCCAAAGATTGTCTGGCTATCGTGGGATTGTCCTGGGTACTTTTGATGTTGTTCGGCGCCATACCTCTTTATCTGGCCGGAGTCGTTTCGCATTATACGGATGCGGTCTTTGAGATTACCAGCGGATTCACCACGACAGGCTCTTCCATATTCTCCGACGTCGAGATCTTGCCGCGCGGCATCCTTTTTTGGCGTAGTCTCACGACCTGGCTGGGCGGCGCGGGTATCGTCGTCCTTTACATCGCCCTGTTACCCGCGGTCGGCGTCCACACCTTCCAGCTGTATGAGGCGGAGGCTGCCGGGCTCTCCACGGAGCGTATCGCCCCTCAAATCAGGGAAACGGCTAAAAAGCTCCTGGGCGTGTATTTGTTTCTTTCTTTGTGCGAATTGATCGCGCTCATCATCTGCGGCATGCCCGGCTTTGATGCGCTTTGCCACACCTTCGCCACGATAGCCACGGCCGGTTTCTCGACGAAAAACGCCAGTATCGGCGTTTACGGGCCGCCGGTCCAGTGGGTGGTGACGCTTTTTATGTTTTTGGGTGGGGTTAATTTTGTTCTGTTTTATCGGGCTCTTAAAGGCAAGCCGCTTAATTTCTTTAAAGACGAGGAATTCCGGACGTATTTTTTTATGATGGCGATTTTGATTCCGTTTTTTGCCTGGGTCCTGCTGGTGTCCAACGTCTCCGCGGCTCCTTTGCGCGAGGCAGCCTTTCAGGTCGTGTCGATCGCCACCTCAACAGGATTTGTGACGGCTGACTTTGATCTCTGGCCATCGGTGCTGAAGTTTATTCTTATGCTGCTGATATTTGTCGGTGGTTGTGGAGGCTCCACCGCCGGCGGATTGAAGGTGATCCGCGCCCTGTTGTCGGTCAAGATCGTCGCCCGCAACACCCTTCAGGCGGTTTTCCCGAACGCCATTTTGCCCGTTAAATTTAACGGCAAGGCCCTGGAAGACAAGATGGTCACGGGCGTTCTTTCGTTTTTTTCTTTATATCTGCTGATGTTTTTCGGGGGGACGCTTGTTTTGATTATGACCGACGGCACCGATATCGTGACGGCCATGACAGCGGCGGTGACCGCCATGAGCAACTGTGGTCCCGGGCTGGGCCAGGTGGGGCCGATGCACAACTTTGGATGGATTTCGGTGCCGGGCAAGTGGGTGCTTTCTTTTTTGATGCTGGCCGGACGCCTGGAATTTTATGCGCTTTTGATTCTTTTTGTTCCGGCGACGTGGGAAAAATAGGCCAGGATACGAAGACGGGTGCCCGGTGTGGTATAATGAAGCTTTTCTGGGGAGATGCGTAGATGAGCTGGAATTTTCAGGAGATTCAGGAAACGATCAGGCGGGAAGCGGCACAGATCGCGGACCTCAAAGACCTTGAGGCCTTCCGGGTCAAATATCTCGGCCGCAAGGGGCTGGTCCAGGACATCTACGCTTCCCTGGCGACCCTTCCCCACGAACAAAGGCCCGTCGTCGGCAAGGGCGCCAATGATCTGAAGAACGACGTTTCCAGCATTGTTGAGGAGAGAACCAAAGCCATCAAGGCCCGGCAGGCCAGGGATCCCGGCGAGGATATCGACGTCACGACCCCCGGCGTTACGGTCCCGCCGGGCCACAGGCACATCCTGACGCAGACCGTCGATGATATCTGCGGGATGTTCGAGCGGCTGGGGTTCGTGGTCCAGGAGGGGCCGGAGATCGAAACGGAATTCAATAATTTCACGGCCTTGAATATCCCCGTCGACCATCCTTCCCGCGACGCCTTTGATACTTTCTATCTCGAGTTGCCCGACCCGGACCGTCCGGGCCGTTATCAATTGCTACGCAGTCATACCTCTCCCGCCCAGATCCGCGTCATGCAGAAATATCAGCCGCCGTTCGGGGTGATCGTCCCGGGGAGGGTGTACCGGCCCGACGCGGTCGACGCCAGCCATTCGTTCATGTTCCACCAGATCGAAGGGCTTCTGGTCAATGAAGACGTCAAATTCTCGGACCTCAAGGGGCTTCTGACGGTATTTTGCCGGAGATTTTTCGGCGAAAAAATCAAGATGCGGTTCCGTCCGCATTTTTTCCCGTTCACCGAGCCCTCCGCCGAAGTGGACATTTCCTGTTATATCTGTGACGGCAAGGGGTGTTCGGTGTGCCGGCGCAAGGGCTGGCTGGAGATCATGGGCTGCGGCATGGTGCACCCGAAGGTGTTTGTCGCGGCCGGTTACCCGGCGGGGAAATACACCGGCCTGGCCTTCGGGCTGGGTGTGGAGCGCATCGCGATGCTCAAACACGGCATCCAGGACATCCGTTTGTTTTTCGAGAACGACGTAAGGTTTTTGGAGCAATTTTGATTTGTCTCTACCATTAATCTGCGGACGAAGTTTATTAATAGAAAGAGACAAATCACCCCGCGAAGCGGGGTAGATGGTCGTCAAAAAGGTATTCTATGAAAATCAGTCTCAACTGGCTTAAAGATTACGTCACCGTCGGTGTTTCGGCAGAAAAGCTCGCCCATAAATTGACGATGGCGGGGTTTGAAGTCGAAAAAATAACAACGGTCGACGCGGACACGGTTTTTGAGTTGGAGATTACTCCCAACCGCCCGGATTGTCTGAACATGCGCGGCATGGCGCGGGAAGTCGCCGCCATCCTCAATACGCGGCTTAAACCCGTCAAGATGCCGGGGGTGAAATTTCCCTCCCGTCCCTGCGACATTAAAATCTTGGACAAAAAGGGCTGTCCGCGTTATCTTGGCACGTTTATCCGCGGTGCCGCTGTGGCTGACGCGCCGGAGTGGATTAAGCGCCGCCTTTGTTCCGTGGGGTCACGGAGCATTAATAATGTGGTGGACATCACGAATTTTTGTCTGATGGAAACCGGCCAGCCGCTGCACGCGTTTGATTATGACAAGCTTTGTGGCGGCAGGATCATTGTGCGCCGGGCGCAGGAGGGTGAGACGATCACGACCATTGACGGGGTCGAGCGGAAGCTGGACCCTTCAATCCTGATCATCGCGGACGAGAAACGGCCGGTCGCCATCGCGGGAGTTATCGGCGGGAAGGACACGGAAGTTACTCAAGAGACAAAAAATATTTTGTTGGAAAGCGCTTATTTCGACCCGATATTGATCCGCCAGGCGGGGCGCCGCCTGGGAGTCTCCAGCGAATCGTCTTACCGGTTCGAACGCGGGGTCGATTATGATGCTGTCGGGGCCGGGGCTGACCGGGCGGTGCGTCTTGTCCTGGATTGCGCCGGCGGGATAGTTGCGGGGCGCTGTGATATCCGCGCCATTGGCAAGAGGCCCAAAAGCGCGGTCATTGTTTTGAATATAAAAAAGGCGAATAATTTTCTCGGCATTTCGCTGGCGCCGTCGCGTTACAAAAAAATCCTCCGGCAGCTTGGGTTCCAGGCGGCCGGCGGTAAAAAAGACACGCTGCGGCTGCGGCCGCCGGCGTTTCGCTCCGATTTGAAAGAAGAAGTCGATGTGGTCGAGGAAGTCGCGCGCGTGATCGGTTATGATAATCTGCCAGTGAGCCTTCCAGCGGTTCCTGCCGCGTCCATCGTTTCGGAGACCCGCCGGGGATTCCGGCAGGCCGTCCGCGAGCTGCTCCTGGCGCAGGGCGTGAATGAAACGATTACTTACGCGATGGTCAGCGAAAAGAGCCTTGTCCAGGCCAGGCAGGGACACTTGGGCGGGGTCAGGATCCAGAATCCTTTGGCAAGCGATCAAGGGGTTTTGCGCCCGTCGCTTTTGCCGAGTCTTTTGTCGGTTGTGGCGTTTAACATCAACCGCGGCCAGAAAAATTTGAAGTTGTTTGAGGCCGGAAAAATTTACACCGCTTCCGGAGAACGGGAGGCGTTAGGGGTCGTTCTCGCAGGCCGGCAGGAGGACGACTGGCGTGAAGGCCGCAAGGGCGCGTTTGATTTTTATGATATCAAAGGTGTTGTCGAGCAGACACTTGCCCGGACCTGTGGCCAGGAGATCCGGATAGCGGCCAGTCCGTGTTCTTTTTTGGTGCCGGGGCAGGGCGTTTCGGTTGCTGTCGGGGGCGTGGTGGCCGGGTTTTTGGGCAAAGTCGACGGGGGGGTCTTGGAGGCCTGGGATATCAAGCAGAAAAACGTTTTTTTCGCGCAGATTGATCTTGAGGAGCTGCGGTCGTTTTTCGGCAAAGAGCGGACGTACCGGCCGATTTCAGAATTTCCCGCGATTGTCCGCGACGTCAGCCTTGCCGTCGGCAAAGACGTGTCCTTCCAGCAGGTGTGCGCGACGGCCTTCCGTCTGGGGCGGGGGATCCTCCACGCCGTCAAGTTCAGCGGGGAATACCGTGGAGAAAAAATTCCGGCCGGCAATCGGGGTATTGTTTTTTCCCTGCGCTACAAGTCCGACGAGCGGACGTTGCGCGAGGAAGAGGTCAACGAGGTCCACGAAAAGATCGTCCGCGCCCTTGTCTCTGAGCTGGGGGCGATCCAGCGCTAGCGGTTTTTCTTCCCAGATTATCCTCTTTGATTTTTATTCTGTGTTATAATAAGGCTGATTTTAAACCCTGCGGTGCGCGTCAGGGAAAGTATTTTAAAACCAACACTGCGAATAGGGGGCTGAACTTCTGGCTGTCTGTGGACAGCGTCAGAGAGGTTCCCACTTGATTGAGATTGGTTCAATCAAAATCTTTCCCAACGGCACCCGCGGGGCTTATGTATTCTTCCCTCCGCATTTAATCACATGAATAAACGTTCACGCCAATTGCCGACATCGGGAAATTTGTTTGCTGCCAGCGAAGATTCCGCGTCCAAAGACGCCCCCTTAAGCGTGCGGATGCGTCCGCAATCCCTGGAAGAATACATAGGGCAGGAACACATCGTCGGTAAAGGCAAGCTGCTGCCCAGGGCGGTCGAATCCGACCGTTTGAGCTCGCTGGTCCTCTACGGCCCGCCGGGGACCGGCAAGACGACTCTCGCGTATTGCATCAGCCGCACGACAAAGGCGCATGTTGAACGGCTCAACGCGGTCGCCGCCAACGTGGACGACTTGCGCCGGGTGATCGCCTCCAGCCAGAACCGCCACGCGACAACAGGCCGTAAGACCATCCTTTTTATCGACGAGATCCACCGTTTCAACAAGGCCCAGCAGGATGTCTTGATGCCCGACCTGGAAGAGGGGCACCTGATCCTGATCGGCGCGACGGTCTTTAACCCATTTTTCTCCCTGACCGGCCCCTTGCTGTCGCGTTCGATGGTTTTTGAACTGAAACCTTTATCGCCGGAAGAGATCATCGCGATCTTAAAAAGGGCTGTGGAAGACAAAGAGCGCGGCTTGGGGCAATTGAACGTCAGGGCCGACCAGGAAGCATTGGTTTTTTTGGCCGGGGTCTGCGACGGCGACGCCCGCCGGGCGCTGAACGCCCTGGAGATCGGCTGCCGGACAACTCCTGCCGGTAGCAACGGGACAATACATTTTACATCGCGGGTCGCGGAGGAATCGATCCAGAAAAAACAGGTCGTTTACGACCGTGACGGCGACGCCCATTACGACACCGCCTCCGCTTTTATTAAGTCGATGCGCGGGTCAGACCCGGACGCGGCGTTATACTGGATGGCGAAGATGATTTATGCCGGCGAGGACCCGCGGTTTATCGCCAGGAGGATCTGTATCTGCGCGGCCGAAGACGTCGGCAACGCGGATCCGCAAGCATTGATGATCGCCAGCGCCGCGCTGCAGGTTTCTGAATTTATCGGCATGCCTGAGGCGCGGATCCCGTTGGCCCAGGCATCCGTGTACGTTGCCTGCGCGCCCAAATCCAACGCGGCTTATCTGGGGATCGAAAAAGCCTTGAGCGACGTGAAGTCCAAAAAAGCACAGGAAGCCCCGGTCCATTTAAAAGACGCGTCCTACCGCGGGGCCAAGGGTCTGGGGCATGGTAAAGATTATAAATACGCGCATAATTTTGCAGGTCATTATGTCGAGCAGGAGTACATGCCGCTCGACGCGCACTATTACGAGCCGACGGACCAAGGCGAGGAGCGCGCCATTAAAGAAAGAATGGCGTCGCGTAACGGGAATAATTCGCCTCAAAAATAATTATCTCCTTGACGGCAAATGGGTTGTGGTTATTTCCCGCCGGAAAATCTTTTATTGTGCGTTTTCGGGGGAAATGTTAGAATAAACCGCCATTAAGGTGAAATGAAAATCGTTGTTAGATCGCAGTGCATATACCGACAAAACAGGAACTGAGACAGAAGGTATTAACCCTTTTACGCAAACAGAAGGAGGAAGAGCGATTAGCTAAAAGCTTGGTTATTTGGGACAAGCTTTTGAAGAAGCCGGAATTCAAGAGGGCGCTCACCATACTGTTTTATGCGGCATTTGACGGGGAAGTGGATACGTTTGAAATGATGCGACGTGCTTTACAATTGGGCAAAAGGATAGGGCTGCCGTATATCCTGCGCCGTGAAAAACGAATGATACCGATCGCGGTCCGATCTGTTGAAGAAGACCTCGAGACGGGCCATTACGGAGTCAAGCAACCAAAGCGGACAACCCATGTCCGGACGCTACCCCTGGAGGAGCTTGACCTGGTTATTGTCCCGGGCGTTGCCTTTGACAGGCATAACCACCGCTTGGGGCGCGGCCAGGGATATTACGACCGTTTTCTTCAGGAGCTGCCGCGCGGCACTCCGACCGTTGGCCTGGCATTCGATTTTCAGATCGTCGACCATCTTCCCCCGCCCGAAGAACATGATGTCCCGGTTTCCAGCGTTCTTGTCAATTGATTCTCCCAAATTTATCCAGCGACACAGCCGTTGTGTCTTGACCGCCCCTTGTTTGGCCGGGGCGCTTGAAGGAGGAGGAGTGCTTCCATGTTCGAAGAACTAAGAATATATTTACGCAGTGTCAGCATGTTTCTTTTTTTTGTTATTTCTTTTTTTGTCGGCTATCTGGTCCGCTGGTTTTTTGCCAGCCGCAAGCTCAAGGATGCCGAACAAAAGGCCAAAAGTCTCGTCGAATCCGCCGAGAAAGAGGCGGACGGGCGCAAAAAAGAAATAGAGCTGCAGGGCAAGGACCTCATGATCAAGGTGCGCCAGGACTTTGAGGCCGAGAGCAAACAGCGCCGCGAAGAAATCCTGGCTTCCGAGAAACGCGTCCAGCAGAAAGAAGAGAACCTGGACAAGCGGGTCGACCTTCTGGAGCGCAAAGAAAAAGACATCAACGTCCGGCTGGCCAAATTGCAGGAGGACGAAAAGGCCACCCAGGAAAAGAACAAACAGCTTCAAGACCTTATTCAGGAGGAAAAGCAGAGGCTGCAAAAGATATCCTCGATGAGCGAAGAGGACGCGAAGAACCTGCTTTTGTCCCGCGTGGACCAGGAGCTCATCCACGAGAAGGCCGTGCG
>JACRHP010000041.1 GCA_016212005.1 Candidatus Omnitrophota bacterium | reverse complement strand
TCGTCGACATTCGTATTTATATCCTTGGCCAGGACTTCTATGAACTGCGATTCTGGTCCAACGGCAAACTTATCAAGGTCATTCGCCAAAAAATTGAAGGCTTTTTACCTGTCCACTTTTAATTCAAAAGGTGTCCACTTTTAAAAAGTTGGTAACACTCCGGTTCTCTGCTTCTATGGCACGGCCTGACCGCCGGTGGATGAGTCGGAACCGATTGAAAAAAGCTGCCTTTTAAGCAACATGTTTTCCTCTCTCAAGGAATATAATTTCCTGTACGTCTGATACTGCTCTTCCCCCCACTCCATGGTCTCACCGGGATCTCGGGAACGGCGGTTTAAAATTTTATTATCAAGCTGCTGGCGATACGCTTTCAACTGAGAGATCTCATCGGTCAACTTCGCCAGATACAACGCGCTGTTTTCATCTGCAACAATCTGCGGATGCGCTTCAACAACGCTTTTTTTATCCCGGCCAAAATCACCGGCTGTTTTCGAAACCTGACGGTTAAAACTTTGCTGTTTCTTCCGTAGTCGGGCCATCGTCCCTGCTTGCTGATCGTATTCTTTCCCCACATCCCGTAACCGGAGTTGCGCGGCGGAAGCATTTTCGCGGCTTCCCTGGATCAAATTTTCCAAGCCCTCCTTTTCCCGCAGAAATATTTTCTGCTGATCGCTTTCATCCGCGGCCTCCAACTGCCGGCGCAATCGATCAAGCTCCTGGCGATAAACCTCGAGGACATCCGTCTGATCTCCCGAATTTTCTTCAGCGCGTTTATTCGCCATCAGCGCTTCCTTTTGTGAAACCAAGGCCTCCCATCGCTTGGATAAAGACGGTGAATCCCGCCGATAAGACGCGATTTCCGCGGCAAGGAAGTTGTTGCGCTCAACAAGATGGTTGTAACTTTCTTTCAATCCCTTTAAACCGGTCGCAAGTATCTCCTGCGGCGATTCCCCCGACGCCGGCAAAACACAAAGCTGCGACGCGCAAACGGCGAGACAAAAAAATATCGGAAAAAATTTCTTCATGAGATGATTTGCGTGATCGTAATGATCGGCAAGAACAAGGCGATGACGATAAAACCGACCACAATTCCCAAAACCCCGATAATTAACGGCTCGATTATGCTTGTTAACCCCTCGACAGCCGCATCCACCTGGTCGTCATAGAATTCCGAAATCTTAAGAAGCATCTTCTCCATCTGCCCGGATTTTTCACCGATACTGATCATGCGCGTGACCATGGCCGGAAAAACCCCGCTTTTGGTCAACGGCGCCGCGAGACTTTCTCCCGCGCGAACACTCACCTTGATTTCATCGACCACCAGTTCAAGTTCGCGGTTACCGATCGTTTTTCCGACGATATCCAGAGACTCCAGGATAGGAACGCCGCTTTGAACCAGGGTGGCAAGCGTGCGTGAAAACCGGCTGATCGCCACTTTCCTGAACAAATCGCCAAAAATCGGCAAGCGCAATTTACTGCGGTCAATGATCAACGCCCCTTGGGGGGTCTTATACCACTGTTTGATGGCAACACCAATACTGGCAAAACCAGCGACGACCCACAGCAGATACTCCCTCAAGATAGTGCTGATCGTGATAAGCAGCTGCGTCATCGCGGGCAGTTCCCGGTTAAAAGAAGTGTAAATGCCGGCAAAGGTAGGAACAACCTTGACCAAAAGGATCGTCGTAATGACGATGGCCATGCACACGACGACAATCGGATAAATCAAAGCCGACTGGACTTTACGCTTTAACCGCAAGGTTTTTTCCATATAGGAAGAAATGCGGTCCAGAATCTTGCTCAACACCCCGCCAGTTTCACCGACCTTGACCATGTTGACAAAAAGGTTGTCAAAAACCGTCGGATGTTTGGCGAAAGCCGCCGACAGACTTGTGCCATGCTGAATATCGTCACGGATACCGACCAGAACTTTCTTGAAAAACGGGTGGGAAACCTGTTCCTGGAGGGCGTCAATTCCCTGCATAATAGGAATCCCCGCATCGACCATGGTTGCCAGCTGGCGGGAAAAAATCACGATTTCATCGGGCTTAACTTTCTTGCTTTTAAACGTCGCCCGTTTAGCGACGGTTTCCTTGACCTCGTCAATTGAGATGATGACGAGCTCACGCTTTCTTAATTCTTCAATAACGGCGTTTTTGTTCTCGGCGGAAATCTTGCCGGCAACCGTGCGGGAGTCCTTGTTTTTGGCAATATATTTAAATGTCGCCATGCAAAAATCTTGTCAACGGGGATGCTTCAACCATTCTTCCCGTACGATTGATCAATGGCCCGCTCGATTTCTCTGCGGGTGGAAATAAATGGGGCTACCTTGCAATTGGTGCGCTGGCACACGTCGGTCCTGACCGCCAGGTTCAGAGGATCCAGCATCACAAGGCTTAACACATCGCCCACGCGGTCAAGAGGTACAATACAATGTTTAGAAGCTATCTCGCGGGGGACCAGGGCGATAACTTCACGCGTTATTTCATAACGATCAACGGCGATATAAGGAAGATGACACTGGACCACAAGGGCGGCGATGATGTCCTGCTCATCGACAAAACCAAGTTTAATGAGGGTCTCTCCTATATAACCCCCTTCCTTGTTCTGGACACCCAACGCCTGTCCCAGTTGAGCAGGGGTAATTTTCTTTCGATCAATCAGGATTTCACCCAGGAAACGTCTTTTGTGCATTCTTTCCATCTCTTCCGTCCGCATAGACCCCACGGCCCTACTCCCGCGGAGCATGTCAAAATGATATTTATTGTACCATACAAAACCGTTTTTTGCCCATGAAGAAAAACAAAAAATCAGGATGACCTATTCACTCGTTGTCACCCTCAGGACCTCCTCAAGGCTGGTCAAGCCGGAAACGCATTTTTCCATAATATCTTCCCACAGGGTCACCATCCCCTTTTTCTCGCGGGCATATTTCTTGATCTCGGCCGAAGATTTACCGTCAAGTAGCATCCCCCTGACCGTATCATCAATATCCAGGACTTCCGTAATCCCCAGGCGTCCGTGATATCCTGTATTATGGCATGTCTTGCACCCTTTACCGGCATAAAAAACAACTCCCGGCTTGAGGGGATAATGCAACTCTTTGAGGACCTCTCTGGGGATTTCCAGCGGCTGTTTGCATTGCTCACAAATCCGTCGGCACAACCGCTGGGCGCTGACAAGGATCAGGCTGGACGCGACCAAAAACGGCTCCACCCCCATATCCACCAGCCTTGTCAACGCACCGGCGGCGTCGTTGGTGTGCAGCGTCGAAAGGACCAGTTGCCCCGTCAAGGAAGCCTTGATGGCGATATCCGCCGTTTCGTTGTCCCGGATTTCTCCGATCATGACAACGTCCGGGCTCTGGCGTAAAATAGCGCGCAACCCTTCAACAAAAGTCAAGCCGATCTCCGCGTGCGTGTGGATCTGCGTCAATCCGTCGACCAAATACTCGACAGGATCTTCAACCGTGATGATATTACGGTCAACGGTATTCAGGGTATTAAGAATGGAATAAAGGGTCGTCGATTTGCCGCTGCCCGTCGGCCCGGTCACCAGGATCATCCCGAAAGGTCTTTTGATGGCTTCTTCCATGGTCCTCTTGTGCCCTTCGGTAAAACCCAGGCCCTCCAGCCCGATAGATAAATTTTCCTTGTCCAGGATCCGCAGGACGACCTTTTCCCCGAAGGTGATTGGAAGGATAGAAACGCGAAAATCGATTTCCTTCTTGCCGATCTTTAATTTAAAACGTCCGTCCTGGGGAACATAAACTGTGGTGATGTCCAGCCGGGACATGATCTTGATACGCACGGTGACGGCGTTCTGGTTGACTTTAGGGATTTCCAGGATATCTTTCAATATCCCGTCAATGCGATAACGGACCCGCACCGTATCAACCATCGGCTCGATATGGATGTCGGAGGCTCTCTGGTGCAGGGCCTCCTTGATAAGAAGGTTGACCATGCGGATGATCGGGGCCTTCTCGCTTTCATCGATGACATTATCAAGACTGGCCTCCTTTTCCTGTTCGCTGACAATCTCAAAATCCCCCAGGTCGATGTCTTTGCTGATGTCGGAGACCGAGGCGGCCGTCTGGATCCCGTAATAACTGTCAATGGCCTTGAGGATGTCTTCACTGGTACTCATCACGACCTCGATTTCCTTGCCCGTGATGTGCTTTAAGTCGTCCACGACAAAAACGTTCAGCGGATCCGCGAGCGCCACCGTGATCGCGTTCTCAAGCGCCGAAAGCGGGATGATCTGGTACTGGCGGGCCACGCGCTCCGGGATGATCTCCTTCAAAGAAGGGTCGATCCGGTATTTGCCCAAATTGATGAAAGGGATATTAAGTTCGCGTACCAGAAGCACCAGCAGGTCCTTTTCATTGATAAGGCCTTTCTCGATCAAGGCCTTCTCCAGGCTTATACCCTTTTTCTTCTGCAGGGCCACCGCCTCATCGATATCCTTCTGCTTCAGCTGCCGGGACTGGATAAGCGTCTTTAAAACTTTATCCTTGAGCGTTTCAGCCATTTCTATTCCTCGTCGGCAGCGGTGACACGCAAGACTTCCTCCAGCGTGGTCAAACCCGCGAGGACTTTGCTCAAACCGTCCTCGCGCATTGTCTTCATACCCTGCGCCCGTGCCGTCTCCTTGATCTTGAATTCCCCGGCCCTGGCCAACACCAGCTCTTTGATCTGCGGGGAAAATGGCAGGATCTCCGTGATCCCCACGCGGCCTTTATAGCCAGTCTGAAGACAGCGTTTGCACCCTTTGCCGCGGAACAACTGTATCTCTTTAACCGCTCCTTCTTTTTTGGAAGATTGAAGTATTTTTAACAACCCGATCCGTTCAGCGACGGGACGTGAAATAGCCTGCGGTTCTTTGCAATAAGCGCAAATCCGGCGTAACAGCCGCTGCGCGACAATAGCCAGGACCGAAGAGCTGATCAAGAACGGCTCAATGCCCATATTTTCCATGCGGATCACGGAACCGGCCGCCGTCGTGGTATGCAAAGAGCTCAACACCAGATGTCCTGTCAGGGCCGCTTTCACGGCGATATCCAGCGTTTCCGAATCCCGTATCTCCCCGATCAAAATGACATTGGGGTCCTGGCGCAAGATGGAGCGCAACGACACCGGGAACGTCAACCCCACCGACGGCTTGATATTAACCTGGTTGATGCCCTTCATCTGGTATTCCACCGGATCCTCCACGGTCACGATGTTCTTGCCCGGAGAATCCACGTATTTAAGGATGGAATATAGCGTCGTGGTCTTCCCGCTGCCCGTAGGGCCACAGGCCAGGATCAGGCCGTGCGGCTTGAGGGAACATTCTTTAAGACGCTTGAGGGAGCCCTCCTCAAACCCGAGCTTCTCGACATCCAGGACCGAAGTGTCCTGGTCCAGGATCCTCAGGACAACCTTCTCCCCCAGGATGGTGGGAAGCACGTTAACGCGAAAATCTACCTCCCGGCCGCCGCCGATGATCGTCTTGAACCGTCCGTCCTGGGGCAAACGGTGTTCGGAAATATCAAGGTTGGCAATGACCTTGATCCGCGAGACCATCGGGAAAAGCAGCACCTTCGTCATCCGGTCGATTTCCCTGATAATGCCGTCGATCCGGTAACGCACGCGCACGGCCTTTTCCATCGGTTCGATAAAGACGTCACTAGCCTTCGAGAGAACCGCCTGCTGGATGATGGTGTCGGTTAACTTGATAATCGGCGCTTCCTGGCTTAACTCCTCAACGCCGGCATGGTCCGCGCCCTCTTTAATCAGTTCAAATTCTCCACTATCTTTAATATCCTTGATGATCTCTTCAAAAGCATCCGTCGGCGTCACGACCCCTTCCTGACGGTCATAATATTTCTCGATGGTTTTCTCGATCTCTTTGGGCTTGCCGATAATCGGAGTGATTGTATACCCCGTCAAGGCCTTGATATTATCGATAACGAAAATATTCAGAGGGTCGGCCATGGCGAGCGTCAACCGGTCTCCGATGACGGAAACCGGCATGATCTGATATTTGATGGCAATATCTTTGGGGATAATCTTCACAATTTCAGAGTCAATCTTCAGGCGGGAAATGCTGATCGGCGGATACCCCAGGTCCGTACTCAGGACATGCGTGAGGGTATCCTCATCGATTAACTTCAGGCGTATCAATATCTTGCTGAACTCTTCTCCGGTCCTTTTCTGATCGTCGAGGGCGCGCTGGAGATCCTCCGGGGAAATCAGCTTGTCCCGGATCAATATTTCTTGAAGACGTTCTCTTAACGATGCCATACGATGCTACCGATGATCCTTGCGTTGCGAAGCCATCCATGGGCGATTCCACGGGGAAAGCCGCGCTTTAACCGGACTTCGAATAATATTTATCAATAGACTGTTTGATCTCGGTCGCCGTGCTGACGAAAATCTGGACGACGCAGCCGGTAATGAGCTCAACATCTTCAGTCGCCTGGAAATTGAGAGGATTGGACATGGCCAGCGTCAAACTCTTGCCGATCTTGTCGATGGGAATAAAACAAAATTTTCTGCAGAGGCTTTCAGGAACGGCGCTGATAACTTCCGGATCGATCTCATAATTGGCCAGCGGCAAATACGGAAACCCGTACTGGCAAGTCAGGGCCTGGGCGATATCCTTCTCGGTGGCGAACTTCATCTGGACCAGGATCTCGCCCAGAAGGCCGCCGTTTTTCTCCTGATGTTCGCGGGCGACGCTCAACTGCTCATGGCTGATGACCTCGCGTTCAATAAGAAGCTCTCCCAGTTGTTTTATTGAAATCCTCTTAAAATCTTTCATAGAAGTAATTCTACTATATACCCGCAGACTTAACAAACAAATTTGGGATAAAATCCCGGAAATTGCAAAGGAATTTCACGGGGGGGGGGTGAATTAAAACTCGGTTAGAAAACAGTCCTGCGCCGGCTGATATTGATCAGAAATCCCAGCATAAGGGCAAAGACAAGGAATGACGTGCGTCCATAGCTGACAAACGGCAAGGTGATCCCGACTACGGGAAAAAGACCGATGACCATCCCGATGTTGATGGCCGCCTGAAGGGCCAGCATGGCCACAACGCCGGTGGCGGCCAGCATCCCGAATTTATCTTTCATATGCTCGGCGATTTCCAAACCGCAATTGATCAGCTGGACATAGAAAAAAACCAGAAGCAGGGCGCCCGCCAGGCCCCACTCCTCGCCGATGACCGAGAAAATAAAATCGGTATGCCGTTCCGGCAAAAAATTTAACTGGTTTTGCGTTCCGGCCAGCCATCCCTTCCCAAAGATTTTTCCGGAACCTACCGCGATCTTCGACTGGATTACCGTATATCCGGCACCCAACGGGTCGATATTAGGGTTGAGAAAAACCAGCAAACGGTCTTTTTGGTAAGGCTTGAGAAAATGCCAGCCAAAAGGGATCATGATCATGACAAGGGCCAGGAATCCGCCAATATACCGCATTTTTAATCTGCCGGCAAAAAGCATGATGACAAATATCCCGAACAGAAGAATTGCCGTCCCCAGATCCGGCTGCTTGAAAATCAGATACATGGAGATGCCCGCCAGGGCAAACGGGAAAACGATCTCCAGCAGGATGACTTCAATCTTTTCGGTCAGGTCAAACAAAAACATGGGTCTGCGCTTGCTGAAATAACGCGCCAGCATCAGAATAACAAGGAACTTGGTGAGTTCGGAAGGCTGGAAATTAATGCCGCCGATCTCGATCCAGCGCCTCGCCCCCAAGGCATCGCGTCCGCCGTAAAGGACCAGAATCAACAGCAGAATATTGAGGGCGTAGAAGATGTAGGCAGTGTCATAAAAATGGCGGTAATCCACCCGGCTTATAACATACATCACGCTAAGCCCCAGCCCCGCGAAAACAAGCTGATCATAAAACACCTGTTGGGAAACGCGGACATTCTCGAAAGAAGCGCTATAAAGCGCCACCAGTCCGAACCCGATGATCAAAATGGTATATAGCCAGATTTTCTTTTCGATGTCCCGCTGCATGCGCTCCTCATCGCCTAAAGGATATTTTTCGCCATCATCCGCGAAAAAAGATCCCTCGCCATCAAACAGGCGTTAAAACTCGACCCACCATGCTCAAGAAGAATACAAAACGCGATATTTCTGTTTTTTCCCTTCGCGTAGCCCGCGAACCAGGCGTGCGTTTTTTTCCCGCCCGAAGTCTGGGCCGTTCCAGTTTTGCCGGCCAGAAACAGACCAGGGATGTCGGTCACATGGGCCGTCCCCGCCTCATCGGTGACGGCGGCGCGCAAGCCCTGGCGCACCGTTTCAAAAATCGTTTCATCGATCTTAACCCTGCGCTCATAGCTGAACTGGTTGACCGGAGTATCGCCGATCGCCTTGATGACATGCGGCTGAACGATGACGCCGTTACGCGCGACGGTAGCCATCAGCCGCGCCAATTGTAACGGCGTCACCTGGATCTCCCCCTGGCCGATGGACATGTTCAAGGTATCCCCGGCACGCCAGCCGCCCTTGCCTTCCAGGGCCCTCTGTTCCCGGCCAGGGATCAGACCGTCTTCTTCATACGGCAAATCTATGGACGTTTTCTCTCCCAACCCCATCCAGCGCGCGTAACGGCTGATCGTCTCCGACCCGAGACGGAGTCCCACATTGTAAAAATAGACGTTGCAGGAATGCGCCAGCCCGCCAATAAGATTTTGCGCTCCATGGACATGCGTGCAGCGGAATACCGCCCTTTTGAGTTGATAAAATCCCGGGCATATAAACGTCGTATCCGGGATGATTTTTTGCGTGTGCAGCCCGGCGATTGCCATGACCACTTTAAAAACGGAGCCCGGGGGGAATGCCCCCTGGATGGTCCGGTTCAGGACAGGCGCCAGGGGATTGGAAAAAAGTTGACCGATCTCCCCGGGCGGACGGCTTCCTACGAACACGTTGGGATCAAATCCCGGGGAACTGACAAGCCCAAGGACTTCCCCGCTATCCATGTCCATGACGACCACGGCGCCCGGACGCTGTGCTATAAGCTCGAGGGCGTCCTGCTGGAGGTCACTATCTATGGTGAGGGTGATATCCTGCCCTTTTTGGGCCTCACGGAATCCCAACAGCCGCACCTGCTGGCCGCGGCTGTTGACCTCAATCTGCACCCCCCCCGCTTCTCCCCGCAAATAACTGTCATAATATTCTTCCACCCCTGAATGCCCGACGATACTTTGCATGGAATACCCGTATTCGTCAGATAGTTCCCGCTGGGCCGTGCTGATCTTTCCAACGTACCCCAGAAGATGGGCGCTGTTTTCTCCCAACGGATAAAAACGCCTGTAACTCTCCTGGACCAGCACGCTGGGGAACCGGTACCTGTTCTCTTCAATGACAATGGCCTGTTCTTTGGAAATATCCTGCGCGACCACGACCGGGACAAAGGGAGCGGTCTTGCCGCGACTGTATCTTTGCGCGACGGCCTTCGGGTCGACCGCCAAAACCTGCCCCAGGAACCGGAACAACGACTCGCCACCCTCCTCCTCCCGAAGGCCGGAAGAATCCTTTGAAGAAAGGGCTGTCGACTGAATCTCCTGGGGCGTGACCATGACGTCATAGGAAAGACGGTTATCGGCCAGGACTTTTCCGTTATGGTCCTTGAGCTGACCGCGCCAGCCCTCCACCGGCACCACCCGAATACGGTTATTGGTGCTCAAACGGGCAAAATACTGCCCCTGGATCACCTGGGTGTAAAAAAGCCCCAGGGCGATCAGCACAAAAAGACCGAAGATAGCTACGCGAATAATCTTGAGACGCATTTTTTCAATTCGGTAAAAAGAAACGGCGCCACGAACATCGTCGTGATCACCTCGGGGAAAAAGACAAATTTAACCACATCTCCCGATCCAATACTTCCCACCCGCGCGCTGTATAAAACGTAATGAGCGGCCACGTTGATCGTTACAACGATAAAGATCAATATGTATCGCGAAAGCCGCGACCCCATATGATAGACATATTGTTTTAAAATTGTCGTCATATAAGAACAAAACACGAACGAGCACACATAAATGCCAAAAACATCCGGGCTAAAGCTTTCATGGAGGACACCCGCCACAACGGCCGTAAAAAGCCCGTAGCGTATACCGAAATAAAGATTAAAGAAGACGACCAGCAGGATCGAGAGATTGGGCGTCGTCCACCGGCCCGCCGTGTTAAACAGCAGGAACTCGATGATAAACGCCATAACAACAAAGAAAGTTATGACAAGGACCTTGCGCATGGCTATTGCAGGATAACCAGGACTTCTTCAAGCTGTGAAAAGACGACGACAGGCCTGATGATGCATTCGCTGGATGGTTTGCGGATGTCGCCGACGATCTGGATGACTTCGCCGATCAACAGCCCTTCCGGGAAAGAAGTGCTTATCCTGGACGTTATGACTTTGTCGCCGGGATTGATCCTGGCGTCGGCATTGATAAAGCGCATGCGGCAGATATCTCCCTGCAGGGACCCGGACACAAGCCCGGTTTCCCGCGACTCCTGGACCAGGGCCGCCACGCTAAACTGCGGGTCCGTCAAAAGGACGACGTTCGAAGACTGTTCGCCGACTTCCGCAATCTTGCCGACGACACCCGCCGCGCTTATCACAGGCATCCCCTGACGGATACCGTCGCGCTTGCCGCGGTCGATCGTGATCGACGAATCCCAACTCGACGGGTCGCGCCCGGTGACATTGGCCGTCAGGGAAGAATACACCATACTGCGTTTGAACTGCAGCAGTTGTTCCAACCGCGAATTCTCCCGGACGACCTCTTCCAGTCCCACCAGCCTGCTCTTGAGGACATCAGACTCCCGGCGCAACCGCATATATTCGTTGAACGTCCGGTGATAAAAAAGAATCTTCTTAAACTCATACAGGGAAATCGAAAGGACATGTACCGGCGCAGCAATAACCCTGACGACCCTAAACTTTAACGGTGTGAAAACATCGGAGCGGAATAAAAAGGCGAGAAAGGGGACAAGAAAAACGACAAGGTAGATTAAATTCTTCCGGTTTTTTCTAAACACGCATATTCTTCAGAATGAAAGGATGGAAAGTGGGTGCTTTAAAAATCCAGCTTGGTTTCAACGACGATGCGTCTTCTCAATCGCGGCTGCATGTTAAGGACATGCCCCGTCCCCAGGACGACCGCCGTCAACGGATCATCGGCAATATGCACCGGCAGCCCCGTCTCTTCGGCAATCCTTTTGTCGAGGCCGCGCAACAAAGCGCCGCCGCCCGCCATCACGATCCCGCGGTCAATGAGGTCCGCCGCCAATTCCGGCGGCGTCTGCTCAAGGGTGGTCTTGGAAGCGTCCACGATCGCCTGCACCGGTTCCTGCAAGGCCTCCCGGATTTCCACCGAGGTGATGGAAATCGTTTTGGGTAACCCGGAGATCAAATCACGGCCGCGCACGTCCATCTGAAGCTCTTCATCGAGCGGGAACGCCGACCCGATGCGGATCTTGATCTCTTCCGCGGTCCTCTCTCCGATCATCAGGTTATACGTTTTACGCAAATATTCAATAATGGCCCCGTCCATTTCATCACCGGCGATACGGATCGATTTTGAAAAAACCAGCCCCCCCAGCGAAATGACTGCGAGCTCGGTCGTACCGCCCCCGATATCAATGATCATGTTCCCGGCGGGTTCTTCAACCGGCAAACCGACTCCTATCGCCGCCGCCTTCGGCTCTTCGATAAGAACGACCGACCTCGCCCCGGCGCGTTCCGCGGAATCACGGACAGCTCTTTTTTCAACGGCCGTAATTCCGGAGGGAATGGCGATGACCATGGCCGGACGCACCAAAACCCGGCGCTTGTGTACTTTTTTGATGAAATATCTCAACATCGCCTCGGTGATCTCAAAATCAGAAATGACCCCGTCTTTCATCGGCCGGATGGCCACGATGTTTCCCGGCGTGCGGCCCAGCATTTTCTTGGCTTCTTCGCCGACCGCCACGACACGATTAGTATCTTTCTCAATAGAAACCACCGATGGCTCGCACAGGACGACCCCCTCACCCTTGACATAAACCAGGGTGTTCGCCGTCCCTAGATCAATCCCGATATCGTTGGAAAATAACCCGATAAAATAATTGAAGGCTTTGAAGCAAAGTTTGAGGAGTCTTTGTAACATGAGTATTTCCTAAAAGATAAGATAATCCCGTCCAGGATTTGTTTTATAATATCGGAAAAGAAAAACCGTGTCAAACAGTATTTCGATTATTTACGGCCTGATACGCGCGCTGGGACGCCCAAAGACCTAAAATCCCGGACAAATCCGGGGTAGGATTTTGCCGTACATTCAATATCTTTAATGCGTACACCAAGTTTCGTGCCTAAAACAGCAAACGCCATGGCCAAGCGATGGTCCCGGTGCGGATCCAACAGGCGATGAGATCTATATACCGGCTGCGGGCTGATAACCATTTCATCTTTTTTTTCCTCAATACAGGCCCCGACCTTGCGCAATTCCAGTGCCAGGTCGGTGATCCGGTCGGATTCTTTGGCCCGAGCGTGGCCGATATCGCAAAGGCGGGTTTTGCCGCGGCAGAAAAGCGCCAGGACAACCATAACCGGCACCAGGTCCGGGCAATCCTTCAGCGAAAAACGTCCGCCGCGAAGCTCTACCGGCCCGTCAATGCGAATAGCTTGTGCCGTCCTGGAAAAACGGCCGCCCATTTTCTTTAAAAAAGAAAGGATATGACCGTCGGCCTGAATCAGCCTCTCGTCAAAATTTCCTTTCAAGACCACCCTGGATTTATTCAAAAGCGCCGCTGCCAAGAGAAACGCGGCCAGACCATAATCCGATGGGACCGTGAAATTCTTCAACCCATGGAAAATCTGGTCCCCCTCGATCCAGTATTCGCGCGCGCCGCGCGTTTTTATTTTCACACCGCTTTGGGCAAGGACCTGAAGCGTCATCGTGACGTAGTCAGAGGAAACCATTTTCCCTCCGTGGATGACAAGATGGCTGGAATCATCCAGTTGAGGACAGGCAATCAACAAGGCGGAAATAAACTGGGAACTCAAACTCCCGTCGATGCGAATTTCCCCGGGACGCAGGATGCCGCCGCGGATGCGGATAGGGATACTTTCCTCCCGGCCCGAGCCGCGGATATCGACACCCATCTCGCGTAAAGCCTGCATCAGAAACCGGTTAGGCCGGCCTTTGAGCGTTCCTTTACCGTCGATCAATGCCGGGCGGCCGCGCAGCGCCGCCAAAGGTAAAACAAAACGCAAGACCGTACCGGATTCCTGGACATTGATTGAAGAAAGCTGCGGGGAACAAACATTGGCATGGACATGCCAGAGGTGTGGTTGGACCCGTTTAACCCGGGCCCCTAACTGACGGGCAACCCGCATCGCCACCCGCGCGTCATCACAATCGGACGGATACCGGATTCGAGAAATACCGCCGCAAGCGGCAATCATAAACGCCCGGATCGAATACGACTTCGAGGCAGGAAGCCGTACCGATCCCTGCAGAACGCCTGACGATTGAACCTCAAGGATCATTTACTGGATAGTGACCTGATCGTCTTTATGGACCTGCCGGCTTGAAAGAGGCGGGACCAGATCGGCGGCGCTCATTTCCGGTTGTACACGCGTTACTTTAATGTCACCGAGACGGGCATCTCCCCTGGAAACGGACAAGACCTGGCCTTCCTTGATGCCGTGGTTGGCGCCAAGGTTGACAATCACAAATTCATTTTCACCGTCCACGGTTAAAATCCGGCCATCCAAATTCTTCGCGGGAGCAACAACAATCTTTTCAAGCTGCACTTCCTCCTGCTGGGGAGGTTCGGCCTGTTGCTGGGGTGGGGGGGGCTCCGCGGGAACCTCCGTCTTTTGTTCTGCAGGGACGGGGACAACGACATCAGCGGGTTTTTCCTCGCTGGGAGCGGCGGGGGGCTGAGGTTGCTGCTGGAATTTGGCCAGCGCCTCCTCCAACTCACGGGTGCGCTGCTCGGAGCTCTGGATTTTCTGCTGCAGTTCCTGCAGCGCATTCTGTGCCGTCTGCAACTGGGACTGTAATTCCGGCAGCTTTTGTGCCGCCTCCTCATTGCCGGTTATCCTGGCCTGAAGATCTTCCTGGGCCTTGGTGGCCGCGGCAAGCTGGTCCTGGAGCGACTGGTTTTCCTGTTTCAATTGTTCGCTGATCCCTTTTTGCAATTCCAGGTCATCCAACAATCCGTTGATTTTCTCATCCGCTTCTTTATTTTTTTCCTGAAGCAAGAACCCCTGCTTGATAGCCTCCTGGAGTTTGGTTTCCAGTTGGGCGGCGTTAGTCACGCTTTTCTGCAAAGCCAGTTCGGTCTGTTCGCGGCGTTCTTTTTCCTGATGGAGAAAAAACATGGCGAGGCCGGCCAAGGAAAGCGACAAGACGACGAAGATGATCAGGAAGATGACAAGAACTTTGCCGGAAGAATTTGTGCGGATATTCATGGCTTTACGTTCCCTTTTGAATTATTTGAGGTTAGATTTATTTTTATTATAAGTGAATTGTGGAAGAAGTAAAGCAAGAATTGATTTTCTTAAGGCCCCTTACGGCGAAGCGACCTTTTCCAGGAATTCCCGAGGGGTGCGGCAGGAAAATTCCATAAAACATTTACGCGCCGGGTGTTGGAACCCTAAAGACTGCGCGTGAAGCGCGAGCCGCGGGAAATTCGTCTTGCGCCCATATTTATCATCCCCCAGGATCGGATGGCCGATATGGTCCATATGCACCCGTAGTTGATGCGTGCGCCCGGTCTTGGGGAAAAGCGAAATGAGCGTCACCCCCTGGTGGCGTTTGATCACCCGGTAGAACGTTACGGCCTCTTTGGCACTATCGTCATACCGGATGTCCCGCAGATCATGGTGAACGGCATGACGTCCCAGCGGCGCGTCGATGATGCCTTCATCGAACTCTACCTCACCCTCGACCAGGGCCACGTAATGTTTCTTTACGCGATGTTTCTGGAACTGGCTGGCCAGCTGCGCGTGCGTCGCGTTGTCCTTGGCCACGACCAGAAGCCCCGAGGTTTCCTTGTCCAGCCGGTGCACGATCCCCGGACGCACGGCGGTGTTGACCCTTCGACTTCGCTCAGGGTCAATGGTGAGCAAGCCTCCGCTCGAGTCGGGGCGCGTCAAACCATTGAAATCCGAAAGCTGGCGGCAATGGAACAAAAGGGCATTAACGAGCGTTCCGGAATTATGCCCCTGCGCGGGATGCACCATCATGCCGCAAGGCTTGTTGACGACCAGCAACGATTCGTCTTCATAAAAAATATCCAGCGGGATATTTTCCGGCTCGATCGGCTGCGGCTCCAAAGCCCCCGCGGGGATATCGACCGAAATGACGTCAGCCTGCTGAACTTTGTAATGGGCCTTGGCTTCTTTTTGGTTGACGCGCACGCACCCCTTACCTAGGAGTTTCTGGACAAAACTGCGCGAAGGGACATCGACCAGCGCCTGCGTCAGATAAACGTCCAGGCGTTCATGATGATGTTCCGGCTCGACTTTTAAAGTGGTAATGGACATAGACGGCCAGCGTCATCAAGACAAGGCAGACCCATTGATAGACGCTTAAGCCTCCCGCGAGGATCTCATGGTCGGCACGAAAAAATTCAACGGTAAACCGCAAGAGCGACGCCCCGAACAAATACGCCGCGAAAACATCGCCGGGGACGGAAGAAATCCGCCGGTACCATTTTAGGACAAAGAAAAAGATAAGCAGACCGGCAAATGAATAGAGTTGTGTCGGATGAAGCCGGGCGTGGTAGACGGGAAAATATATTCCCCACGCAACTTCCCGGCCGTAACAACATCCATTTAAAAAACAGCCGATACGCCCGACCGCCTCCCCCAGCGCGATATACGGCGCCACCAGGTCCAGCATCCGCGTCAGGGACAATTTCTTTTTACGGACAAACCATATCCCCGTCAAGCTCGCCGCGACCAGCCCTCCGTGCCAGGCAAGACCGCCGTTTTGGATCATGACGGTCTCGATGGGGTTTTCCCAAAAAAAAGAAAAATTAAGGAAGATAAAAAAAAGACGCGCGCCGATAATACCGCTTATCACCAGCCAAAAGGCAAGGTCATAGATAGTCTCGGGAGCGATCCCTGTCGCGCGTGCCTCGCGGGAAGCCAGGAAGCTGCAGACTAAAACGGCGACGGCAAGCATCAGGCCGTAGGAATAAACCGTGACAGGGCCGAATTGGCAGATGACAGGGTGCATACCAGATTACTTTTCCGACAGTTGAAAACACTGCCAGGCGATGATGACGGCGCCGATCGTGATCGCGCTGTCCGCGATATTAAACACCGGCCAGACGCGCAAATCGATAAAATCGATCACGTACCCGAACACCATCCGATCGAAAAGGTTCCCCAACGCCCCACCGAGGATAAAACAAAAGGCGACCACGTAGCGGCGGTCGATAACGGTGTTATTCTGCCGGTAATAATAGATGTTAAAGACGAGCAGGATGACCGCGATAACGGGGACAATGATAAAAACGATCCCCTGGTCCTTGAAAAAACCGAAAGCGATGCCGGTATTATGAACGAGGGTGATATGAAAGACGCGCGGGATAACCGGCAACGATTCACCCAGCGCAAGAAGACCCGAAAAAAATATTTTAGTCAGACGGTCGGTGATGATAACGGCGAGTATGGTGACGGCCGCCAGAGCAAGGCTCCGTTGAGACCGGTCAAGACCCCTCATTTCTTCTGGGACTCGATCTTTTCCTGGCACTTGAGGCAGGTTTCGACGTAGGGGATCGCTTTGAGGCGGGCCTCGGTAATGGACTTGGAGCACTCCGTGCAGATCCCGTATCTTTTGTCTTTGATCTTTTTGAGGGCGAGGTCGACCTTGTACAAAATTTCCCGTTCATTGGAAGCCAAGCCAAGATTGAATTCCCGGTCATACATGTCGGTAGCCACATCCGCCATATGTTGAACATGACCCGAAACGTCCCGCGACTCGCTGTCCGCGCCGCCGTTGGACCCTTGGGCGATATTGGTGATATCGTAAAGGAAATTCTCTTTGAGCTTAAGAAGCAGCTTTTTATACTGGTCCAATTTTTTCTTATCCATCTTTGTCTGCGTCATGCAACATACTCCTTTACGTTGACAAGGCACCGCCCGCATAAAGATTGATGCTCGGGGTCCGCTCCGACATCGGTGCGGTAATTCCAGCAACGGCCGCATTTCTGGCCGTCGGCTTTTTGAACAACAATTTTCCGACCGTGACTTCCCGCCGGCGGGGTTCCAAAATCCAGGATATGCTCAACGGCGGCCTGGGAAACGATGAATACCGAGGGAAGCGTGTCCTCATGTTTCTTGAGATAATCGTATTCGCTCTTGCTGCCGGTTTTGATGAGAATCTTCGCTTCCAGCGAACTCCCCACCTCTCCGGCCTGGCGTTTTTCCTCGATGGCTTTCAAAACATCGGGCCTGATCGCCACCAGCCGTTTGAATTTCTCCTCAATTTCTTTATTTTGCCATTCCCCTGGCATAACTAGCCAGTCCAGCAAGTGAACGCTGGGAACTGACTTCATGCTAGCATCTTTGGGCATGGCCTCAAAGATCTCCTCCGCCGTGAAACTTAATACCGGCGCGAGAACTCGAACCAAGTGATTGAGGATATGATAAAGAACTGTCTGCGCGCTTCGTCTTTCCGGTGAATTTGCCGCAGAAGTATACAGCCGATCTTTCAGGATGTCAAGATAAAAACTGGACAGGTCCTCGTTGCAGAAAGTATATATCGCTTTGCTGACTTTTGCAAACTCGTAACGCTCAAAAGCTCCCCTCAACTCGGCCATCGTCGAGTAAAGGCGCCCCAGCGCCCAGCGGTCCAGATCAAGCAACCGGTTATACACCAATGCGTTCGGGGCCGGATCAAAGTCATAAAGATTCCCCAAAAGATAACGGAACGTGTTTCGGATCTTCCGGTAACTATCGGTGAGCCGTTCCAGGATCTCTTTGGAAATGCGGATGTCCTCTTCATAAGAACTGGACGCGACCCAAAGCCGTACGATATCGGCGCCGCTATTTTTCATCAGATCCAAAGGCGAAATGACGTTGCCCAGCGACTTGGACATCTTGCGTCCGGCGCCATCGACCACAAACCCGTGCGTCAAAACGCCTTTAAAGGGGGGCTTCCCTTCCATCGCAACCGCGGGAATTAATGACGACTGAAACCATCCCCGATGCTGGTCGGAACCTTCGAGATAAAGATCGATGGGAAGTTCCATGCCCATCATCGCTTTAACAACCGCCTGATGGCTGACGCCGGAATCAAACCACACGTCGAGAATATCGTGTGTCTTTTTAAAATCAGAACCGCCGCAATCCGGGCAACGGAATCCCGCGGAAATCAATTGCTTAACGTCTTTCTCGAACCACGCGTCGCTTCCTTCTTTCTGGACGATCTTCGCGAAATGTTCGATGACCTCGGGAAATAATTTATGCTCATCCTTACAGCCGTGGCAAACCAGCGCGGGGATCGGCACACCCCAATACCGCTGGCGCGACAGACACCAGTCCGGACGGGTGGCCACCATGGCCGCGATGCGTTCTTTGCCGGAGGGCGGAACCCATTGGACGTCATTGGCGATCGTTTTCTGAAGACGTTCGCGCAATTTGTCGTGATCGATCTTTAAGAACCATTGGTTCGTCGCGCGAAAGATGATCGGATTTTTACAACGCCAACAATGCGGATAAGTATGCTGGATCGTTGCTTTGTGAAATAAAATTCCTTTCGCTCCCAAATCATTGATGATCTTGTCATTCACTTTCGAAACGTGCTGGCCCTTATATTCCCCAGCCAATTCCGTGTACACACCTTTGTCATCAACGGGCATCAAAATCTCAAGATTATTAGCCAAACCTGCCTGATAATCATCTTGACCATGACCAGGAGCTGTATGAACAAGCCCTGTTCCATCTTCTTTCGTTACATAATCGGCAGTAATAACCTTACAATTAGACCGGATGTTAAATGGGTGAGAATACACGAGCGCAGTCAGATCCTTCCCCTTATATTTCTTTATTGCCGGGCCACCAACCCCTCCCTTATCTAATACTGACGGCACTAAGGTTCTTTCGACAATTACAACATAAGGACCTAAATCGCGTGCCTCATAATCAAATTCTGGATGAACCGCAACGGCAACATTCGCAACCAATGTCCAAGGAGTCGTTGTCCAGACAAGAAGATTAACATCTTTATTCTTGGGAAGGCCGGGCAACGCTTGTGGATTGTTGACCTTAAACATCACGTACACCGACGGCGAGGTGTGGTCTTCGTATTCGACTTCCGCCTCGGCGAGGGCGGTCTCACACTGGAAACACCAGTTGACGGGTTTGAGCCCGCGATAGATATATCCCTTTTCATGCAGTGTCGCCAGCGACTTAAGGATCCAATATTCATAGTCGCGGCTTAAGGTCAGATAAGGATTATCCCATTCACCGAAAACGCCGAGGCGCTTGAACTCCGTCCGCTGGATATCGACATATTTCATCGCGTACGCGTACGCTTTTTTACGGAAATCCACGCAATCAATCTCGCCTTTTTTCTGTTTCAATTCCTTGAATAATTGGTGTTCGATTGGGAGTCCATGACAATCCCAGCCGGGCACGTACAGGCTGTCGAAGCCCTGCATGGTCTTGAACTTGACGATCATGTCCTTGAGGACTTTGTTGAGCGCGTGGCCGATGTGGATATCGCCGTTGGCGTACGGCGGCCCGTCGTGGAGGATAAAACGCTTTTGGCCCTTGCCCTTGGCGCGGATCTTGGCCTGCAGCGAATCTTTCTGCCACTTCTCTAAATACGCGGGTTCTTTTTGCGCCAACCCCGCCTTCATGGCGAAAGGGGTGTTCGGTAAATTGAGAGTTTTCTGGTAGTCCATGTCGCATAGTGGTAAGTGGTAAGTGGTAAGTGGTAAGCTTTGTGCTTACGACTTACCACTTACGACTTACGACTCATTTAATGTATTTTCCAATAATAATCCGCAAGTCTTTCTTTTTCTGGTCCGGGATTCTCCGGGGGTCCGTCATGATGGCGTGCTTCAAGGCGTCCTGGGCGGCGAACTTGGGGATCTTGCCGATGCGCGGGACGGCCAGCTGGACGATTTTCTTGGCCTTGGCGATGTTCTGGTTGAGGTTGGCAATGATCTCCTCCACGGTGACGGCGTCGTGATTCGGGTGCCAGCAGTCGTAGTCCGTCACGGCGCACAGCGAGGCATACGCCATCTCGGCCTCGCGGGCGAGTTTGGCTTCCACCATATTGGTCATTCCGATAATATCGACGCCCCAGCTGCGGTAGAGGTTTGATTCCGCGCGCGTGGAGAACTGTGGGCCTTCCATATTAAGATAAATTCCTTTGGGATGGACCGTCGCGCCCGCCTCACGGGCACATTCTGTCAAAACACCCGCCACCTCCGGGGAAACAGGGTCGGCGAATGAAATATGCGCCACAATTCCGTCCGTAAAAAAAGTGGCCGCGCGGCCGGAATTTGTCCGGTCGATGAATTGGTCCGGCACCACGAAATCCATCGGTTTGATCTCTTCCTTCAGGCTCCCGCAGGCCGAGACCGAAATGATCGCGTCAACCCCAAGGCGCTTCAATTCAAAAATATTCGCGCGGTAATTAATTTCGCCGGGGTTGATGTGATGTCCGCGGCCGTGACGGGAAATAAACACGACTTCCACGCCGCCCAGCGTACCGGTCATGAAATGGTCCGACGGTTGACCGAAGGGGGTGTCCGGGATCGTGAGGTCTTCCAGATGTTCCAGCCCTTCCATCTGATACAGCCCGCTGCCGCCGATGATGCCGACTTTAGCCATTTTCACCTCCTGCAATCAAAGCAATATCTCTCGATTCGTCCTATTTACGCAACAGATTCTCTCTTCTGGCAACCCTCATACAATTCTTCCAATATCGAAGAAACTCTTTCACTCCACATCCCTGATACTATATGTTTATGCCTGACCTCACTGGGAAGAAACTTATATATAACATAACCATTTTTAGCATAAGTACTCCTAGTAGGTCTTGGATAATCAATCATAAATTTAGGATCCTTATTCTTTTGATCAAATTTCATTTTGAAGGTGAGAACCTCTGGACGGCAACTCATAAAACAGAGGACATCTCTATTTCTATAGCGGCCCTCAATTTTTCCATTACTAACACTTTGGACAACAAAATAATGTACAGGGGAACACGCATCCACTCTGTCTAATTTTTGAGCAATTACTGTCATAAGTTCTTCCCGTTCTGCAGTGCGAATTTGACTCTGTTTCCAGAGAAAAACACCGAAGAATATGACGCAAAGGAAAACCACAATATTATGGTACTTTGCCAATATGGCCAACAATCCCAAGATATTGTCACCCGACATGCTTTAGATCCTCATGTTTCACAGTTACTTAGATAATTTACTTGATCGTTTGCAGGCGGCTTTTAAAGCCTGCACGAATACATTTTCTACGCCGTTTTTATAAAACACGTCTAACGCCGCTTGGGTGGTGCCGCCTTTGGAAGTCACGCGCGCGCGCAGGACATCCGCGCCTTCGCCGGACTGTTCCAAAAGCCGGACACTTCCCTTTAACGTTTGGGCAACCAGCACCCTTGACAGTCCAGGCTTTAACCCCAGAGACCGCGCCGCTTTTTCCAGGCATTCGGTAAAATAAAAAATATACCCCGGCCCGCTTCCGGAAACTGCCGTGATCGCATCCATTAAGCGTTCCTCAACCACAACCGTTTTTCCGATACAATTAAAGATCTGCTGGGCCGTCTTTATATCCGCCGTTGTGGCAAATTTACCCCGACAAATTCCGGTGACCGCCTCCCCGACCTGCGCCGGAAGATTGGGCATGGTCCGTACAACACGAATTTTCTTCCCCAAGCGTTGTTCGATATAACGGCAGGTAATACCGGCGGCGATTGAGACGATCAACTGATCTGGGCGCACATACCAGCGTAACGCTCCAAGGACTTCTTCAAAATTCTGCGGCTTCACGGCGAGGATAATGATACTCGATCCCGAGGCGACCGTTGCCAGGTCCGCGACCTTCGCGCCGAAGCGACGCTTCAAAGACCCGGCGCGCCTGACGTCCTGTTCGCAGACCGCGACAGCATATTTGCGCCCGATGCCAGCGAGGATCGCCGTTCCCATGTTCCCGCCGCCGATGATACCGATCTTTGACATTGTAATCCCCTGGTTTAGCTGTCAGCCATCAGTCGTCAGTCTTCAGTCAACTGCTGTCTGAAGACTGAAAGCTGACGACTGACGACTTATCGTTTACGCCTCTTTAAAAATCGCCCTCCCGATCCGCACCATGTTCGACCCTTCTTCAATGGCGATCGCGTAGTCGTCGCTCATTCCCATGGAAAGATACTTCATTGCCACACGCGGATGCGTGGCGAAATCGTCTTCGACAGCGTCGAACAGTTCCCGCAGATCACGGAAACATTTACGGATCACGCCCTGGTCCTTGGTATACGGCGCCATGGTCATCAGCCCTGAAAGACGGATATGTTCACAGCGGCTGATCTCCTCGACCAAAGGCAGGACACCATCGACGGGAATGCCGAATTTCTGATCTTCTCCCGAGGTATTGACTTCAACGAGGATCTCCACCGTCTTGTTGAGCTTGACCGCCTGTTTTTCGATCTCATCGGCCAGATGAATACTGTCCACCGACTGGATCAGGTCGAAGATCTCAATGGCGTGTTTGGCCTTGTTGGTCTGCAGGTGCCCGAGCATATGCCGGGTGACGCGGACGTGTTCCTGGTCCAAAATGGCGAACTTCTCCATCGCGTCCTGGACCTTGTTTTCGCCGATATGTTTAAGCCCGGCCGCGACGGCTTCCTTGATCCGGGCGGCGTCCGCGTATTTGCTCGCGCCGACAAGGATGATCTCTTTGGGGTTGCGGCCGATGCGTTTGCAGACGGCCTCGATATCTTTATGGACTTGTGCCAGACGATCTTTGATCATTGTTCTCCTTACCCGAAAGGGGAGGAGAATAAGCTAACATAAACGGTGGGAACAGTCAACGGGAAGAAGAAACACTTGCCTCTTAATTAATTTAACAAACTCACAGGTTCGACTTCACGAGCTTTCAAGGCTGGCCTTACCGCTTTTGTATCCGTATCCGGCGCGGTATCGGCCAGGCCCAACAACATGGGCAGGTTGGGGATAGGGGTGATATTGATAATGATCGGCACAAAGCCGTCGATATGCATCGTTTCAATGGGCTGCTGCGGCAACGGCAGCGGGACGCCGTTCCCGTCGCGCTTGATCTGCAAATCCAGCAACGCGGGATTAAGGTCGATACCGCCAGGATTAGTCGTCAGTCGTCTGTCATCAGTCATCGGCTGAAGACTGATGTCTGATAACTGATGACTGTTTCCTACTGGCGAGGAAGCAGGGCGAATCATTCTGATCTGATCTCCCGCGATGCTTATCTTGACTCCCTTGGGAGTGACAAACCAAAGCTTTTTGCCCTTAATCTCCTCAAAGTGTCCAGTGATATCGCTTGACGTAGAAACAACTCTAATCCTATCTCCTCTGTGTATATAATCGCCAACGATCTGAGAAAAATTTTCCAAGGAGTGCCATTGTGTTTTAACAATTTGCGCGATGTCGCTGAAAGGCACTTCCTGATAATGTCTGCTAACCCTACCATTGAGCGTGGCCGATTCTATTTTCAAACCGTACATGTCTGTTACCATCATGGTTATTCGGGTTAATCCCAATGATTTACCCGGCTTCAAATCGATAAAGAAAGTCTCATTCCAGAATTCTCCATCGCCGCTTAATCTCCAAAATTCTTCTGGTGTGTAAATTACCTGCTCCACCGGCGAGGAGGTGCTTCCGCCGCCCGAAGCTTGCGGGGAGGCGGCATCACTAAGATAAGGGTTAAAAAATCGGCTGTCTGCCAAAATTTTTGAAACATCTTTTTCATCGAGATGTATTCCTTCGGCAATGACTTTTGTCAGCGATGGCTTCGAAATCGCCCAGAAAAAAAGATCGGTGTCTACATTATTCAAATTCGTCCAGGTCAATTCTTTCTGAAGCATTCTCAACGATGCCTCATCCATCCTCTTGGCAGATTCATCCGAATTTAAACTTTTGGCCAAATAAATCATAACGTCTGTCGCAGTTATTCCAGCCATCCGACTCTTAAGTTTATCCGTAAGCTGCTGCACCCTCTCGCGCAGCGGAGGCTGCAACGGTAAGCCAGAGAATCTTTGGATCAAAGCATATCGGGCGGCATCTCGCCTAACCGCATTTTCAACCTTCTGACGAAGAGCTATGTCTTTAGGATTGTCTAGAAATTGTCTCACTTTAACTTCTTGAGCCCTTCTCACACCGATATCAAGACTGCCGAATTTAAAAATTGTTTTCTTCGCCACGAGATGGTTTTTAATACTTTCCTTATCTGCGGCTTCTGTTTGAGGTGACCTATTGCCCCTGCTAAGCTCATACAGCTGGTTCGCTGCGTTCGCAAGATCAATAGCACCTGTAAAATATTGCTCATAGACCTTCTCATTGCTCATTCGAATTCCATCGTCTATACCCGAAAAAACATTGTCGTTTTCCAAAAGATAGGCGAACGTGTCTTTAACTTGTTTCTCTGGCAAATCAAAAACACGATGACGGAGACGCGCCATTTCGCTGGTCACCGGCGAGGAGGCCTTGTCCGTCCCTCGTCCCTCGCCGTTCGTCGCTCGTTCCACCGCCAGCGGGGAAACACCTTCGCCGCCCGGAGCTTGCGCGGGAGCGGGATAATCATCTTCCTCTGCAACTTCCTGCCCAATGGAGGGAAAAGAAGATGAATTATTATTAATAATGAGATCCGCTGTATCGCTTGTCGACAATACTACCTTGTCCCTTACCCCGAATATATTGTCCACTTTTTCCATAATTTGACTCAAAGAAAATTGCGGGTGCTTCTCCCCCATTCTCCATCTTTGCAGGTAACGTTCTCGGCGAGTTTCGGCTGAAGCCCAGATATAAATTTTATAGTCATATAGCTTACTGATAGATGGGCCAAACAAGCCAATACTCAAATCAAACAAATAAATTTCTCCCGCCTGCGGAGAAATTCCCTCCACCAGTTCGTTTGTGTCCAGATCAAGGAACAATCTACTATTTTTTTTGATCAACAGGTGTTCATTTTCTTTCTTGAACTCCTCTAGCTCAACAAATCTATATCCACCTATTTCAATAATATTTTCTTTTTGATCGCGTAATATCTGCTTACGTTTTGCTTCAGAGATCTCTATTCGTCGCGCATTTTTTCTATCGAACAGCGGAACCAAAGCTAATTGCCCATGCCTCAAATTATCAAGAGCGTATTTTAATCTTTCCATTTCAAAAATATTATACGGGTAATCTCTTTGACCATCTCTCCTGCGTTCCGGTAATGAAAATCAGTCTCCTGGAAATATAAAAATCCTTTCTTTGGGTAATTGTTTCTCGATTTCCCCTTCTAAAACAGAAGCTACGAATGACTTGCCAGATGCCATGCCGCCCGCCAATGCGATCAGCGTTATTTTGTCTTTTCCGTCTTTTTTCACTTCATGAATAAAATTAATTATTTTTCCTAACCCCTCCTGCAAAGAAACTGCATGAACAGGCGGCGTCTCTTCTTGTCCCCTATTCCCCAAATCCTGTCGAATATTTTCCTCCATCGGCGAGGAGGTGGCGAGCGGCGGTTCGAGGGCGGTGATGTCGGGCCCCTTGAAATTTTCGCCGAGGACGACCTCGACAGAACTGTTCTTGCCATTTTTAATCTCACTCACCAAATCGGCCGCCTGCGCGGGCTGGGGCGATGCCCCCAAAATCATCAGCGACGCGGACACCATGGCCAGGATCCCCTTTGCAAATCCAAGCCCGCCGGAGAAATACTTGCGCGGGATCACGTCCTGGGTCGCGGGGTCGGTGTCTTCCTTGATGTAGTTGTAAACCCCCTTCTTGAAGGATTCGAGGTACTGGTCGTAAATTTTCTGGTTGACTGTCTTGTCCTCAGTGTCGATCCCCTTGGTCTTGTTTTGGTCGACGTAGACCTTTCCCAGTAAGCCGTCCTTTAGTTTCAACTTGTACCACGCGGCAAGGATCAGCGAATTGTACATCTGGCGCAGATTGGCGAAATTTTCGCCTTCGTTGATTTCCTGTTCGATGGCGGGAACAATAACCTCGCGGATAATACTTGTGGTCACAAGGTCACCTGTCACCCGTAACATTTTCTGGGTGACCTTGTGACTTTGTGACCTTGTGACCCATTGCTTCGTAGTCCTGTTCCAGCATTACTTTCAATCGACTCTTAACTACGAATGCGCTGGTGTTCTTCTCATAAACGACCGCTTCCTGCGGCACAACCCAAACCTTGTTAAAGGTATTGACCGGGATCTCCGTGGTCCCGTATTTTTCGCGCGCTTCTTTGTAGATCTTGTCCCAAAACTTTTTGCCCAATTCTTTCTCGGGATACATCAAGGATGCTGTCAATTGTTTCAGGAGATAATCCTGGGCGAGCATGTCCCGGCCCATCTCCGTTTGTCCTAACCCTTCAGGGATCATGCGGTCTTTCTCGTAAGGCGAGAGGTTGACCCAAAGCTCATCCTCGGGAACCGTCAGTGAGGCCAGGAAATATTTGATCAGTTTGCGGGATTCTTCCTTGAGCGCTTCGGGCGCCAGATCGGCATCACCCGTATTGACGATAAAATCAAACTTGAGCGGATTGTCGGGATGAATGGTGACGCCGATGAGCCGCGCGGGGACAAACCCGGCGGTGGGGGCGACCATCGTGCCGGGCACGGGCAGGTTGAAAACGGTTTGGGCGCGTACCGGCGTCGGCGGCAGGATGACCCCGGTAAGAAATGTTACCGCGATAAAACCGCAAAGAGTTTTGTATGCAAATGAGGTGTGTCTTTTTTAAAAATATGTGATCATGGGAACTGTGGTTTATATGGTAATCTGCGATGTTCTGCAGAACTATCCGTATAAACCCCGCCGTTCCCGGAGGTGTTTATAACTGCAGATTTGCGAGTTACCCCCACTGTTTTGCTTCGTTTAGAAAGCAAACGAATCAAAACAAGCGTGGGGGTTTTTCCACCTGTGCAGAAACTCTGCACAGGTGGAAAAAGTATGCCATATTTATCGAAAAAATCAAAAAAAATTATCGATCTAGAGAAATGTAACCGGATGGAAATAATCGAGTTAAGAGAGACACAATTTTACTTTGCCGCGGGTTGTTTGAATTTCTCGGGGAAGTCGAAAATGCCGGTTGTCTCGGCCAGGAATTGGTCAATGGACCGGTCAGACAAAATCTTGAGGACAGGAGGTTTGAGCGAAGCAAAATAAGCCGGTTCGGGATTGAATTCATCTTTGGCGCTGTAATAAAGCAGGGCCGCGACAGCGATGATCCCGATGGAAATGGAAGAACAGACCGCGATCCTTTGCTTAAGGGAAACGTTGGTGGCCAGCGTCAGATTCCCGATGAGAAAAACCGTACACAGGCCACCCAGCAAAATCGCGGCAATGACCGTTTCCACCGTCTCGCTGTTCAGCCAGTAGCCCAGATATTCGCTGATATTGACCGTAATCAGGACCGCCGCCACGAACAAAAGGCTCAAACTTGACTGGGCCGCGAACTGGGTCTTATGTTTGATCATGCGGCCGATAAAGGCCCACACGCCCGCCCAAAAGAAAGAAGAGAATACAAATCCCAGGACCCCGGCGGCCAGTTTCCAGATAGAAGTTTCCTCCACGCTGATTAAATACACATGCGCCGCGAACCCCATCAGGCAAACGATCAGGATCGAGCCCATGTTCACCGGACGCCCGATGGTGCGCAGGAACACGTGCGTGGGCACGAGCAGCTTGGTCGCGGCCACAGGGTGTTCGGGGCTCAAAAACCGCAGCCGCGTGCGTCCGATGATCAGCTCATCCCCCGACTTTAAAGACGCCTGCTCGACAACCCTGGCGAACTTGGGGACGAACATGCCGTTTTCCCGGCTGATATCCTCCACGGCCCATTCTTCTCCTTGCGCCCTGACAATCAAATGCCGGGCGGAGACATGGGGGTCAGCAACGATCAAATCGTTGTCATACCCGCGCCCGATACGTACCAGCGGCGCGTCAAACGTTTTATATTCCCTTAGAAATCGTAAGGGGTGAATTATTTCGATGATAAATTTTGCCATTGGACCGCTTTCATGAATTTGCGCACAAATTCGACCGCGTTGGTCTTCCCTACCCCCAGCGCCAGGACTTCCATCATAAAGCCCCGCTGTGGCCGGTCCGTCAAGGCCAAAGAAAAATTGATGTCGTAAAGGCCCGGGAATTTCTTGTATTGCCGCGCGCACCAGATGACTTTGGCCGTCCGGCCGCCGATATCGACAAAATTATTGTCGCATTTGAAATTGGTGACATCGTCCTCCCCGGCGTTCTCGTAAGGGTTGGGGTATTGAAACCGGCTTTGATAAAAATTATAGAACCGGAAGGGGTTCAGGCCCTTGCTGGTGAGCCACAGATATTTATAGAGGATCTGGCCCGTGGAGAATCCATTCGAGAGGAAAATGTTATCGCTCGTCGAACACTGGATATAGGCGTAATTATAAAGCTGTTTTTCCTTGTCCTCCGACTTGCCCCAGCATTTAAAAACGTCCAGGATCTCCCCGGGCACCCTGGCCTCGCCCGCTTCCAGGGTGTTCCAGGAAGCGGCGAGGAGCCTGCGCATGTACTGGTTCTGGTTCGTCACGAGTTGCTCGTCGATGATTTCTTTCCAGCTTCCCTGGGCCGAAGACCCGCTGGAAACACTACCGTACAATTCCTGAAGGTGCTCGACCGGGACCAAAAAGCTGACCTCATTTCCCGCGGTGGCGACGTTGATGCCGATGACTTTCCCTTCCTTATCGAGCGCAGGGCCGCCGCTCATGCCCGGGTTGATCGACCCGGAGAACAAAATCTTTTTGTACAGGGAATCTTCCATGAGGCCGTTATAGATCCCGTCGACGATACTCATCCCCAGGTCAAAGGGGTTCCCCATCGAGAAAAGGTGCGTCCCCTTCGATAGATCGGAATGTCCAAGAAGAAGATATGTCTCCTGTTTTTCGGGGCTATGGACAACGGCGAGGTCGTGGATGACGTCGATCCCGCGCACTTCCAGCGGGCCGATCAATCCGTCATGACGGACATATTCGACCCGGAATCTCTGCGGGGCGTGCACGGCCTCGGCCACGACGTGAAAATTGGTCGCCATGTCCCCTTCGGGGCTGAACTGGAACCCGGAACCGATGGAAGTTTTCTTGCCCGTGGCCAGGTCAATGACCTGAACCTGGACGACGCTCCGGTGGGCGGCCTGGTAAATACGCTGGGCCTCGTCCGTCATCGACTGCGCGCGGGCCGCCGTGGCGGCCAGCGTAGCGGCGGCCCAGACAATACCCGCGGACACTAAAAATTTCTTGCGCATAATTTTTTCACGTTTCTTAAGTATTTATATAAATTTTAGTATAAAATACAATCAAATCAATAGAAAGCGAAAAGTCGGGAATATTAACGACCACCTATTGGAATCCGGTTGTAATGTATTATACTTTGATTGGCGTCAATGAACCTCGAGAGTTTGCCTATGTTTAAAAAAATGAGAGAAAAGATTCACCGGTCCCGGCGGGGCTTCACCCTGGTCGAAGTCTTGATTGCCGTAGGGCTCCTGGCCATCGTTATTGTGGGGCTATTGCAACTTTTCGTCTATTGTTCGCGGCTTGCGGAAGACGCAGGAAACACGACCCTCGCCATTAACGAGGCCCAGAATAAAATGGAAGAAATACGCAACCATGATTTTGACGCCATTACCGCCGACTACGCTTCCGGCGGGACACCGGGCAACACCTTTACTTTAACGAGCCTCAACGGGACGGGGGCTATTACAATAAGCCCGGTCGGAGGGGATCCGCAATTATTGCAAATGCAAATCGTCGTGAATTGGCAGAATAAAAACGGCCGAAGCCGTTCAACCACATTAACCAGTTTTATTGCCCAACGATAGATACCGGGACATAGACCTAAAATGCGCCGTATTCCTGAAAAAAATCAGCTTTTGAAAGACCCGCGGGGCTTCACTCTGGTTGAGGCAATGGTCACCGTGATCATCTTCACTTTTATCCTCGGCATATGTTATACGCTTTTGATCTCCGGATCGGATTCGTGGGAGACGAATAGCGCGCGCGTGGAATTACAACAGGAATTGCGCAAGGCCATGGATTGGATAGCGCAGGACCTGCGCCAGGCCGGATCGGCCTCGATCACCAATGTGCCGGCGGATGGCGCCACATACACAAGTATCACCTTCCGCAAGTCAGCCGGGGCTTCAGGAGGCAATCTGGTGTGGGACTCCAATACGACCACTTATTCTCTGGGAGGAACCGGCGGCACGCAACTGCTAAGACAGGTCAGCGGGCAGACGGCATCTGTCATTGCCCAAGATATACAATCGTTGCAATTCAGCCGCCAAGCCAGCACTGCCAATGTGGTGGATGTCTCGCTTCAGGCGCAGAAAACCACTCTCCGCGGAAAAACTTTGGCGGGAAAGACGCCGATCCAGGCCAGTTTGATCCTTAAAATCTATTTGAGGAATTGACGATGAAAAACAGACGCTTCCCATGGAACAAACTTGACGATAACAGAGGCAGCTTGCTGATACTCTCTTACCTCGTTATCTTTGTATTGCTTACCCTGGGGGCGGTCTTCATCGCCATGAGCGTCAATGAGAGCCGCACCGCGGAGCGCCAGAGAAGAGTTATTTGGGCCTTTCATACCGCCGAGGCGGGGATCGAACGCGCCCTCTATGATCTAAGGCGGGATTTCGTTAACGACGCCAGCAGCCCCAGCTGGGCGGACGGAAATATCAACGGGCTTACCGTTGGGCCCGATACAGCCAATTTTTACGATATCGGCTATGGCGCCACCTCCCTTAACGGTGGATCCTATGCCGTGCAATTAAAAAATGTCAGCGGTATAAACGACGCTATCTGGATCCGCTCCACCGGAACCCTCGGGGATGTCCAGCAGACCATTGAAGTTTACGCCAAAATTGTCAGCATCTCTCCCTGGAACAACGCCATATTTGCCGGCGCGGGCGCCGCCGGCGCCATGGTCAACGGCAATGTGAATATCCGCGGATCGGTGCATATCCTGGGTACGGGTCTGCAAAGCAGCGACCTGGTGGTTGATCTGGGCGGAACAGCCGAGATCATCGGCAACAACTATAAGGATCTGGCGGCCGCTCTCAAAGTGAAAATCCCCGCGCTTCCCACAACCACGGTCAACGGTGAGACCGTGGAAACCCTTAATGCCGCGCTAAGAGTCAAACGCGGGATCGTCGGATTAAGTGGTTCGGCAACGGCCGGCGAGGCGGATGCCGCGGGCAACGCCTACAAGGAAACCATTGATGCCGCCTATGTAACCGACGGATACGGCGGAACTCAAGGGACGGCGAATGTCCATTCCGACAACGGCTCAAGCAACGCCTATGATCTGGGGGATACGGTGTCGTTCCCGAGCTTGTCAGACCCTTACGGCGGCTACAGCACCTATAAAGCATATCTCGAGGCTAACGCCTTGGTCATCAGCAGCGCCGCGGACCTTGCCAAGCTGGCAGGCATAACGCCGGCCAGTTCAACGGATTTTTCCTTTTCCAGCGCCAAAGGAAGTATCGCCAAGTCCGGAGGAAGCCTGACCATTTCGGGCATCGTCTATCTGGACAACAATGGCAGCTTGAATATGAATAAGGCCGGATCCAACAAAACCATCACCTATACCGGAAGCGGCTCCATCCTCGCCGAAGGCAGTGTCCAGATTAACACCGATTTAGTCACCAACGGGAACAGCTCTTTCCCCACCAACATCCTCGGCATCATGACGCCCAACACAATTGGGTTCGATGAAGCCAATATTGACGTCATGGGTTTATTTTATGCTGAAAATACGGTCAAGGCGGAAAAGCAGACCGATATCGTTGGGACCATTGTCGCGAACTATTTCGACATGGGAACAAACGTCCCCTCGGTTTATCAAGTCCCCGACGTCATCAATCACCTCCCGGCCGGACTGATCGGCCAGAACGCCAGCTGGGTTATGAAAATCGTTTCATGGCAAAAATTATAGCTTTACTTGTTATTGGTGGCTTCGCGGCCATGGTGATGACGAACCAGTGGCTGCAAAAGAGTGTACAGGAAATCACGCGACATCCCGCGCCAACCGCCGTTGCCATGGCGCCGCCGGCACCTGTCACTGCAAAGGAGGCGCCCCAACCGAACGCGCTCTATCGAAAACACGGACAAAAAGTCCTGCGTAAAGACCGGCTGTCACCGGGCCGGGATTATATGGAAAGTGTTTTTTATCTGGACGGCGAAGAAATCGCCCGGCAAAAGATCGTGAACGGCACAGTCCTCGACTCTGACGGCCAGATCGCGCAGGGGAAGGTGGATTTCATTGATGAATCCAAAGCAACCCGCGGGGTCGAGTATTACAAGGATGGCCAAAAAAACGGCCCCTCCCTTACCTACTTCTCCAGCGGCCAGCTAAACGTCGACGCGTATTATCAGAACGGAGCATTGTTACGGAAAAAAGAATATTACAACAATGGGGCTCTGCGGATTGAGATCAATTATGAAGGCGCCCGGACCAACATGGCCGGCAAGGAGGCGGGAGATGGAAAAGTTTATTACAGGGATGGCGTTGTGAAATACGAATGGCATTTTACGCAAAGCGACAAGGTGGGTTATCAAAGATCTTACAACCCGGACGGCACCCTGCGCGCCGCCTTTTATTTTGACGAAAACGGGCAATTAACTCCCTGAGTGGCGATGTGTTACCAACTTTTTTAAAGTGGACACCTTTTGAATTAAAAGTGGACAGGTAAAAAGCCTTCAATTTTTTGGCGAATGACCTTGATAAGTTTGCCGTTGGACCAGAATCGCAGTTCATAGAAGTCCTGGCCAAGGATATAAATACGAATGTCGACGA
>JACRHP010000038.1 GCA_016212005.1 Candidatus Omnitrophota bacterium | reverse complement strand
GTGCATCAACTGCCAGGTCAACGAGCGCATCACGCTGCGTAATGAAAGGGTCGTTGCGAAATTCAGGGAGCTGGGGATTGCCACGGTCAAGGCCGACTGGACGCGCTTCGACGCCCGGATCAGCGCCGCGTTGGCGGAGTTCGGCAAGAACAGTATCCCTTTATATGTCCTTTACTATGGCGATCCGGCAGGGACGGTCAAGGTCTTGCCGGAGATTATCACTCCCGATAGCGTCTTGAAGGCGTTGGATGAAATGGTCCAATTCAAAAGCAGGAGATAGAAATATGTTCAGAAAAATAATGGTTTTTTGCATTACATTAGCATTGGTATCGGGGTGGGCTCAAGGCGCTTTTGCCCAGGTCGAAAACGGTAAAGCGGCGCCGGATTTCACGCTTGCCGACAGTAACGGTAACCAGGTTTCCCTGGCGCAGTTCAAGGGCAAATACGTTGTCCTGGAATGGCTTAATTACGATTGCCCGTTTGTCCGCAAGCATTATTCAAGCGGCAATATGCAGAACTTGCAGAGGGCGTATACTCAAAAGGGCGTGATTTGGCTGGCGGTCCTTTTGGACCCGGCGGGGCAGGCAGGGAAACTGTACGGCGCCCAGACAACGCCGCACATGTTTGTCATTGACCCGCGGGGCATTTTGATCTACCAGGGCGCGATCGACGATATCCGCAGCCCGAACCCCGATGACGTCGCTAAAGCTAAAAATTACGTCGGCGCCGCGCTGGATGAGGCGATGTCCGGGAAGCCGGTCAGTGTCCCGGCGACCAAATCGTACGGCTGTTCGGTGAAGTATCAACAATAAATGCATTGCAAAAGTGACGGCCTTTTGTTATAAATGATCATATCATTTAATGGCCTGGGAAATAGAGGGTTTTTGAGAGGTCAGCATACCGTACGCCTAATTTCTGTTCCTCCAGAAAAGCGGGAAATCTTCCTCGCCCCGTGAAAATCTCCCTTGGGGATTCTGCGGGGCACGGGTGAATCTCATCGTATTTGGTGAGAAGGGATCATCTGCTTCCCTAACCAATAACTAATCTCGCCGGCATAGCAGATATTTTATAAAAGAATTGTAACCATAGACGGTATTGGGCAGTGCCGTTTTTATTCCGGCACCAGAAGGGCCGCCGCCTTGGCCGGGGGTCCGGGTCGGAACCGGGAAAAAGTAAAAACGCTCCCCTTTAGCAGAAGGGAGTGTCTCTTGATGGGGGCTAACCAATGAATAAATTAAATTCTTCCTCGGCGAATAAATTAACAGTTCGTCTGGAACTGATGAACAAGCCGGGTGTTTTTGCCCAGGTAGTTAAAGTCATCGCCGATGAAAACGCCAACTTGGGGGCGGTGGATATCGTCGAGGCCATGCCGGATAAAGTTATCCGCGACGTCACCTTTGATGTCGCCGGCGACGAACACGGCCAGCGGATTATAGACGTCTTGAACAAGCTGGAGAATGTCAAGGTGGTCTCGTTCTCCGATCCCGTCTTTCTTCTGCATTTGGGCGGCAAGATCCATGTCCAGAACAAGGTCCCTCTAAAAACAAGAAATCAGCTTTCCATGGCCTACACTCCCGGGGTGGCTAAAGTTTGCCAAGCCATCGCGCAGGAACCAAACAAGGTGAACACGTTGACGATCAAAAGTAACAGTGTTGCCGTCGTGACCGACGGATCTGCCATCCTGGGACTGGGGAACCTGGGTCCGGAAGCGGCCCTGCCGGTCATGGAAGGCAAGGCCATGCTTTTTAAAGAGTTTGCCGATATCGACGCTTGGCCGATCTGTCTGGCCACCCAGGACGTCGACGAGATCGTGGAGACAGTGAAGAATATCGCGCCGGTATTCGGAGGGATCAACCTGGAGGACATCAGCGCCCCGCGTTGTTTTGAAATCGAATCGAAGCTCAAGAAAATTTTGAACATCCCGGTCATGCATGATGACCAGCACGGGACGGCGGTTGTTTTGCTGGCGGCGCTTAAAAATGCCCTGAAGATCGTAAAAAAAGACATCAAGGATATCCGGGTGGTGGTCAACGGCGTGGGCGCGGCGGGGGCGGCTTGTTCCCGGATCCTTTTGGCCGCCGGCGTGCGGCATTTGCTGGCTTGTAACCGCAAGGGTGTTGTTTTGGTCGTTGATGACAAAAATCTGCAGGAGGCCAGGAAGGATCTGTTCTCTTGCATTGATGCCAATAATCCGCGCATGACCTTAAGGGAGGCTTTGCACGGAGCGGATGTCTTTATCGGCGTTTCGGCGGGTAATATTTTGTCCGGTAGCGATCTTAAAAAGATGAACAAAGACCGGATCGTCTTCGCCCTGGCGAACCCGGACCCCGAGGTCGATCCTTACGAGGCCTTAAAAGTCTGCAAGGTTTTCGCGACCGGACGCTCGGATTTCCCCAACCAGATCAATAATGCCCTGGCCTTCCCGGGGATTTTCCGGGGGGCTTTGAATGTCCGGGCCAAAGAGATCAACGAAGAAATGAAGCTGGCCGCCAGCGACGCTTTGGCGGACCTTGTTTCCGACAACCAGGTCAACGAGGAATACATTATACCGAGCATTTTTGATAAAAGGGTCGTCGCGGCGGTGGCGGCGGCGGTCCAGGAAGCGGCTTACAAGACCAAAGTCGCGCGCAAGGGGTCTTTGAGCGACGGCCGGTAGGCTCCCTCCGAGGGGAGGAAGCTTTAAATCTTCGCAGCAAATCCAACCAGCTTTTAGTCCCGTTTCATTCCTCAGGGGAAGGTCGGTAAAATGTTTAGCGGGCTGATTATTTTTATTTTTGTCGCGGGATATCTGGTTATCATGCTGGAACATAAGACCGGTGTCAATAAAGCGGCCCCGGCGCTTTTGGTTGCCGTCTTGTCCTGGGCCTTGAATTTTATGCGCGTGTTCCCTCATGACGAAGCCGTTATGCTTCATATGAATGAGCATTTGGCGGATATTGCCCAGATCATGGTTTTTTTGCTCGGGGCCATGACGATCGTTGAATTGGTGGACTCCCATAAGGGATTTAATATTATCACGGATTTCATCCGCACGGACAGCAAACGGGTATTGCTTTGGTTGATTTCCCTGGCCACGTTCTTTATATCCTCGGTGTTGGATAATCTGACGACTTCTATTATTATGGTGACGCTCCTGCGAAGATTTTTGGATGATCCTAAAGAGCGCATGATCTTTGCCGGCATGATTATCATCGCGGCCAACGCCGGCGGCGCGTGGACTCCCATAGGCGATGTGACGACAACCATGTTGTGGATAGGAGGGAGAGTCACATCCGGCAAAATTATGACACAGCTTTTACTGCCCAGTTTGATTTCCATGGTTGTCCCGTTGGTATTATTGTCTTTTTCCGTTAAAGGCGGCCTTCCGGCAACAACACGGCCATCGGAAGACAATTCCATGGCTTATGGCGCGAAGAGAGTATTTTCGATGGGGGTCGGGGCCCTTATCCTGGTCCCGGTCCTAAGGGCTTTCACAGGACTGCCTCCTTATATGGGCATCATGTTGGGCTTGAGCCTCATGTGGGGTTTGACGGACCTGATCCATCAGGAACGGCATTTCTTGAGAGTCCCGCACATTTTAACCAGAGTGGATATTTCCAGCGTTCTGTTCTTTTTGGGGATCCTTTTGGCGGTCGCGGCTCTCCAGGCGGCGGGGATATTGGATCGTTTGACGTTATGGATGGACCAATATATCGGCAGTAAAGAGATTATTGTGTCCACCATGGGGGTCGTTTCCTCAATCATCGACAATGTGCCGCTCACAGCGGCGTTGATGGGGATGTACGATTTGTCGAGATATCCCGTTGACAGCAAATTGTGGGAAATGGCCGCTTATTGCGTGGGGACAGGAGGGAGCATGTTGATCATCGGTTCCGCGGCCGGGGTGGTGGTCATGGGGATGGAGAAAATAAGTTTTAGCTGGTATTTTAAAAGGATCTCTTTTCCCGCGCTGGCCGGATATCTGGCGGGGATATTTACTTTTTTAATTTTTTATCGATAAGTGAGGACCTCTGATGGGCCGCAATAAACTCAAACCAAAATTGATAACGGTATTGAAGGAAGGGTATTCGGTAAAGAAATTTATCCCTGACCTGATCGCCGGGATCATCGTCGGGATCGTGGCCTTGCCGCTGGCGATCGCCTTTGCCATCGCTTCGGGGGTCAAACCCGAACAGGGTTTGTACACCGCCGTGGTCGCGGGGTTCATCATTTCTGTTTTAAGCGGCAGCCGCGTCCAGATCGGCGGGCCGACGGGTGCCTTTATCGTCATTGTCTACGGCATCATGCAAAAATACGGCTATGACGGCCTGGCGACGGCCACGCTCATGGCGGGATTTTTGCTTATTTTCATGGGGTTGGCCCGCTTCGGTGATATCATTAAATATATCCCTTACCCCGTTACGGTAGGGTTTACCGCGGGGATCGCGTTGATCATCTTCGCGGCCCAGATCCGGGATTTCCTGGGGTTGACGGGCGGAACGGTCCCGGCGGAATTTATCGAGAAGGTCCGGTATTACGGCGAACACATCAATACGCTCGATCTTCACGCTCTTTTCATAGGCCTTTTGACGTTGTTCATTATTATTTACTGGCCGAGGGTCACGCGCCGGGTCCCGGGGTCTTTTGTCGCGATCGTTCTGACAACGTTGCTGGTCCGGATATTCCATCTGCCCGTGGAAACGATCGGCAGCCGTTTTGGAGGCGTCCCCAATACTTTACCGATGCCGCATTTGCCGAATATCAATTTTGAACTCATCACCCAAATGAGCTCGCCCGCCCTCACCATCGCGGTGCTGGCCGGGATCGAATCCCTGCTTTCCGCGGTCGTGGCCGACGGCATGACGGGCAACCGGCACCGTTCTAATATGGAGCTTATCGCGCAAGGTGTGGCCAACATCGCCTCGCCTGTTATGGGCGGGATCCCGGCGACCGGGGCCATCGCCAGAACAGCGACCAATATCAAAAACGGCGGACGCACCCCATTCGCGGGCATTATCCATGCCGTGACGTTGCTGCTGATATTGATCTTCTTTGGGCCGTGGGCGTCGCTTATCCCTATGGCGGCCCTGGCCGGCATCCTGATCAGCGTGGCTTATAACATGAGCGAATGGCACTTGGTCGTTAAAATATTTCGAACTCCGAAAAGCGATGTCGTTGTGTTGTTGACGACATTTTTGTTGACGGTGTTCGTCGATCTGACCGTGGCGATCAAATTCGGCGTCGTCCTGGCCGCGCTTTTATTCATGAGACGGATGGCCGAAGCGACCGAGGTGGGATACATCACGGACTCTTTGGCCGACCAGGAGGCGGACGAGGAAGACATTGTCGACGAGAACCGTATCGCGCAAAAGGACATCCCGGAAGGGGTCGAGGTTTTCGAGATCAACGGGCCGTTTTTCTTCGGCGCGGCCGATAAATTCAAGGACACCATCCGCGGGCTTGAGAAAAAGCCCGAAGTGCTCATCCTGCGCATGCGGCATGTCCCGACCATCGACGCCACGGGGTTGAGCGCCCTGGAAAATGTTTTCAGTTTTTCCAAACACGACGGGACGCGGATCATCCTCTCGGGGCCGCGGCCGAGACCCCTGAAAAAGATCAAACGGGCCGGGCTGCTCAAATATCTTGAAGACAGCAATATCCAGCCGACCATCGATCGTGCCCTTGCCCGCGCCCGGCAGATCCTTAAAGAGAGCGAGCAGAAATGGAACTGACGGTCAACGATATCGTCAGGGTTTTCGCGGTCCCCGAAGAAACGGTGAACGGCTGGATCGAGAAAAAGAACATGCCCTGCGTCAGGGCCAATGAGCAATACCGTTTTAATTATATCGAACTGCTGGATTGGGCCTTAAAAAAGAAGATCCGGCTGACCCCCGAAGTCCTGGCCCTGGGAGACCGGGAGAACCATAACGCGAGCGTTTTATATCAAGCCATAAAAGACGGGGACATCCATTATGATACCCCTGGAGAGACCAGAGAAGAAGTTCTAAAGGCGATCGTCGATGTTTTGCCTCTGCCGCCGGGGCTGAACAAGACGTCTCTCTGGCAGATGCTGGTCGCCCGGGAGAAGATGATGCCCACCGCCCTGGGAAACGGCATCGCGATCCCCCATGTGCGTAATCCCGTCGTTTTGCACGTCGATCATCCCTCCATCAGCCTGTGTTTTTTGAAGAAGCCGGTCGATTTCAAAGCCCTGGATGGAAAACCGGTCTTCATCGTTTTTACCATTTTGAGCCCCTCCGTTAAAAAGCACCTGGGTATTTTAAGCCGCCTGGCTTTTTGTTTGCAAAACGCCAAGTTGCAGGAATATTTGCATCGTAAGGCGTCCCGCGAACAGATCCTGGCGGAGATCCGTGTCCTGGAATCCCCGAGTAGGCTCCCCGGCGGGGAGGGGATCGCGGCGATCCCCGAGGAGAACGGAAAGGAGGCCAGCGGGGCATGAGTTTTTTTCTATCCAGCCTGGTGATCCTGTGCGCCGGCGCCTTGTTATCGGTCCTCCTGACGCGGTCACGGCGTGTCAGCGGGGCTGTCTTTCTTGGCACGCTGATATCCGGATGCTGTTTGGGCGCGGCCGCTGCCGTCGGCGTCCTCCTGCGCCCGGGCCGGATCCACGGCGACTACCGATGGAATTTCAGAATGCCGCTGGGGGAATTTCGCCTGGGGCTGGAGCCCCTGGGCGCGTTTTTTTTGCTGGCGATCGCCGTTTTGTTCCTCTGGGCGGGCATATACGGATACGATTATTTGAAACATGACGGGAAGAAAAATGTCAGCGTTCATTACGCTCTTTATCATCTTCTGTTGATCGCCCTGATGCTCATTGTCACGGCTAAAAATGCCGTTTTGTTCCTGGTCGCCTGGGAGCTGATGACCGTCTCTTCGTATTTCCTGATCGTGTTTTATGACGAGAGGGAAGCCGTCCGCAAAGCCGGATACCTGAATTTGATCGCGACGCATACCGGGACATTTTGTTTGTTGATCATGTTCCTTTTGATGGGGCACCACACCGGATCGCTGAATTTCGACCAGATGGCGCTTGCCTCATTCCCGTTGCCGCTGGCGGGGGTGCTTTTCGTCCTGGCTGTTCTGGGGTTCGGCGTGAAGGCGGGGTTCATCCCGCTGCATATCTGGTTGCCGCACGCCCATCCCGCGGCCCCGAGCCATGTATCGGCTGTTTTATCGGGGGTCATGATCAAGATGGGGATTTACGGTTTGATGAGGGTCATTTTGATCGTCAAGGGTTTTCCGGAATGGTGCGCGGTGGTGCTGCTTTTGATCGGCATGACCTCGGGGGTGGGAGGCGTTCTCTACGCGCTGGGGCAGCACGAGATCAAAAAACTGCTCGCCTACCACAGCATTGAAAATATCGGGATCATCACCCTGGGGCTGGGGATCGGTCTCTGGGGACAGATCGTCCATAATGAGTTCACGGCTTTGATCGGCTACGCCGGCGCGCTTTTGCATGTTTTCAACCACGCCATGTTTAAAGGACTTTTGTTCTTGAGCGCGGGGTCGCTCATCCGCGCGACGGGCACGGGAGAGATCGACCAGATGGGCGGACTTCTCAAAAAACTTCCGTGGACGGGGCATTTATTTTTGGCCGGGTCTTTGGCGATCTGCGGCCTGCCGCTTTTTAACGGTTTTGTCAGCGAATGGCTTGTCTATCGGGCGCTCTTTGAAGGGATGTTCCAGTTCAAACTGAATGCCGTTGTCTGGAGCAGTCTGGCCATCATTTCCCTGGCCTTGATCGGCGGCCTGGCGGCGGCGTGTTTCGCGAAGGCCTTCGGCGCGGTCTTCCTGGGGAACAGCCGTTCGCTAGATATTACGCGCGTCAAGGAAAATTCCGCGCTGATGCGCGTCCCCATGGCCGTGCTGGGAGGGATCTGTGTCTGGATCGGGCTCTTCCCCGCCATGATGGTGTCCTTCGCCCTGCGGGGCGCGGCGGCAATGACCGCTTCCGCGATTTCGCCCGCGACGGAAGAAATGATCGCCGCTCCTCTTAAGACGGTTGTCCTGGTATTGCTTGTTGTCATCGCAGTCATGGCCGTTCTGACTTTGTTTAAAAGGATCTCCATGCGGTTTTTGCCCGTTGCGAAAGCGCCGACCTGGGGCTGCGGATATTCCGTTCCCACGGCCCGCATGCAGTATACCGCCGCGTCGTTCGCGCAACCCCTGCTGGATATTTTTCGCAATGTCCTGGGTTACCAGGTCAAAGGGAACAAACCGAAAGGATATTTTCCCGTTGAAGGCAAAATATCCTCGCGCGTCACGGAGGCCTCCGAAGATTTTATTTTCCGTCCGGCCTTTGAGTTGATCAAGTCGGTATCCGCGAGACTAAAAATCATCCAATCCGGTTATACGCAGTTGTACTTATTTTATATTTTTGCTTTTCTTTTAATATTGTTGATCTGGAAGATGGTTTAAGGGAGAAATCGATGGGAATCGGCGTCCTGGTCCACATCATCATTGTTATGGCCTTGTCTCCCTTGCTGTTGGGGATCATCGGGAAAACAAAGGCGTTTTTCACGGGACGATGGGGGCCGCCTTTGTTCCAGCCGTATTATGACATCGGGAAATTGTTCCGGAAGGGGAACGTTTACAGCACCACCACGACCTGGATCTTCCAGGCCGCGCCCGTTGTTTGCATGGCGGCGGCCCTCGCCTCATCGCTTTTGATGCCTCTGGGGGGATTAAAGGCCCCGTTGCAATTTTGGGGAGACATCATCCTCTTCGCCTATCTTTACGGCTTGGCCAGGTTTTTCATGGTCATCGCCGCGCTGGATACGGGATCGAGTTTTGAGGGGATGGGGGCCAGCCGGGAGGCGGCTTTTTCCTGCCTGGCGGAGGTCGTGTTGTTCCTGGATTTCATTGTTCTGGTCGTCTTGTCGAAAAGCCTTGTGTTATCGCGGATGATCGAAGGGAACATCCTGTCGTCATGGCCGTTGTTCGGACCGGTCCTTCTTTTGACGGGGGCGAGCTACTTTCTGGTCCTGCTGGCGGAGAACGCGCGTATCCCCGTCGACGACCCCGCGACGCACCTTGAGTTGACGATGATCCATGAAGTGATGGCCTTAGACCACAGCGGCTGGGACCTCGCCTATATTTTATACGGCAGCGCGATCAAATTGTTTGTCCTGGGGGGGCTGTTTGTCAATATCCTGGTCCCCTTCCATGGTTTGTCGCCCATGACACAGACGATCGTCTTCACAGCGGGGATGATCGTATTGGCGGTGGGCATCGGGGTCGTGGAATCGTGCATGGCGCGGCTGCGGTTAAACCGCGTCCCGCAGTTTTTGATCGGCGCTTTTGTCCTGGCCCTCGTCGGACTGCTGGTTGTTTTGATAAAAGCATAACGACTATGTGGTTAATTCCCATTCCGAAACTAAAATGGGTTTGTCACAAGAAAAGCGCGGTGTTACAATACACATCATTAAGAACTAAAATAAGTTATGAACTCTCCCATACTCAATTCCCCCTATAAGGAACCTGCAAGACATTTTAAGTCGGATGAGCGAGGCCTGACTGAAGAAGTGCTGGAATGCCGTCGGCCCAGCAGTTTCTACATTCCTGTGCCGCGGGCTAAAAGCTTGAAAAAACGCGCCGAACAGAATGTCGCCGAGGGCGCTTTTGGAAGCGAACTTCAGCAAGATAATGAATTTATTAACAAGATCAGGGGTAGAATCAGTGAATGGGGTATGCTGGATTATCCCGGCCTTACAAAGACCTCGCGCGACTTGCTTTTCTATTGGAAAGATGGAGCCCGCGATAACAAGCTTTTTTTCTGCCAGATCGAAGCGTTGGAAACACTCATGTACATCAACGAGGTGGCAGAAAAATCCGGAGAAAGCTGGATCATCAATAAGTTGAAAAAAACAGGGCAGGAGGCAAACCCCGGCTTGTATCGTATCGCATTAAAAATGGCTACCGGCTCCGGGAAAACAGTGGTTATGGCCATGATTATTGCCTACAACACTCTGAATAAAATTCGCTACCCGCAAGATACCCGATTTACCGATGCTTTTGTGATCGTAGCTCCGGGTATAACCATCCGTGACCGGTTAAATGTTCTTCGTCCCAACGATCCGAACAACTATTATAAAAAGCGGGATATTGTGTCTTATCATGATCTCGAGCAGCTTCAGCAGGCGACGGTGCTGATCACCAATTATCATCAGTTGGAGCTCCGGCAGAACCCGCGTTTCCAGGTTGGTTCGGTTATGAAAGCAGCCGGATTTATTAAAGAGGAAACGATCAAAGAAACACCGGCTGCCATGATAAATCGGGCATTCAAAAGTGTTCTTCAAAAATCAAGGATCCTGGTCATTAACGATGAAGCGCACCATTGTTACCGTGAAAAACCGACGGAGGAGAAGTTGTCGGGAGAGGATCGTAAAGAGGCTGATGAAAACAACAAAGCAGCCCGTGTCTGGATCAGCGGTTTGGAGGCTTTGGCGCAAAAAATGTCGATTAACGGGATTATTGATTTGTCAGCCACGCCATATTTCTTGCGCGGATCCGGTTATCAGGAAGGTACCCTTTTCCCGTGGGCAGTCTATGATTTTTCTTTGCTTGATGCCCTGGAATGCGGAGTTGTTAAAATCCCCAGATTGCCGGTCCAATCCGATACGATTACTCTCGATGATGAGCCCGAGTTTCGCAACCTTTGGTTGTATGTCCGGGAAGATCTGCCCAAAAAGGGATTAAAAACAGGGGATTACAATTTATCCACCTTTGTCTTGCCGACCAAACTGGAGGAAGCCCTGACTTCTCTTTATGGCAGTTATGAAAAATATTATAAGACCTATGAACAAGAGAAGAGACATAATCCTGATGTGATGCCTCCGGTCATGATCGTGGTCTGTAATAATACGACGGTTTCGGAGATTGTATACCGCTGGATCGCCGGATATGAAAGGGAAACTCCAAGCGGGAAAATCAAGATCGAGAAAGGCAACCTCGAGATATTCCGCAATGAAGACGGCGCCCGGTTTTTGGACCGCCCCAATACGCTTTTGATCGACAGCGCCCAGCTTGAAAGCGGTGAGAAAATCGACGACGCCTTTAAGAAAATATTTGAGAAAGAGATCCAGGATTATCACAAGGAGTATAGACGCCGATTCCCCGGCCGTGACGATCCTTCAGACGAAGAACTGCTGCGTGAAGTTATGAATACGGTCGGTAAGCCCGGCAAGCTGGGAGAAGGTATTAAATGTGTCGTGAGCGTTTCGATGCTGACGGAAGGCTGGGACGTGAATACGGTTACGCATATTCTGGGCGTCCGCGCCTTTTCGACACAGCTGCTTTGCGAGCAAGTCGTGGGGCGGGCGTTAAGACGCGTTGACTATAATGTTGATAGTGCAACCGGGTTGATGACTCCCGAATATGCCGAAGTATATGGCGTTCCGTTCAGTTTCTTAAGGGTTGAAGGCAATGTCCCGCCCCAGCCGCCGAAAGTCATCCACCGTGTTCACGCTTTGCCCGAACGCGAACAATATGAGATCACTTTTCCTCGTGTCGAAGGATATCGATATGAGCTCAATGAAACAAAACTGGCAGCACATTTTACAGAAGAATCGAAAATAATTATTGAGAATGAGCCCACAGAAGTTGTTTTGGAAGGGGTTATTGGCGAAGGGATCAAGGAGACGCTGGAGAAGATCAAAGAGCGCCGCGAGGGCGAGGTTATCATGCGCCTCACGCAAGGACTTCTTAAAAAGTATTACACGGATGCCGATGGGTCGGAGAAGTATTGGCTGGGGCCCCAATTAATGCGCATTGCCGAAGAATTCGTAAAGAAACGCGTCGTTCTTAAAGATCGCATGGTCATAGGGTATTTAAGCGTTGGGGAATATTTTTCCGGCGCGCTTACGAAGATCCAGCAGGCCATTATTACCGAGAACATTGCCGGTCAAGGCGAGAAGAAGATTTTGCCGGTCCTGGCGCCGTATGACACTGTTGGGTCGACCCGTTATGTCGATTTTCTCACCACGCGGCCGGTCCAGGGAACGGTCAAGAGCCATGTCAATTATGTGGTGGCTGATACCGAGGAATGGGAACAAGGCGTCGCCAAGAAGCTCGAACAAATGGATGAGGTTCTTGCTTATGTAAAGAATCAGAACTTGGGGTTTACCATTCCCTATGAACATCAAGGTGTGGCACGGCATTATATGCCGGATTTTTTGGCAAAGATCGAAATACCCGACAGTTCTATCCTTAACCTTTTGATCGAAGTCACCGGCAAAAAAGATGATAAAAAGATAATGAAGGTCAAGACCGCCCGCGAATTCTGGGTCCCGGCGGTCAATAATGACGGACGGTTCGGGCAATGGGGTATCCTCGAAGTTCAGGATATCCATGAGACGCAAAATCTCATACGTGCGTTTGTCGAAGAGCCCGGTTTATTTAAAGGAAAGCGATGAAAATTTTATTTTTGGATGAGTCTGGCGATCATAATTTGAATTATCTCGATCCGGGATATCCCGTGTTTGTTTTGGCAGGGTGTGTTATTTCTCAGCAAGAGCACGACGCAATATTAAGCCATCGCATGCAAGAATTCAAAAAAGAAATTTTTGGCTCTGACCGGATTATCTTACATTATGTGGATTACACAAGAAATCAAAAGGGTTTTGAACAGATGTCTGGCAGGTCTTTCAGGGAGAATTTTTATAAGCAATTGAATGGCATTATTGCTGGAACCGATTTTATACTGATGAGTTGTATTATCGACAAGAAAAAACATAAAGAAAAGTACAAAACATTGGCGATCGATCCATACACATTGTCTTTGGAGATCGTGGTAGAGAGATTTGTTAAATTACTTGAGAAACAAAATGAGCGGGGCGTTATTGTCGCCGAGAGCCGGGGACAACAACTGGATAATGAGCTAAACCTGGCTTTTTTGGACCTAAAGATCAGGGGAACAAGTTTTCTCAGGCCTAAAAATATCGTCGATCGGATCGAAGGTTTTTTTATACGTAAAAAGGAAGAGAATGTGGCCGGCCTTCAATTGGTGGATTCTTTAGTCACGCCTATTGGCCGAAAATTCTGTAACAGGAAAAACGTTTATCTTAATTACGATGTTATAAAAAGTAAATTCAGGAAAGCCGATTGCGGAAAATATCGAGGATACGGGTTGATAATTCTGCCGAAATAAAAATGGGCGACCCCCGCTACGCAGTGATCACCCTTACGAATCTGATAAGAATATACTATGCAAACATTGTATTGTCAAGGCAAGTATTGCCAAGACAAGGCAAGTATTTATTGCAAGTATTTATTTAGAAAGGTCGTTTTATTTATGCCCAAAAAGAAGATAAAATCCCGTACCATTGAAGCCGCAGCAGTAACCTCATATAAGCATAAAGACAAGCGCGCGCATATCCCCACCCAGGAAGAATCCGTAAAACTTTCCCACCGGGATAAACAGCCGGTGAAGAAGAAGTATGATTACGACCCCTCGCTGGACCCCCAGCTTGTCTGGTCGGGCAAGAAAGAGGCGGGAAGCGAATTCGCCGTTTCCACCGTGCCGGTCTACGTGCAGGAGAAGATCTCTCCGGAGGCAATTATCGCGCGCTTGAAGCAGGGGGCCTTTGATGAAGCGCAGTACACGCTTTTCGGCGAGACCACCCAGCAGCAGTTTGACAAGGCCGTGGAATTTTACAAGCACGAGGATAATTGGCAGAATCGGATGATCCTTGGCGATTCGCTTTTGGTGATGAACAGCCTGCTTGAAAAAGAGGGCATGCGCGGCAAGGTCCAGTGTATTTACATTGACCCGCCGTACGGCATCAAATTCGGTTCCAACTGGCAAACGAGCACCCGCAAGCGCGACGTGAAGGACAACAAGATCGAGGACATGATCCGCCAGCCGGAACAGATCAAGGCGTTCCGGGACACGTGGGAGTTAGGCATCCATTCGTATCTTTCGTATCTTCGCGACCGCCTTATTGTCGCCCGCGAGCTTTTGACAGAAAGTGGATCATGTTTTGTGCAGATTAATGATGAAAACGTGCATTTGGTGAGAAATTTGATGGATGAAACATTTAGTTGCGGTAATTTTTGTCAGATTATCCCGTTTCGAAAGAAATTAATGCCGTTGGGGTCTGTGTTACTCGAAGGAATGTGTGATTATTTACTTTGGTATGCGAAAAGTAAGGAACAGACAAAATTTCACCATCTCTTTAATCGATCAGTACCAAAAGTGACTTCGAGATGGACTAGCGTTGAGTTGCCAAATGGGACGAGAAGAAAATTGACCTTGGGAGAATCAACAAACCTCGACTCGCTGCCGTCTGGATCGAAGGTATATCGTTTAGTTTCGCAGCGTGCCCCTTCTTTTTCTGAGACAAATGTATATTCATTTAAATTTAAAAATAAAGTTTATGCTCCCCCAAAAGGTGGTTGTTGGGTTACGTCCGAAGATAAGATGAAAATCTTGGCGGATAAAAATCGACTTGAAATCGAAGGTGGAAGCATTAGTTACGTTTATTATCACGATGATTTTCCATATGCAAAAATTAATAATCTTTGGGATGACACATCTCCAGTACAAGGAAAAAGTTATGTTGTACAAACGACAGAGTTAGCGATTCAACGCGGTCTTCTCATGACTACCGACCCGGGGGATTTAGTGTTTGATCCGACTTGTGGTTCCGGTACAACTGCTTATGTCGCTGAGCAGTGGGGGCGCCGATGGATTACGACGGACACTTCGCGTGTGGCGCTGGCCTTGGCCCGGACCCGTCTTATGACGGCCAGGTATCCATATTATTTTCTTAAAGAAGAAAGCAATGTCCGCGCCGGGTTTGAATACAAAACAGTTCCTCACGTCACATTAAAATCTTTGGCCAATAACGAGGAGCCGGAAGACGAAGTGCTGTATGATCAGCCTTTTGAAGACAAGGACAAAGTCCGCGTCACCGGGCCGTTTACGGTGGAGTCGCTTTCCCCGCACCGCGTTTCCGACGCGCAGGAGATGGTTTCATCCGAGCGTTTTGTGGAGACCGTCGTTGCCAACCTGCTTAAGGCCGGGGTGCAGACGGGCGAAAAAGGCGCGCGGGTCGAATTTGCCAACCTGGATATTTTACCCGGCGGCCCGGAAGTCCAGGCCTCCGGTGAATATAAGACGAAGGACGGGTTGAAGAAAGCGGCCGTGTCCATCGGCCCGGAATTCGGCAGTGTGGATGATGATTTTATCCGCGACGCCGCGAAGGTGGCTAAAAGATTTGCTGATCTTCTCGTGGTGGCGGCAACTTCTTTCGAAGCCTCCGCCTTTTCCGAGCCGTCTCAAGTGAATGGGTTGCAGGTAATGAAAGTCAAGATCAACCCCGACCTGTCGATGGGTGATCTCTTGAAGAAAACCGGTTCCGGCAATTTGTTTTTGGCCTTCGGCGATCCGGAGATCAAGGTCAAACAAGCCAAAGAGGGCGTGGTCATCGAGATCATGGGCGTGGATGTGTATGATCCGGTGAAAAGCGAGATCCGTTCCAGCGGGTCAGGTGACCCGGAGCACGACATCGCCGCGTGGTTTATCGACACCAACTACAACGGCGAAGCGTTCTTCGTGACCCACGCGTATTTCCTCGGCGACGACAAGCCCTATGAAAAGCTTAAGAAAGCGTTGAAGGCCGACATCGGCGAAAGCGCGTGGGAGGAGCTTTATTCCACCCGTTCCCGCCCCTTCCCCAAACCCAGGACCGGCAAGATCGCCGTCAAGGTCATCAACCATTACGGGGACGAGGTGATGAAAATCATCAACGTGGAATGAGAGGGAAAATGACTGAGTTATGGATTGAAATAATGGGGAGCTTTGCTGTATGACGGGAATAGAGCGAAGAGTTTTTATTTTAGGTGCTGGTGCATCGCACGGATCAGGGTTTAACTCTTACCGTAATATAAAGCCGCCTTTGTTAAAAGATTTCTTTAAAACATTCGCGGAGTTTGGCTATTTTCGTAAGTATGAGAGGGAAGTGACGTCGCTATTGGATTTTCTTTCTAACACATTTGGGTGGGCGAAAGATGCTTTGGAGTCGGGGAGCCCTGACGTTGAACTGGTGCTGGACAGTCTTGACGCTAAATTGAATGAAACAGAATTACATCACAGCCTGCCAGACTATGTCAGGGAAGGAATGCGATGCCGTAATTTTAAAAGAATCGTAATTGAACTTATCGCAGAAGCATTGCATAGAACTACGTGGGGAGGAGGATTCAATCCTCCGAAATGCCCTTACCACGAATCAATAGCAAAATATCTAAAACCAGGCGATTTAATCATAAATCTTAACTACGATTTGATTATGGACATGGCATTAATTAATCATAATTGGGATTGGATAAATGGCTATGCGCTGCCGTTTGATTATTGTTATCGAAATCATATAAACAAATGGGAAGAAATTAGAGTCAGGAACAGCCATCAGTTTTATTATCTTAAGTTGCACGGGTCGTTGAATTGGTTCATCAGTACCGATGTCGTTGAAGAAAGAGGAGGAGATACTAAAATACATGGGGATATTAATGCCAAGAATAAATTGCATCTCGTGAATCCAGCGTCTTGGTATGAAAATCCTCACTTACGCACTGCGCAACCCGGCGCCTCGTATAAAAATGGGAATTTAAGATTTTTTACTCAAAGACTCATCGTAGGTCCGGGGCGAAAAAGGAAATATGATATGTTAGTGCCACTTTGGAATATCGCAGCGACGCAATTAAAAGATGTAACACAAGTTTTTATTGTAGGGTGTTCTTTGCGAGAAAATGATCAGCAATTATCTTCGCTTTTACGAGATAATATACCTTGGTCCTCGCTCGAAAATTTTATTGTCGTTGATCCGAAAGAAGAGGTTAAAAGTAGATTTGAAAATGTTTTTGGCAGAGGTATTGATTGCCACCTAAAGAATATGGAGGAGTTTTCTGATTTTTTACAGAATAAATTGGTTATTGCCAAATGAGCTCGGCCTAAGCAGGCGAAGTCCCTCGACCGTGCTCGTGGTTCGACTTGGCTCACCACTCGCCCTGAGCAAGGCCGAAGGGCTCAGGGCAAGCCCTTCGATGAGCTCAGGGCAGGCCGCCCCAAAGATCGCCTTGAGGTAACTAGCTAAAATATGCTATAAATAGCATTGACAAATGTTAATAATATGCTATATTCAGCATATATTATGATGATATCTATGTTACAAAAGGCATATATATGAGCTATTGGGACAAAAAGGTCATTCGTGAACAACTGGACAAAAAGCTGATTTTTTTGCGGGATTTTGCCGCGGCCGGCATGCCGGCCCAGGGATGGATCAAGGCCATCCGCGAAGCCCTGGGACTGTCCGCTTCGCAGTTAGGAAAAAGGGCCGGTATCGATCAGTCGCGTATTTCCCGCCTGGAAAGCGCGGAAAAATCCGGTGATCTGAAATTATCCTCTTTGCAAAAGATCGCCAAAGCCTTGGGCATGAAGTTTGTTTACGGGTTTGTGCCCGAGGGCACCGAGGGCACCGAGGGCACCGAGGGCACGCTGGAGGCGATGGTCAGAGAACAGGCGAAAAAGATCGCCTTGCGCAGGATCGAGACGCTGGAGGGCACGATGCGTTTGGAAAAACAAGCGTTATCCGCTGAAGAACAAAAAAGGGCCTTAAGCGACATGGTCGAGAAGATCCTTGTCGATCCGCCTAAAGATTTCTGGGAGCAGGATGGCGCATGATTTTCAATATCCTCCGGGCGCCACACCGCTTGATCCGGATGAAACGGAGGGCTTGGATGTCCGCTATTGGACCGGGCACAAAACGTATTCACCGGATGAGATCGCCGTCCGTTTCCACCATAAACTGGTATGGATCCATTTGTTCGCCAACGGCAACGGCCGTCACGCGCGCCTGATGACGGACCTGCTTTTAAAAGAGGTCCTGAAGGAGAAACCCTTCGCCTGGAACGTCGGGAATATGGAGGACGAAGATCGGATGAGGGATAAGTATCTGGAAGCGCTGAGAAAAGCGGACAACCATGATTATTCGCTGCTGTTAGGTTTTGTCCGCAGGAAAGGATGACCTGAAATGCCCAGTGTCCCCGCTTTAGCCAGGTTCCGTAAACTTGTTGATGACATCTCCCGCTTTGTCGAGGATGCCCGCCGGGTGCAGCTGCAGTTCGCCTGGCAAACCGGGCGGCTCATCGTGGTCGAAGAGCAGAACGGCGAAATGCGCGCCGCGTACGGCAAGAGACTGATCCCGGAGGTTTCCAAGGTCTTGACCAAGAAATACGGCCCCGGATTCTCGGAGAGTAATCTGCTTAAAATGCGCCGTTTTTTTCTGCTTCACCCAATTCAGTCGATATCGACTGAATTGGACTGGTCCGACTACATCGAGCTTTTGCCGGTCAAGGATGAAAAGACACGCAAACGCCTCGAACAGCGCATCCTTAAAGAGGACCTCAACACGGTCGAGATCAGACAACTGGTGCGCGAGATCCGCCGGGAACCGGAAAAAGATCCGTCGGCACTGCCGCCCTTAAAGCGCCCCGCGGACCTGAAACTGGACACCTTCCGCGTGTCCCCTTTGCGCAGGAAATTGAAAGACGACGAGGTCCTCATCGAC
>JACRHP010000040.1 GCA_016212005.1 Candidatus Omnitrophota bacterium | reverse complement strand
GATCTTGTCCACGCCGCTGAACATCAGGTTCAGCGCCTGGTTCACGCCTTGAGTGAAAAATCCCTGCGGCCGCGTCGCCACGACCACCACCGTCACGACCCCAACCACCAGGATCATGTATTCGATGATGTTCTGGCCCCGCCGTTGGCGGGGCAGGCCACGCAGAGTTCTTAAAGAATTTTCAGGGTGCTTGCTTGCTTGCTTGCTTGCTTGGAGGCAGGCAGGCTTTTGCGTTGCGGATTGTTTTTGAATGGAAACATATGAAGTTACGTTAATTTGACAAAAACAGAAAAACCTCTAACGATGATAAAAGTATAACATCTGTTTAAGTGTTGACAAAGGAACTTTTTTTATTGCTTTCGCGGACGGGATTACAGGTGGCGGGATTACATCAGATAACCGCGGAAAAGTACGGCAAAGCCAAGGAAAGACAAAAAACCCATCACATCGGTGACCGTGGTCAGGATAATGTTGGAGCACTGCGCCGGGTCAAGGCCCACGGCCTTCATCGTCAACGGGATAAGGGCGCCGGCAAAGCCCGCGATGGTCAGATTAACGAACATACCCAGCCCCACCACAAGGCCAAGAAACGGCTTGCCTTGCCACAGAAGCGCGATGGCGGCGGTGACGACCCCGATCACCAGCCCGTTGATAAAACCGATGAACGTTTCCTTCAAGATCAGCTGTTTGCCCCTGGACGGCGGGATCTCACGCATCACAATCCCGCGCATGACGACCGCCAGCGACTGCGCCCCGGCATTGCCCCCCTGCCCGGCCACGACCGGCAAGAAAACAGCCAGGACCGTGATCCTGGCGATGATATCCTCAAATAACGACACCACCCATGCCGCCAGAAACGCCGTCATCAGGTTGACGTGCAGCCACGGCAGCCGCGTGCGCAGCGAAAAGGTGACCGGCGAGAACGCCCGCTCGTCGCCGCTGGCGCCGAACATCTTCTGGATGTCTTCGACCGCCTCCTCCTGGACGTCGGCGATCAGCTGCTCGGCCCGGATGACCCCCAGCAGGATATGTTCATGGTCCACGACGGGGACGGCAAAATAATTACGCTTCGACAGTTCGTTGGCGACGTGTTCGCGATCCATGAAACAGTCGACGCTGAAAACGTCCCGGTGCATGATCGACTCCAAAAGCGTATTACCGTCGGTGAGCAAAAGGTCCCTCATCCGCAGGATGCCGATCAGGCGCCCTTCCTTGTCGATGACATAAATATAAGAGGCCTTGGAATCGTGCTGGGCCAGGTAGCGGATCTTCTGGATGGCCTCCTTGACCTTCAGGTCGCCGTGGAAGGCCACGAAATCCACCGTCATGATCTGCCCGGCGCTGTCGCGCGGGTAGATCAACAGGTCCTGGACCTGGCGTTTTTTCTTCTCCTCGAGAAGCTCAAGGAATTCCCGGCGCAGGTCCTCGGGGAACTGCAAAAAAATGTTGGCCGCCTGGCGCACCTCAAGGGTGTTGGCGATACGCACAAACAAAGCACGTGGCATTTTCTGGAGCAAAACGGCGGCGAAGGCGTCGTTGACATGCCGCAGGGCCTGCGCCGTCATGGAAAGGGGGATCGTCTTCAAGACCTCAACGGCGTCACTGGAACTCATCGCCTCCAGGACGTGCGCGGCAGCAACGGGGTCCCGCTCAAAATATTTCTCGATGAGAGGCAAAAAGGCGTTATTTTTTCCCAAGTTCTTTCCTCTTTTAATAAAAACGGCTTCATCCGGTCAAGAATGAAGCCGTTTTTAAAGAACTGACGCTGATGCCGTCTTTAAAGGTCCTCGCTGGTTGCGTTGGCCGGCATGTCCTCGGCGTTGCCGATATCATCTGCCTGCATATCTTCTTCAGGCAATAATTCCCTGGAAATGAACCTCGCCATCTTGGTCCCGGCGACTTCTTCGTAAAGGATCTCGACCTCTTCACCGGCCACGAATTCACCGGCCGCGGTGACGCCTTCCAGATGCGTCTGCGGGTCCACGGCGTAAGTCACTTCCTGGTCCGTTTCCTGCTCGCTATTGTACTGGGAAATGACGACTTCTGACGCTGACGCTTTCACGACCGATCCGAAGGCCGCCTGGAGATCCTTGGTCTCCTGCGCGCCAGCGCGCACCGCAACACTTCCCGCCAAGGCCACGGCCAGACAGATACGATACACTAATTGTGCCACGTTCCCCTCCTTTTTTTATTTTCAGGAACCGCTACTCCTGCTTATAGTTAGGTATTCATTATTACCAATTAGGGACTCAATAGTCAACTAAAATTTTAATGCTTCAATCTTAATACTCATAATCCCCGGATGCTACTTGTCAAAAATATCCATCAGGCTCCACATCGGCAGAAAAACTCCCAGGGCCATAAACAGGACACCGCCGCCCAAAACAACAATGAGCACGGGTTCGATCAAGGAAATAAAATTATCCAGGGTATAATCGACCTCCGAATCGTAATAATCGGCCACGTGCGTCAGGAGGTCGTCCAGCTTGCCCGTTTCCTCGCCGGCGGCGACCATCTGGGTGACAACGGCGGGGAAGAGTCCGCTTTCGCGCATGGGGGCCAGCATCCCGCCCCCTTCATTGACGCTTTTTTTGATCTTTTCTATGGTTTCGGCCACGACGACATTGCCGATCGTATCCGAAACAAGGTCGAGGATGTGGAGGATCGGGATACCGCTGCGCAAAAGGGTCGCCATGACCCGGCAAAACCGCGACATGCTCAATTTCAACAGCAGCGGCCCGAAAAAAGGCAACGTTAATTTCGTCCGGTCCAGCCAGCGCAGCCCCTCGCGCGTGCTGGTAAAATTCCGGAAGATATAAACCCCCAGGATAACCGACAGGACAATCAGCCACCAGAAATGGACGACCAACGAATTTACCCCGAGTAAAACGCGGGTGGGAAGCGGCAAGGCGTGCATAAACTGCCCGTAAACGGTCTGAAAACGCGGGATGACCAGCGTCACCATGATAATAAACCCGAGGATAATACCCGAGACGATAATAACAGGATACTTGACGGCGGATTTGACCCGCAAGCGGACTTTCTCGTCGTGTTCACCCAGGACGGCGAGCCGTTCCAGGATCTCCGCCAGCCGGCCGGCGGTCTCGCCGGAGCGCACCATGCTGACATACAGGTCGTCGAAGACCTCCGGATGCTTTTCCAGGGCGGCCGACAAAGAGGCCCCGGATTCGATGTCCCGCGCGAGACCCTTGATCGTCTCCTGCAGGGATTGATTGGTGATCTGCGCCCCCAGCGCGTTAAGGCTGGATAAAAGAGGAAGCCCCGCTTTCTGCAGCGTGAACAAAAGGCGGGTAAAAATATTCAGATCAGAGGCTTTGATCTTTGGGCCGCGGTCCCACCATTGTCTAAGGCGCCCGGCGGCGGCACGGCGCTCAATGGTCACCGGGATATATCCCTGATGCTGCAGCTGGACGGCCACGGCTTTTTCCGTATCCGCCGTCATCAACCCTTCCTGGAATTTGCCGTTTTTATCCCGGGCGGTATAATGGTAAGTGCTCATGGCCCTCTCTAACCTTCTTCCGTGACGCGCAAAACTTCTTCCAGGCTCGTCAGCCCCTTTTGCGCCTTCATGAAGCCGTCCTGGCGCAACGTCGTCATGCCTTGCTCAACGGCTTTTTTCCTGATCTCATCGGCCGAACGGCGTTCATCCACCATACGCTTAATGAGGTCATCGACGACCAAAAACTCAAAAATCCCCATACGTCCGGCGTACCCGCTCTGCTTGCATTTCACGCATCCCTTGCCTCGGTAAAATTTGCGCCCCGGTTCGACGTTGATGCTTTTCAAGACGTCCCCTGCGGGGACATATTCCTCCCGGCATTGGTCGCAAACAAGACGCACCAGACGCTGGGCCAGGATGCCGGCCACCGTACTTGAAACGAGGAACGGCTCGACGCCGATATCGATCAGCCTTGTCAAGGCCGACGGCGCGTCGTTGGTGTGAAGGGTGGAAAAAACCAGGTGTCCCGTCAAGGCCGCCTGGATGGCCACCTCCACGGTCTCCTTGTCGCGGATCTCACCGACCATGATGATGTCCGGGTCCTGGCGCAGGATGCTGCGCAAGCCCGTGGCGAAGGTGATGCCCGCCGCCGGGTTCACCTGGGTCTGGCGGATGAGCGGGATCTCGTATTCAACGGGGTCTTCGATGGTGATGATATTTTTCTCGATGGAATTGATCGTCGCCAGCGCCGAGTAAAGGCTTGAGGTTTTGCCGCTTCCCGTCGGTCCGGTCACCAGGATGATCCCGTTGGGCCGGCGGATCAGTTGCCTGAAGACCTTCAGGTCCTGGCCCGAGAACCCCGTTTCCTCAAGGCCGAAAAGGACGTTGCTTTTGTCCAGAAGCCGCATGACCACATTCTCGCCGTGCATGGTAGGGAACGTGGAAACGCGGATATCGAGGACGCGGTCCTCGATCTTCAGCCGGATGCGTCCGTCCTGGGGCCTGCGGTTTTCGGCGATATCCAGCTTCGCGAGGATCTTAACGCGGGAGGTGACCGGCCCCTGCAATTTCCTGGGAAGGACGATGGCTTCCCGCAAAAGACCGTCGATACGAAAACGCACCCGCATGGTCTCTTCCTCCGGTTCCATGTGGATATCGGACGCCCGGTCGCGCAGGCCCTGCGCGATAATGGTATTGACCAGCTTGATGATCGGCGCCTCGTCGGTCGCCGCCGCGGTCAACCCCATGGCCGCGCCGGCCGGCCGCGCCTGGCCCATCGCCTGGATGATATCGTCGACGGATTTCGTCGTCCCGTAACAGGCCTCCACGATCCTCTGGACCCCCCGCTCGGAAACAAGGACCGGTTCGATCAGTTCGATCTTGCTCACGCGCCGGATCTGGTCGATGGCGACGATATCCTGCGGGTCCAGCATGCCGACGGTCAGCGTCTGGCCGATCTTGAAAAGCGGGACGGCATTATACTTGCGGACAACGGACTCGGGCAAGAGCTGGACGATGGCCTTGTCCACGATATAGTCCGAAAGGTCCATATACGGGATACCCAACGCCTGCGCCTGGGTCTTGACAATATCCTCGGCCGTAATAAAGCCCAGCTTCTCCAGGGCGCGATCCATCGTCATGCCCGTGCGGGTCGTCTCCTCCCTCGCTTTTTCCACCATATCCGCGGTGATCAACTTCTGCGCGAGGAGAAGGTCGACAAGTTCCCGCTGGCGTCTGACGATCTTTTTATTTTCCATGTGCCGGTTAGCCGTTACGACAGGGACTGTTTCTGTTTGAGCAATTCGTTAATTTTGTCCAGCAGTTTCCGGGGCTCGAAAGGTTTGGCCATATAGGCATCCGCGCCCACCTCATAGCCGGTCTGCTGGTCGCCCTCCTGGACGCGGGCGGTGAACATGATGATCGGGATAGTGTTATATTTGCGGTCGAATTTCAGCATGCGGCAGACTTTGTAGCCGTCCACTTTGGGGAGCATCACGTCGAGGATAATGAGGTCCGGGTTCTCCCGGCGCGCGAGGTTAAGGCCTTCCTGCCCGTCGCAAGCCGTCAACACGTCGAACCCGCCGGCCTCCAACTGCAGCCTGACCGCGTAGAGCATGTCTTCTTCGTCATCGACAAGGAGTATCTTCTTCTTATTCATAATACAATTTCAGTTCTTTCTCCAGAAGCTGGCGATCTTTATCGGGTAATCCGGTGAACTCCAGCCCGATCCTGTAACGCGATATGGGGTCCTGGGCGGAAGACGCCATGCGGACGACCCACGCGACCCGGCCTTCCGTTTCGATGGCCGCTTTTTTCTTGAGCAGATGGAACCTCACCCGGATTTTTGTATCGATCTCCCACGAATTATGGCTGATGAAACAAAGCCCGCCTTTAGAAAGGTCCGCCGTCTGACACAATTCCTTGACGTTGCCGTCGATGATGATCTGAAGACCCGTTTTATATAAAATCCTTTTATGCTGGCGCATCTCCGCGCCGATATAAATTTCCTTGATCTTCAAGTTGGCAGATGAAGCCACCTCCCTGGCGGCCTCACCTTCAGGATAAGAAACAATCCCCAGGGCGATAAAGACATTTTCAATTTTTTTCGCCACGAAATAGGACTTGATCTTTTCGCTCAGGAGCGCGCAAAACTCCTCGATCCTTTCCCCGGTGCTCCCCTGGAAAAGAAGGCTGTAGCGGCCTTCCCGCGTATCCATTATAAAGATATGCCGTTTTTTGCCGCCTCCCTTAAAAAATTCCCGGAAGGCCGCGTCGATGATCGTCTTGAGGTTCTCGGTAATCTTTTGCGGCCGGGCGCTCACCCTGCGCCTGAACTGCTCGTAATTGACGATCAGAAGATTGATCAGATGGACGGTCTTCTTCTGCGCCAAAAGCTCATTGATATTTTTCTTAAGGTTGTCGGTCAACAGATCTGCCGTATAGAACCGCGGCAGGGTAAAATAGAACCGGCTGCCGACCCCCAACTGCGATTCGACCCAGACCTCGCCGCCGTGGCGCTCCACCAGCTCCTTGGCGATGGCGAGTCCAAGGCCGACCCCCTTTTGCTCCAGGTCCTGGCGGCGGGTCACCTGGATGAACTTCTCGAAAACCTTCGGCAAGTCGGCTTCAGCGATCCCCAGGCCCGTGTCGACGATGCCGACGCGCAGCTTGTCTTCCAGAATAGCGAGCTCAACGCGTATCCGGCCGCCGGATTCGGTGAATTTGATGGCGTTGCCGACAAGGTTCGAAACGACCTGCTGGATCCGCTGTGCGTCGACAAAGACGTTCACCTCCTCATGGGGCAGATGATAACTGATGGTCATTTTCTTCTCATCGGCCTGTTGCGTGAAATAATCTTTCGTGTCCAGCAAAAGCTGGTTGAGGTTGACCAGCGCGTAGCGCAGTTCGAAGCCCTTGCGCTCAATGCGCGCGATATCCAGCAGTTTGTCGATACACTCCTTGACCCGGTCGACATTATGACGCATTTTGACCAGGGCCTCTCTCTGCCGGTCGTTGACCGGTCCGAGCGTTTCGTCATAAAGGAGTATCACCAGCTGTTTGAGGATCGCCAGGGGTGTGCGCAATTCATGGGAGAAAACCGACATGAATTCAGTGTCGACCTGGCTAAACCCGAAGGACATGCCGCCCTTTTTCTTTTTGGTCTTTCTTTCCATGATCACATCCTCGTCCGGGACCCGGTTATTAAAATTTATAATTCGGATTCAACGCCGATGCCGTATTCATAGACAAGCCGCCCGCCGTTATAACCGGCCAGCGTGATCAGAACGGCTATCGAACACAAAAATACCATAAACCATGTCCTGAAATACCGGTTATTACGTTCGCGCATGGTCCACAACAGCGGCACGGACGCCAGCGCAATGGCCATCGCCGCGAGCGCCAGATTCCTGTGCAGATACACGGCGGGATGATGCAGATGTTCCTCGTACGCCTCCCAAAGGCCGGTCCCCGCCGCCAGGGGCGTCATCACGACGGCCAGCACATAGAGATGGAAGGCCGTCCGGTCAAAGGCGTCCTTTCGCCATAACAACGACGCGCCTTCCATCAAGAAAGCGCTGACAAATAAAGCGATGGGAAAATGTACGAGGGCGGGGTGCAGATTCAATTCCAGGTGTTCCATAGCGCTTTAACTTCCAGTGAGAGTGTTCTGCGTCAACCAATCGTTTTTTTGATTTCCCTCAAGAGGTCTTCGAAGGCAAAAGGTTTGCTGACAGCTTTGTAAAGCCGGCCGCCGACATTGAGCTCCAGGTCCGTCATGTCGTCCTTGGAGAGGATGCCGGAAAGAAAGATCACGGGGATGTCCTGTGTCGGCGGAGCCTCGGCCAGCAACCGCACCGCCTCGGCCCCTTCCATATCCGGCAGCACGATATCCATAAGGATCAGCTGCGGCAAGTTCTTCCTGGCCTCCCGGATCGCCTCCATGGCCGTTGCCGCGCGTAACACGTTATAGCCCTGTTCGGGAAGTTTCTTCTCCAAAAAATCCAGGACTTCCTGCTCATCGTCAACAACTAAAATTGTCTTGGCCGGATTCACTTGCGCTCCTTTGTTGCCGTTAGGCTCCCTTGGGGAGGAATTTCCCTCACTGGTTATCCCGGAAAACTTTTAAGCATCTTCATATAATTGACCCGTTCGAAAACGGACGGACTGCCGCATGATTTCTGGCTTAGCTTGCCCTTGATCTGATCGACCGATTTGTAGCCGTTGTCCTGCATCCATTGGTACACGCCCTTGAGGATCACGGCCGCGTGCTCTATCCCCTCCTTAAGGAGGACCGAACAAAGCATGGTCGCGTCGGCGCCGGCCAGGAGCAGCTTGATGACGTCCTGCGCGTGGTGGATACCGCTGGTGGCGGCCAGACTCATTTTTAATTTTCCGTGGAGGATCGCGATCCACCGTAACGACAGCCGCGCATCGTACGCCGTGCTCAACATCAAATTCGGCACGACCGTCATTGTCGCCACATCGATATCGGGCTGATAAAACCGGTTGAATAAAACCAGGGCGTTGGCGCCGGCCTGCTCGAAGCGCTTGGCCATATTCGCCATATTGCTGAAATAAGGCCCCACCTTCACGGCCAAAGGGATCTTCACCGCAGCCCTGACCCCCTGCACAAGGTCGATATAGACCTCCTCGATCTGGCCGCCCGTTTTCCCGGTATCCGTCGGGATAAAATAAATGTTCAATTCGATGGCGTCAGCGCCGGCTTCCTCGACGCGTTTGGCGTAGCTGACCCAGCTTTCCGCGGTCCGGCCGTTGAGGCTGGCGATCACCGGGATCTCAACGCTCTTTTTGGCCAGACGGATATGCTCCAGATATTCCCTTGGGCCCAGGGGGTAGCCGCTCTTTTCGGTGGAAAAAACCATGGATTCGGCGAGTTTGTCGGCGCCCAGGACGGAAAACTGGTCGGGGTCAAAAAAATTCTCCTGCTCGATATATTCCTGAAAAATGGAACTGGTGACGATCGCCGCGATGCCGGCGGCTTCCATCCTGGGGTAATTCTCTATGTGGTGGGACAAGGGCGAGGCTGAAACAACCAGCGGATTCTTCAACCTCAACCCCATATAATAAGTCGTCAGGTCCATGCCGCTCTCATCCAATCGCTCCCCAACGGGAACAGGGCCCGGAAGTTTCTGGAAAAAGTCAATGCAGTATCATTATAAAATGTTTGGAAGGCGCGTCAAGGAAGTTCGCATAACTTATGGAGCCGCTGGTGGATGGTGCCCCCTGGAAGAATCGAACTTCCATCCCAAGCTCCGGAGGCTCGTGCTTTATCCATTAAGCTAAGGGGGCGTTAAGTTATATAAATTTGAAAGATCAGCGCGAACTCTGCTGAATAATTTTCAATAATTCTTGAGATGCTTCGTGAGGGCCCTGTCGCTCCCATCCGGCCAGCCCCAGGCGCGTGCGGATCTGCCCAACGGGGATATCGTGCTTAAAAAAAGCGTAAAAAAATTTACGCGCGAGGACTTCATGGAGGTCCTTGTATTGGACCGGTCCGAAAACGTTCGCGAAATACGTATGAACGATGCCGGTCGTGGTGGTTGTCCCCTTGCTCATGACGGTTCCCTCGCGAAAAACGCTCAAGGCCTGATCCGGGGTCGCAAAAAATTCAACAAGAGGATGATCTTCGTCGATATCCTCATAATTGTTGGCGTACAAAATAAAATTGACCGGATGGCCCTTGATCACGTTCTGGAACGTCGTCACCGGCAGGATGATCCGGGCGTTGACCTGGTTGGGACTCATGATGATGGCGCGGTCGATCTGTCCCAAAGCGTAGCCCGGCGGCAGATCGTCGAGCCGCAAAAACGCCCCGGTTTCCGTGCCGTAGCCGATGATCCCGGCGCGCGTCATTTCCAGCGATCCCATGTCATCGGCAATGACGACCAAATCCTGGATGCTCGTCTCTCCAAGATCACGCAAAGCTTCCAGCGTTTCGGATTTGCCCGCCCCCGTATCCCCGATAAAAAGGATCGTCTTATCCTCTCCTCCTTTAAGGCGGACCCGGACAAAGGCGCCGTGAAAAGGAAGCTTCTTTCTTTTCATCATGATGATATTGTGCAACGTCAAAGCCATTTTCTTCAAGTAACCGAAGTAACCGAATTCGTCGCGGCCCGGGATCGCGCCCACCAGGATCCCGTTTTTTTCATCGTCGTAAAATACGGTCGGGAAAGACCCGAATTCGTTCAGGATACCGTCCGGGACGCCGAAGGCGTACACCGCGTCGGGCTTGCGGGCCAGGTCCTCGTCTTCAGCCATTTCAAAAAGGTTGCACAGCGAATGCCCCAGCTCGGCAAAACGGTTATGGAAATAGATCAAAATGATCAACGACCCGACTTTCGCCGGATAACACAGCCATTCATTGGCCTTCAGATCAAAAAGTTCCAGAGGATTTTTCTGCACTCTCTCGAATTTGCCCGTACGTTTGTTCATCGGCGGATTGAGGATCAAAGGCGGATAGATCAGGATCTGGCGGATGACGGGCACCGCGTTGAGTTTTTTATAAACCGGCGCGGGGAACGGAACCTCTTTGAGCACGGCGATGGAAGACACCTCGGCCCCGGCGGCCACCTGCCGGTAAATGCGCGGGTGAATGCCGGTGACGTTTTCCTGGATGTCGCGGTACATCCCCCGGATCAAACCCGTCAGCTGCCCGACCGTCGCATGAAACGTCCGGTAAGGCATCCGGTCCCAGTGCTGACCGTTGTCATTGGCGATGAGGAACCGGTCAAAACTGCGCCAGTAATTGTAAACATATTCAATGAATTCGTTGAACAAGGCCGGGTCTTTGAGAAACTGCCGGCCGCCGGGGATGATCTTCTCAATAGAGCGTGTCGGCGTATGGACCAGGGATCCCAGGGTCTTGATGAAAAGATCGATGTCCTGGCCGGCGACGGGACGGCGCTCGAAAATGCCCAAAAGAAAGGAGTTCCTCTTGACAAGCTTGTCGATGGCGCGTTGCAATATCTCGCGGAAAAGCGGGCTGGCCAGGATCTCTCCCGGGGTCTCGCAAACGCGCTCCCGCAGCTTGACGATGACTTTATTCTGGGATATTTCGAAGGTTTCGGTGTTCATAGACAAGGATAAAGTATACTCAAAAACGCCCGCGTGTCCATCTTATAAAATTGTCACAAACTCCGCCACCACGTGAAACTCATCTTCTCGTATATTTTCCAGAACAATATCATCAAATTCTTTGTTATCCGGTGAGAGGATGATCATGTTTTCCGTATCCGGATCGCCATACGACAGATCCTTGCGCTCCTCCAATATCCTCGGCTCGATATTAGCAATATCATATTCCTGATTGTCCTTCCCGATCCAAGTGAGTTCAAGCTTTTGCTTTCTAGACATTGCCTTTCCCCTGAACAGTTTGAACAGATTCAGAAACACTAACTGGAAGAGCTCTTCTGCCTATTACTATTTCAGCTATACCCCTTCTGATAACTCGATTTTCAAGCTCTACATCTCCATGTCCACGGGGAACATAAATTGCCTTACGAATTCTTACCTTATCAAAATCATAACCGAGACTTTTGCCCATTGATTGCAACATGTCGGCTAGAATATCATCTCCTTTACCTGTCCAGCCTTCCAATTTTACCTGATAATTCACATCATCATCCTTTATTGGTTGATTTAAATGATCCAGATATTCATCCCACTTTTCAACAATTGCTTTTTCTACCCCTTTTCTTGAAAAGAATAAGTCAATCATGTTAAGCGCTTGAACATGATCTAAAGAAATCTTATTTCCTCTAGTCGCCATTAGGGTTCGAAAAATCCAAAGTTTCTGCCCTCTTCTTTCTCGAAATTCATCAATCTTCCTTTGGGCAAACACTGCCAAGAATGGAGAAAAAAGTACAGCTAAAACCATCAACCAATCCTTTGCTCCCATATCAATACCCCCCTTAAATTAAACTGCACTCCATTTTATTTTAAAAATCCCCGAGTCTTGATCCCCTGCCTCAACCGCCCCTCGATTTTAAATCCTCCTCGTACGATTGGACTAGCTTCCTCATTTCCTTTTGCGCAATGTTCTCATTATTCCTCACCCAATCCTCCGCCGGTTTGCGCGCGATGCTTATGCCCAGGATGGAATATATTTGGCGTATTTACGCGCTTTATTATTAATGTCCGCCGACTTGATCAAACCCGCCGCGATGCATGAGTCAATGACCCGCCATGACACGACATACTGGTCGTCATTTAACCCCAAACGCTTTCGAAACGACGTATTGGTCATAAAATCTCTGGAAACCCATTTCAGGCAGCAATGCTGATAACAGGCATTTAGACGTTCTTTCTGGGACATTTGTTTGAATTTCTTCGGATGATAAACGATCGCCTTAAAAACGTTCGGCCCATTGATAAAATCGATCGGCGGCAAACCGTAAAACTCCACGGCAAAAAGCGCCTTATCGATGCCGCTCCCTCTTTCTTCGCATATCCCCATCCGGCGCATGAGACCGGCGAAGATCTCGTTACGGGATTCCGGGGCGGAATCGATGATCCTGTCAATGCCGACCGACGGCAGCAGTTCCCCAGGGCTGGTGATCTCCATACGGTCGGAATAAATTTCAACCATAGGACTGGTTGAGGTAACAGTGAAATCACGATGGATCAAGGCATTGGCGACCAATTCACGGATCGTTATCTCGGGATAAACAGGAACATTTTTTCGCAAAGCGTCCTGGATGACCTCG
>JACRHP010000039.1 GCA_016212005.1 Candidatus Omnitrophota bacterium | reverse complement strand
GAATTCATGCATAAAATTGGAAAAATGTTCCAAATTTGCCCTAAAAATGGGGCACCCAACTAAAGGTTATAATTTTTATTTTCTCGACGATGACTCTTTGCAAAGAATCGTTTTTTCAAAAAAGTGACGAAGTCAGGAAACACGCGGCTTCTTTTTCCCGCGCAAGGACTTTTGGACCTCTTCAGCCACGGCGCGGCCGGCGTTCTCCATCAAGACGAGCGACGGGATACCGCAGCGTTCAATAGCGACTTTGTCTAATTTCTGGATTTGCCGGACGGTGAGGGGTTTTGGATATTTGGTATCAAATTCCTGCAGGGAACAGGCATGCCTGTTCCCTGCATTAAAATTTTTCATATCCCAATTCCTGCAGGAAAGAATCATCGTTACGCCACTGCTTTTGAACCTTGACGTAAAGCTCCAGAAATACTTTCGTCTCCAGGAGCTCTTCCAGCTCCTTGCGGGCGAGGGTGCCGACGGTCTTTAACACCTGGCCCCCTTTGCCGATGACGATCTCTTTCTGCGTTTCGCGCTCGACCAGGATCAGGGCCTTGATATGGGTGACCTTGCCCTTGCGCCGCATATCTTCGATGACAACGCTCAAAGCGTGCGGGATCTCCTCCTTCATCAATTCGAACAGCTTCTCGCGCACAATATCCGCGATCACCAGCCTCTGGGGCACATCACAGACAATGTCCTGCGGATAAAGCGCCGGGGCCTCGGGGAGATAATCAAAAATGATGGTGACCAGCTTCTCTGCGTTAGTGCCGTCCTTACCCGAGAGCGGCAGGAGCGTGAACTTCTCCATCTCCGGGACGGGTTTTCCTTTGGCCTTTTCCCAGAGAGAAATGTACTCGGAGATGTGTTTGCCTTTGAGGTCGATCTTGTTCAACCCCAGGATGACCGGGGCCTTGACGGCGGCCAGCCGGCCGGCCGCGTACTCCTCTTCTTGCCCGACGCGCCGACTGGTATCGACCAGATACACGATACAGTCCGCCTCGTGGAACGTCCCGACCGATGACTGGTTCATGAATTTATCCAGCTTGTCCCGGCCGATATGCAAACCCGGGGTGTCGATGAAGACGATCTGCCCGCGTTCGTCGTTATAGATGCCGCGGATCTGGTTGCGGGTCGTCTGCGGCACCTGCGAGACGATGGCGACCTTTTCCCCGACGATGCGGTTAAGCAGCGTCGACTTGCCCGTGTTGGGCCGGCCGACGATGGCGACCATGCCGCAACGCCCGCGGGGGGCGCCGCTATTTTCTTGTGTTTCGTCCATTGCGGTATTTCCAGGTCACGAACGCGACACCCGTGAACAATAAAAGGTTCGTATAATTAAACGTCCGCCACACGACGTCCTTCGAGGTGAACCCCGACGGGGACATCAGAAGGATGCACACCCACACCCCCAGGGCCCAGGACAGGCTGATATCTTCCGACGACCTGCGCTTGACGATGCGGATGATGAGCGGGATGTTGAAAAGCGGCAGGACGGCCGCCGCCACGACTCCGATCGAATTGATTAAAGATTGCTGTTCCATATGAAGGATAATTACGGTTTCATGAATTTAAGCAACTGTTTCATCCGGGCACGGACCCGCGCCAATGTGAGCGTGGCCGTCTTGTTCATGCCGAAACCCTCCACGTTGAAGGAAGCCGCCGTGCTCGCGTAAAGCGTCGCCTGTTTTAGTTCTTTTTCGTTCAACCGTTTCACGCGGCTCAAGTATCCCATCAGCCCCCCGGCAAAAGTGTCGCCCGCGCCCGTCGGGTCGACCACGCGCTCCACCGGATACGCCGGGAACGAGAACATGAACCGGTCGCAATAAAACAAGACGCCATGCTCTCCTTTTTTCACGACGATCAACTCCGGCCCGAAGCGGCGCAGGCGTTTGGCGGCCTTGATCAGATTATGTTCACCCGTCAAGCTCCGGGCCTCGGTGTCATTGGCCACGAACAGATGCACTCTTTTCATCAGGCGCAGCAACGACGCTCTTTTATGATTGATCCACAGATTCATGCTGTCGAGGCCCACCAGCCGCGGCCGGCCCATCAGGCCCAGGACCCGCATCTGCACATCGGGATCGATATTGGCCAGAAACAAATTCGGGATGTCCCGCTGGTGCGCGGCGACGCGCGGCGCGTAATCCAGGAGGACCCCCAGTTCCGTCGCCAGCGTGATGGCGTTATTGTAATCGCCTTCCTTATATTCGCCTTCCCAACGGAACGATTTGCCGTGGTGAGTGACGACGGAAGTCAGGTCGACCCCTTTTTGCCACAGGAACCGGATATGCTTTTGCGGAAAATCACGGCCCACGATCCCCACCAGGTGCACTTTGGTAAAAAGCCGCGCGCTCATGGCAAAATGCGCCGCCGAGCCGCCCAAAAGGTCGCGCCGCGCGCCGGAGGCGGTCTTGACATTGTCCAAAGCAATTGTACCTAAAACGATGAGCTCCATTAATAAACTCCTGTGGTCTCAAGGTCACAAAGTCACCCGTCACAATGATATTTTTCTGGTGACCTTGTGGCGTGGTGACATTGTGACTTATTCGCCGATAATTTTTATAAGCACTCGCTTCTTGCGCCTTCCGTCAAACTCGCCGTAAAAGATCTGTTCCCACGGGCCGAAATCAAGCTTCCCCCCGGTCACCGCGACCACCACTTCCCGGCCCATGATCTGGCGCTTGAGGTGCGCGTCCGCGTTGTCTTCACCGGTATCGTTGTGGCGGTATTGATTGACCGGATCGTGAGGCGCCAGCTTTTCCAGCCAGCGGTCGTAATCGCCCAGCAAACCCTGTTCGTCGTCGTTGATGTACACGCTGGCGCTGATGTGCATCGCGTTGACCAGGCATAAGCCTTCCCTGATCCCGCTTTCATCGATGGCCTTCTGGACATCGTCGCTGATATTGATATAATCGCGCCGTGTTTTGGTGTTAAACCAAAGTTCTTTCCTGCAAGATTTCATCACGATCCCTTTCAGATCCCGATATCAACGGGCCCCTTGAGATTTTTTCCTTCCTGAACAAGTTTTCTTAAAGAACCGAGCTGGTTCCCGTCGCGCACAACGCGTTCCGCCTCGCCTAAAACAATCCCGGCCTCCTGACCGCGCCCCAGGAGCAGATAACTCTGGATCAGGTATCCGTAAGCGGTGTACGAAGGCGCCAGCCTGACGGCTTCTTTCAACCAGGGGATGGCCTGTCCGTAGGAACGCTCCAGGACATGGATCCTCCCCAGGCCCACATAAGATAAGGCATAATTGGGAAATAAGGAAATACTTTTTTCAAACCAGGGCCGGGAACGTTCGAAATCATTAAAGAAACACAGCCCCATATAATAATATCCCCGGGGATCTTCCAGGCCTCTTTCGAAACCTTTCTCAAGGGCGTCCCGGGCCCGGTCCACCGCTCCCCGACGGAAAGATTCGATGCCCAGGTGTAAATACCCCACGGGGCTCTGCGGGAAATCCCTCACCATGTGGGAGGCGATCATGTAATTATCCTTCCACGCCATATTCAACGGGACGGTGACGACCGCGCAAAGGCCAAGGACCCCCGTCCGGATGATCTTGCCCGCGTCGATGCCCCGCGCGCGGGACTCCAGGAAAACCAACGCCTTGTCCGCCCAGATCGCCAGGGCCGTCAACAGCCCGACCGACGGCAGATACATGAACCGGTACGCCACGGGGTTGACCAACGGGATGATATCGGACACGGGGATATAGCTGATCAAAAACCATGACAGAAAAAATGCCGCCGTTTTCCGGTACCGGCACCATCTCCCAAAAAGGTAAATGAATAACACGAAAAGCCCGGTGGGGAAAATGACCTGATACCCCGCCAGAAAACCGGGCGGCGGCGCGTAGACCGGAGGCAGGGCCTTGACGAAAGGGGGCCAAAGGAAAGCCCACACGTAAAACCACCATACCCGTAGCATCATGGCGGTATGGGCCGGCCACGACCCGCCCGTCAGATGAAGGTTCCCCAGCGTCGAATTGGGGAAAACATGCAAATACACGTACAAATAAAAAACGGTGATGAGGACGAACCCCGCGTAACGGCCCCACAGATGTTTGAAGACGGTGCTGACTTTCTCTTTCTTGACCAGCCAGTCAAAGGCCATGACCAAAGCGATAAAGACAACCGCCGATTCCTTGCTAAAAAGCGCCAGGACCAGCGCGGCGTGCGACAAAACCACGACGGCCTTGCGTTTTCCGGCGTTGAAACGATCTTGGGAAATGTGGCCCCAGAACGCCAGCAGGAAAAACAACGCCGCCAACAGATCTGCCCGGTAACCGATGGCGCAGACGGCTTCCGTCTTCAACGGATGGACGGCGAATAAAAGCGCGCCCCATAACGCCACCGAGGCGTTGCTCACGACGGCGGCGACAATAAAATAGACCAAAACGCTGTTTAAAAAATGCGCGGCCAGGTTGGACAGGTGGTACCCGAAAGGATTTTTCTGCCAGAGCCAGTGGTCGAGAAAAAACGTCGCCGAAAGGACCGGCCGGTAGGCGACCGAGCCCGTATGCGCGTATTCTTCCAGATTAAACGTATCGTCGGAATTGGTAATATAAGAAGCGGTGAACAGCCCGGGGAAATTCGCCCAGGATCGATAAAAAGAATTATGCACGATGAGCAGATGATCGTCGCCGACAAAACCGTTGGAAAGCGAGTTCCCGAAGGTCGCTAAACAAAAAAGGACAATGATCAAAACAGCCCGGCGGTGACTGCTCATAATATTCGCCCGGATCAATGCAACTCCAGCGGGTTGAACTCCTTGATGGCCATGATCATGTACGCCGTCCCGGCGACCGAGCAGGTCGTCGTCCCCAAAGGCGTCGTCCAGCCGTGTCCCGTGTCAGCGTCCGGCAGCGTCGCGTAGGGCAGGCACCCCTCCCCCTGCCCCTTGGCCGAGGGGCTCGAGATGACCAGCTTGTTGAGCTCGTTTAAATACCTCTTTGCTTTTTCGCGGTAATAATCCGCCTGGACAAGGCGGCCGCGCTGTTCCAGGTACCCGGCCAATATTTGATACGAGACGATCATCTGGGACGTCCACTCCGGCGAGATCATGCCGCCGCGCGGCGTATTGGCGTATTTGGCGAAGTCGAAACCGCTCGCCTCGACCTCGACCCCGCTCGGCCGGCGGAAGAAAACCGTCACGGCGCAATGTTCCTCGGCGAAGTTCATGATCGCTTCCGGGTCCATGTCCAGTTGCCCCAGCTTCTTCGCCCCGACGGCCGCCAAAGACCACGCGAAGGTGTCGGTGGCGATCGTCGCGTCGCCGCGGCCGCGGTTGATGGGCGGCGACTGGTAATCCTTGCCGTGGGGGATCAGCGCGTAGGTCTTCAGCCACGATAAAACTTTTTTCCGGGCGACGTCATATTTTTCGTCGCTGGTCGCGCGGTACATCATGCCGAAAAACGCGTAGGCGTCCAGGTTGTGTTCGGTGGCAAACCACGTAAACTGCGGGCCTCCCCTGATCCCGCCTTCCGGGTCGGCGTCCTGCAGGGAAACAAGCCAGTCCGCGATCTTGCGCGCGACCGGCAGATAATAATCGTCTTTGCTCCGGGCCGTATACTGCATGATGCTGATGCCGACCCAGATGTTCGGCCCTGCGTGGACGGTATGCTCCGCGATCTCTCCCGAGTCATAATAATAAGCGTTGTGAAAACCCTGAAAATCATCCGTCATCTGGCGCTTGAAAAAATTAAGGATACGCCGGGCGTCCCTCTCGTCGTCAAAAAGAAGAAACACGTCGGCCGCGAGCGCCTGGTCGTAGATAAACGCCCAGTCCTTGACGACGCCGACGTTGCCTTCGAAGCTCAGGACCAGACCCGTCAGGGGGTTCTGGTGGTTCTTGAGCCACTGGACCATTTTCTCGATGACGGTCTGGCGCATGTCGCTTTTTTGCCGTTCCAGCAATTTCAGCCTGTCCGTGATCCTGTTTTCCCGCTGGACCAGTTCATCGTATTTGCCGCTCAGGGTCCGGTGTTCGTCCAGCCCCTGGGCGTATTTTTTCATCTCTTCGGACAGGATCTTCTTCTCATTATCGATCTCTGTGATGTCCCGGCGAACCCGCGTTTCTTCCTCCTGCGCCCGCGCCAGGGAATCCACCAGGCCTTCGTTGGCTATCCGCAGGCGGTACCCGTAAAAACTGCTGACCACCAGCCCCAGGACCAGGAGCATCACGGCCATGACCAGCGCCGGGTTCGAAACGCTCAACAGGCGCGCCTGGCGGAGCATCCGGTCGCAGTCGGAATACGCGATTTCGCTGAATTGCAACCCTATCTGATAATGGGGGACCTCCCGGCGTTCCAGCCGGTACAACCAGGCGACCTTCGCTTTGGCCCGGATCGGCTGGCTGCGCATCGGGATGCGCAGCAAAAGCTCGACGGTGACGTTCTCCCGGCCGAGGTGCTGGAACAGGGATTCGTCGAAATAACTCGTCTCCAGACAGATCCCGCCCTCGCTGACGTTGGCCGTATACCCCTGGTACCAGGGGTGCCGTCCGGGTCCGTGGCCGGCCGCCGCCATTTTGAACTCGACGGGGAAAATACTCTTGAGGCGGATATACTGCCGCTTGTTGACGCTGTGGTGGGATGTATTCTTTGCCCGTATCATGCCCGTAAAAAAATCCGCGGACATTCCATGTCAGGACCCGGCTTTCACGGGCTTGCGGCTTTTCAGCCTTTCGAAATACCGCGCGAAACGCCGGTCGTTGAGCAGGTTGTGCAGGTCGCTGTCCCGCGCGAGATGGTCAAAGTCATCGTACCCGCAGTGGATCGCCTGTTTGATCGCCCGGAAGGCCTTGTCGCGGTCGTTGACAAGTGAATAACTGCAGGCAAGGTTGTATAAAACGATCGGGTCATTGGGCCGTAGCTGATACAGCCGCTCGTCGAGCCGCAGGCCCTGTTCATGCAAACCGGTCCGGGTATACAGGTCTCCCAGCGCGCTCAAGGCCTCGATAAAACCCGGGCTCCTGCGCAGGATCCCTTCGTAAAACCGGATCTCGAAATCCAGGGCCGCGGCTTGTTTTTTCCGGCTCATATACACTCCGTTTAAAATCCGAAGCACGAAACTCGAAATTCGAAACAATATCTAAATTCAGGAATCCAAACAGTTTTAAACACGTTAAAATTTGGAATTTTTGATTTGTTTCGTATTTCGTGCTTCGAGTTCCGTATTTAAAATGGTAAAGTCTTCCTGCTTTTCAGATAGCTGTCAATACGACTGACGGCCTCTTTGAGGCTGTCATAGGCGGAAGCGTAGGAAATGCGCACATACCCCTCGCACGACGGCCCGAACGCGGTTCCGGGCACCAAAGCCACTTTTTTCTTCTTTAACAAATTTTGCGCGAAGGCCATCGAGGTCTCACCGGTACTTTTGATCGACGGGAAGACATAAAAAGCCCCCTGCGGCTTGTGGCACTCCAGGCCGATCTCGTTCAAAGCCCCGACGATATAATTGCGCCGCCGGTGATATTCCCGCTTCATCTCCTGGACGCTCTTGAACCCGCTTTTAAGCGCCTCCTGCGCGGCCAGCTGTCCGGTGATCGGGGCACAGAGCATGGTGTACTGATGGATCTTCGTCATGGCCGCGACCACCTTCGCGGGGCCGCAGACCCAGCCGATGCGAAAACCCGTCATCGCGTACGCCTTGGAAAACCCGTTAAAGTACAGCACGGAATCTTTCATCCCCTTCAAAGAAGCCAGCGGGACATGGTCGAAATCATAGGTGAGCTCGTCGTAAATTTCATCGCTGATGATCAGCAATTTATTCTTTTTAGCGACCCGGGCGATGGCCTGCAACTCCGCGCGCGTGTAGGAAGCGCCGGTGGGATTGCACGGATAATTGATCATCAGCGCCTTGACGCCTTTACCGCAGGCCCGGTCGATCTGCTTGGGCGTCAGCTTGAACCCGTTCTCAATACCCGTTTTTAAAATAACGGCGGTCCCGCCGGCCAGCTCAACGACGGGGCGATAGGAAACGTACACGGGTTCGGGCACCAGGACTTTGTCGCCGGGATTGAGGATGGCCCGCATCGCCAGGTCCAGGCCTTCGCTGACGCCGACGGTGATGAGGATCTCCTCGTCGAAATCATAATTCATCCCGTAGCGCGTTTTCAGGAACGCGGCGATCTGCTTGCGCAGCTCCGGCATCCCCTTGTTGGAGGTGTAAGAGGTATACCCCTCTTCCAGGGAAAAGATGGCCTTTTCCCGGATATGCCAGGGCGTGACAAAGTCCGGTTCTCCGACGCCCAGGGAAATGACGTCCTTCATCCCCAGCACCAGGTCAAAGAACGCGCGGATGCCCGATGGGGCAAGCTGCTCGACTTTTCTTGAAATTTCGATCATGCACTTACGTCACCCCCCGCTGATTCACTTCGCCCTTTGAAATCGCTTTACGATTTCAAAGGATTAGTCCCGGGAATGCTTCGCATTCCGCGGGATGAATCAAGGCGCTGGGGGTTGATCCGCCCTTTCTATTAACTGACTTCGTCCGCACCAGATGTCGGGCGGATCAATACGATATATTCAACCGCCTCGTCCCCGCCCGCTTCTTGAGGACCTGGCCGTCTTCCTTGTATTTTTTCAGCAAAAAATGCGTCGTCGTGCTGCGCACGTTCTCCATCGGAGAAAGTTTCGAGGCGACGAAATTGGAGACCGTGTGGATGTTCTCGCCCTCGACGACGAGCAGCAGGTCGTACGCCCCCGAGACGAGGTAACAGCTGACGACTTCCGGGAAGCTGTAGATCCGCTCCGCCACATAATCGAACCCCACGTTTTTCTGCGGCGTGACGCTGACCTCGATGAGCGCCCGGACAAACGACCCGGAGTCCTGGACGAGGTCGCGGTTGATGACCGTCTTATATTTGAGGATCGTCCCGTTTTTCTCGTACTTGCGAATCGCCGTCTTGACGGCGGCGACGCTTTTACCCGTCAACCGGGCGATCTCCGCGGCGCCCACGCGCGCGTCGTTGGACAACACTTCCAGAATTTCATCCATAAACCGCTCCCTTCCTTGTTCTCATCCGGCGGCCCGCCCCGGGCGAGGCCCGCCGGAGGCGGCCCGCCGTTACGGCGCCGCGTTCTTTTGCCGGAGACTAAACAGCTCGCTGCGTAACTGCCGGTTCTCCCGGTCTACGCGTTCAAGGGTCTCCCGCATGGACTCCTGCGAAAAATAAACGTTGTCGCTGCCTTCGGCGGAGACCTTCAGCTCCGCCTCCAGCTTCTGGATGGCGCTCTCGAGCCCGGCCTTCTCTTTCTCTTTAACACGGACCTGTCTGGCAATATCCAGCTGCTCGGCTTTTTTTCTGGCGGCAAGCCTGTCCGCTTCAACAGCGGTTTTATTCCGGCCCTCAAGACGCGCGTTCTCTTCTTTCAAAAGATCAATTTCAGGGAGTACCGCGGCGCTTTTTGTCTCCAAATCCTTTAGCTGCGCGGCCAGCCGCCCCTCTTGTTCTTTGCTCTCGTCAAGCTGCTTCTGCAGCCCAGCCAGCTGACGGTCATAATCCTGCCGGCTCTCCCGCAAGGCCGCCGCTTTCAGTTGAAGACCCAGTTCCAGTTCCTTTTTCTGGTATTGCAGATCATGTAACTGCAAAAGGGCAAGCCCTGGAATCGGACCGGGATCTTCCCGGGCTTTGGCCAGCATTTCGTCAAATTTTTGCCGCCGCCGCTCTTGCCGCCGGACCTGCTCCTGCTCCAGGGCGGCGACCTCCTGGCGGGCCTGCTTGATCTTCTTCTGAAGCCCGAAAGACTCTTTCTGCAGCGACGCGTATCGCGTCTCCAGCTCCTGGTTTTGCTTCAACAGCGACTGGATATGCTCTTTGATCGCGAGGAATTCGCCGGAGCCCGCGCCGGGATCGAACAACTGTTCGATCTTCTTCGAGGCGTCGCTGTCCCCTGGAGCCGCTTCCTGCCCGGCGCCGGCGGCAACCGGCCCGAACAATGAACATACCAGCCCCAACACGACAATCCTGTTGATCATAGTGGTTTATTATACAGACTCCCCCTCACGTCGGCAAGATGAAAAGCGCCGGAATTTTCGACTTATAAATTTAACATCCCTTCATTTGCGCGCAGCCAAGTCTGGGCGGGTTTATAATCCGGGTACATCGCTTTCACCTTGTTCCAGAAACGCCGGGAGTGGTTCTTGTGGAGGATGTGGGCCAGTTCGTGGACGACCACGTAATCAATGACCGCCATCGGCGCCATGACCAGCCGCCAGCTGAAATTCAAACGGTCATCGGGCGCGCAAGAACCCCAGCGCCGGTTGGCGCAGGTGATGTTGACCGACTGATAAGTAAGGTCGAAGCGTCCCGCCCACCACCCGACGCGCTGTGCGATTATTTTCTTCGCCTCATTTTTGTACCACGCGATAAAAAGCGCGCGGGCGCGGCTTCGCTCGTTCGCGTTCAGGATAAAACCATCGCGCAAATCAAGCGGCTGGTGAGTGTCGTTGCGGATCTCCAGCGGGCAGGATCTCCCCAGGAAGAAAAATTCCTCACCGCTGACGAATTCTTTTTTTGCCGCCCGCGGCCTTCGCTGTAACCGGGCAACAGTGCGCGCGATCCAGTCAGCGTTCTTGCCGATAAACTGCTCGATAGTATCGAGCGGGGTATGCGCCGGAGCGCGGACGACCAGCGTGGCGTCACAGGAAATCATCAAGGCGATCGTCCGGCGTTTTGAGCGGATCAATGTGTAGGGCTTCATAATCCCACAATGGCGCGGCTATCTCCCCCTGCTACTGATTCTTGAGTTTTTCCTCCAGCGCGTCCAGGCGGCTGGTGATCCGCTGAAGATACGTCCCCGAAAGCGCCTATTTAAAAAACATGACCGCGCCGGCCACAACCATCAGGATGCCGGTCAATTTCCCGCCGTGCTCTCCCAGCGGCAGGACTTTTTCCAGCAGGACAAAAACGGTGATGGCCGCGATCCAGAGGATATTCATGACCCCGCCGACAAAAAGCAAAAGCATCAAGACCCAGCAGCAGCCGATGCAAAAGGTGCCGTGGGAAACGCCCATCCAGAACGCGCCGGCGTTTCCCTGGCGCCAATGGGTTGAAATAAAATGGAACGGTGAACGGCAATGCTTTAGGCAGCTGTTTTTAGCGGGAAGCCACTGGTAAATGCCGGCGGCAATGAGCAGACCCGCGCCGAACCTGGGGCTGTTGGCCACCATCAGCGGCGACAACAAGGCCGCCTTGTCCAGTTGCCATTGGAGCAAAGTGACCAAAAAACTAAACAGGGTCCACATCGCGATATAGCCCGAGGTGAACGCTCCCGTCGACGCGATCGGCATCCCTTGTTTTTCCGCTTTTTTGGCCACCGCCGCGTAAATGAGGATCATCGGAGCGGCGGATGGCACCATCATGCCCACCATCATGATCGCCCACATCGAAAACATCATCCAGAAGTAGGCGGCGTCCCATGCCGGGATCAGCATGCAGCACATATCCTTGGCCATGGCCACGAGATACGCCCAGCACAGAACGGTCACGCCGGCGAGCGACCCGGCGATGGCCCAAAAATCACGGCGCGGTAATTTAAGAGCGGCGTCCATAGGTCTTAAAGGGAAGTTCCTGGTCGCGGATAACCCCGTCCTGGTTCATGTGAAGCATGCAAAACATCCCGAAGCTGTTGGAAAGACCCAATTGAAGGCCGGCGGTCACCCGGGAATTTCCCGAGCCCACCTCGGCGTAGGTATATTCAAAACCTCCGGGCAAGTGGATGCCTTTGCGGTCTTCCTGGCCGCTGAAGGGATTGATGAGCGGTTCTCCTCTGGATTCAACCAACCCCTCGACATGGGTGTGGGCGCGGCGGGCGTCGAGGTCGATCTCCATCCGGATCGGGGCATAGAGCGTTTCCAGGGTCTCGGAAACGGTGCTGTTAAAAACATAAAAATGCGTGGTCCCCGGCGCGGTGGATTCTCCGTGGGCGATCTTGCGGATGGCCTCGCGCTGCTTTTTATCCGCCCGTTCGTCGATGATGAACTGCGAGCGGCCGTTGCCGTCGGCGATCTCTCCCGGCCATTTAAAAATACCGACAAAGCCGATCCCGTCCAGTTTTGTGTCGTTAAAATGCCCTTCCTCGATCGAGATGCTCGCGATGGCTTCACAGAAGCCGTGGGTCGAGCGCGAATTGAACTGGCAGGGGCAACCGTAAGCGCAGTTGCAGTTGCCAAATTCTTTGGCGCGGATCATCCATTTGTCTTGCATGTTCTTCTCCTGTCTTTTTTTCGTCCCCGCCATTAGGCAGGGACGAAGGACAACGGCTTAAAAAAGCGCTGTCCCATTTATCCGATTATCTCACATGAAAGCCGATTGGCAACTTCTTCTTTTCCGGTTCCCGGGGAGGCTCCAGCAGTTTTTTGATCGCCGTGAACACAACGACGAAATTCTCATCGTGTTTCTTAAACTTCGCCTCCAGTTCCTCGATCTTGCGGGCCAGGTCTTTGTGGGTTGTCATCAATTCCCGCAGTTTGACGAACGCGCGCATGATCTGAACATTGACCTCAATGGCCCGGTCGCTGTTAAGGACGCTGGAAAGCATTGCCACTCCCTGTTCTGTAAAAACATAAGGCAACTTCCGATTGCCACCCCAACTTGAGGTCGCAAATTGCGACTTCAAGTCATCTGTTCCCCGTTTCAAGGTCGCAATTTGCGACCTTGAAGCTCTTGCCTCCTCCCTAGTCAGTTGAAACATAAAATCCTCCGGAAACCGCTTTGGGTTCCTCTTGACCTGTTCGTTGAGCCTTTTCGTCGGGACACCATAAAGCTGGGCAAGATCCCGGTCGGTCATCACCTTCTTTCCCCGAATGAAAAAAATCTTGTTTTCGATGACTTCAGATGGAATTAACGCGACAGGCATGATCCCTCCTCCTTGAAAATAATTAATGTTTGTTCTTGCGAGGAGGAATCAGCGGGGGATGAACTCAAGATAACCGAATGGACTTAAACTGTCAAATGCTTTTCAGCGAACAACTATCAACTATCAACTTTTCACTGCTTGCCACTGACCATTTTTACGTGTGACCTTGTGACCTTGTGTCTTGGTGACTTAGTTTCACTAGCCCGGCACCGCCGGTAACGCCGCCTATTTATTATTCTCCTTCGCTTGTATCATCTGTATTATCGGATTCATCGTCTGCACCACTTGATTCATCTGGATAGTCATCAATTTCTATGTGAACCGAATCCCCCTTAGAATTGATACCATCGGCTTCTCCATCCGAAATTTCAGCACCGGATACAGTCATATCACCACCATTAGGCCAATGGACATAAGTTACTTCGCCGTCTTCCACCTCAACTGGAACTGTATAACTACCACTATCCGTTGTCACAACTCCGTCATATGTCCCATCTTCAGCAAAACAAAAAGATGATGAAATGATAAGCAAGAAAATCAATAAATTAATAAGGCGCATAATCACACTCCCTCTTCTTTACTTTCGGCAAACGGACTCACAGCTCTGCCGTGAATAACCATTGGCTATACATCTACGAAAACAAGCGTAATCAATGGTGCCGGCCCCTTGATAGTCCGGGGTCTGTCCATAACCTTGAGATGAACATTGCGGGTAATATGGCGCGCACTTTGCTGATAAAGACTGTCCATCGCAGCATTGACACCCGCAAACTCCCCCGTGATAAGAGCAGCACCCTTGACGGGCCTCACCTGCATAAGGTGTCATGAGGACAAACAGGAGTGATGTTGCCGAAAGACAGGCTATAAGAATTCTGGATCTGGTCAAGGGGGACGTTTCCAGTTAGGGGATTCAGCTTAATGTACGCTCTTTATATCATTTTCCCGCTGGATTGTCCAGAGTGGCAAGGCAACATAACATAAAATTAAAGGGGACAGGTTTACTTGCTTACCTGCCCCCTTCATTGATGCCTGGCACCTTTAATCCCTTTAATCCGCTCTGCCGATTCACTCGAAATTAGCTGCTAAAAATTCGATTCATATTACTACTTATATTATTTTTGTGCTGTTTAAAAAGGTTAAATTTATCAATAATATTCTTGTCTCCTGTATCTAAATTTATACAATTAAAGAGTTTGTATTGTAAGAGATCAACGAAGGCATGAAGAAATATTACAAAAGTTAAGACTGAAATAAAACCAAAAAATATTGAAAAACGATGAGCGCACCAAAAATTTCTAGTAGATGAAATTCCAAACAGTGTTAAATCAATGAGACTAAGAACACAAATAAAAAATATTATAATCAATTCACAAATATAAATATTACGGTGCCATTTAGAAAACTCATCACTATGTCCGAGAAGCTCCTTATAGTCTGCCTGACTTCTATCTATAAAAGGACCTCTATCGCTTTCTGCAGTCATTCCAAATTCAAATAGTATTTGAGGAATTACCTCTGTAAGCTTTTTAGACATATCTGCAAAGCTAGTAATTATGATATGCTTTTCAAAAGAGAAAACTAGAGATGCGATTAAAACCAAATAAATTGTCAAAATATTTAGAAAAATAGCATTTATGTTAAGATCAGTGGAATGCAAATTTTCCAATGTTATTGGAGTAAAGAAGGTCCACAAGATCCAAACAAATAGAACAATAGCGAACAAATATTTAACTATAAATCTTATAACATGTGCTCTTCTTAGATTAAAAAAATGGAGAGAATGCGAGAATACAGATACCGAAGGAGAGGTAGTGTCCATGGACCCTATATTTTTTTAGAATTCGTCCATGTTTTTGCAAACAAAGCGTTTAACGAAGTAGTGCCTTCGCTGTCACCGAAGTTAATAATGCCCTGTACCAAACTTTCTTTATCATCTGCAGTTTCAAACCTGTACCCCATTGAATCAATCGTTAAAAAATCAGGCAGTCTTTGGGAAGCTGTAGCGCTTATTAAACGTATTTCAGCCTTTCCTTTAGAATTAGCTACCAAATCTTGGATAAATCTGTTCTTGTCATCAAATTCTTGAATTAAAATCTCTAGTTTCGTATTATCCTTAGCTAAGAATTGTTCTATTTCTCGATTCAAATTTTTCCAAAATTTCTCCCTTAATTGAGACGATACAATACTTACTTTATTCTTAGCCTTATTAATTAAATACTTAATCCCAACATAAGCATGGTAACCCGTAGAATTAGGAATGGGCTTGTTTTCTTCACTTTGAGCCGCTTCCTTGATCAATGTTTCGAAATCTAATTCGTTTTCAATAGCCATTCTTATAACGAGGGTTAAAAAGGTTTATCGGGACTTCCGCGAGAGAATGAGAGAATGACTCATTCTAAACAAAAGACTAAGCAAATGTCAACTCATTATTTTAGGTAATTTGCAGCCGCTTTATCTAGCCCGCTGACTTTGTTTATTCCGGAGCCACGTGTCTTTGCCCCATTCTACCACCAACCAACTGAAAAACTAATCTGTCATTCGTCATTCGTACCGCATGCCCGGTTTCGAAGAGAGGTCTTGCGGAGGCATTAATCCTCACATCACTTCTTCCCGCCATTTTGCGAGAACTCGTCGACGTGGCAGACTTTTTGTTCGGCGCCGCAAACGCCGCAGATGTAACGGTAAGTCGTGCGCCAGCGCAGGCCGCCTTTTTTAAGGACATAGTCCCGGCGCTTGACCTCAAGCACCGTGAAATCCACGTCCAGCCCGGCGCTGGTGCCGTCTTTGAGATACACGCCCCGGGCGCCTTGTTTTGACATGCCTTCGAAACACTCACAGACATAACAATTCAGGAAATGTTCCCTG
>JACRHP010000036.1 GCA_016212005.1 Candidatus Omnitrophota bacterium | reverse complement strand
GCAAAGAGTCATCGTCGAGAAAATAAAAATTATAACCTTTAGTTGGGTGCCCCATTTTTAGGGCAAATTTGGAACATTTTTCCAATTTTATGCATGAATTCTCATAATTTGGGGTGTCCAGTTGACGAAGTCAGGAAAATTTCACACAGAATTCACGCGCCCGCCATCATTTCTTAACACGCCTAACGTATACTCCCGGACGTGAATAATAAAAAATATATTTCCGGGAGGAAAAAATGAGGAAAAGTTTCATCGGGCTGTTAATTTTTGGTATCATTGGGCTTTGGGGCGCGCCGCCGGGCTTTGCCACCAGCACCTCGGTGGACGCGCTTATCGACAAGCTCGTTGAAAAGGGGATCTTGACCGAGAAGGAAGCGAAGGGCCTGGAGCTTGAGATCGCTGAAGATGAGAAGATGATGCGCGAGGACGGACTTCAGCAGGGCCTGCCGGAGTGGGTGAAGAACGCCAAGCTTAAAGGCGATTTTCGTTTGCGGTATCAGTATGAGCGCAAAGAAACGGATGCCGATGCCCGTACCCGGGGGCGTATCCGTTACCGCCTCGGCCTTGACACGAAGGTCAATGACCAGATCAAGGTCGGTCTGGGGATCGCCAGCGGAGCAGATGACCCGCGTTCCACCAACCAGACCTTTACCGATACTTTCGAGCGCCCTGATGTGCGCATGGACCTCGCGTACGCCGAATATACGCCGCTGGAATCGGTGAAGTTGAATTTGATCGGCGGGATATTTCCGCGTTCAGGTTATTTGTGGGCGCCGACGGATCTGTTGTGGGACGGTGATGTCAATCCGCAGGGCGGCGCCGCGCATTGGGAGCAAGCGATGGGGCAATGGACGCCTTACCTTAATACCGGCGTTTGGATGATCGATGAGATCTCCAGCACGACCAATGACCGGGTCGACCCGTTTTTGTACTACACTCAGGGCGGTATGAAGTTCAAGCAAGGCGATTGGTCCGCCAATCTTGCGGGAATTTATTATGGATTTAACGGACTCAAAGGGACCTGCCCAGACTGGTCGGCGGCCACCAATACAGGCATCACAACTTCGAGCAACGGTTCTTGCAGCGCCGGGGCTTTGCGATATGATTACGACTCCGGCGGCGTGTCCGCGGAGCTGGCTTTAGCCACGCCTTTTGATATGGACTTTATCCCCGAAGCAGGGGTTTTCGGCGATTTTATCGCCAATATCGACGGAGATGAGATCGACGATTCCACCGGCTGGAGCATGGGGGCCAGGTTCGGCGACAAAAAGGTCGCCGGGCCGGGACAGTGGCAGTTTAAATACATCTTCGCCAATCTGGGCAAAGACGCGTTCGTTGATTTCACGCCTGATTCCGATCGTTATGGCGGCAGGACGGACGTGCGCAGTCATGAGGGGATCCTGGAATACGGGATTAACAAGAACGTTGTCCTGGGCCTGGATTATTATCAATCCAAACGGATCAAGGCCGCCGAGAATCCGGAACAGATCGTCCAGGCTGATGTAAATATGAAGTTTTAATTCCAATCAAAGGAGAACGAAAATGAAAAGAATATTTTTTGCGTTTTTTTTAACGATGAGTTTGGTCGCTTGTTCTAAATCGGCTCTGGCCGCCGATCCGGTCAAGGTCGACGGGTCCAGCACGGTTTTTCCGATCACCGAAGCGGTCGCCGAGGAATTCGGGAAAAGCGGCGGCGGCAAGGTCATCGTCGGCATCTCCGGCACCGGCGGCGGGTTCAAACGGTTCTGCCGCGGTGAAACCGACATCAGCGACGCCTCGCGTCCGATCAAGCAAAAAGAAATTGACGCGTGCCGTGAGGGTGGGGTAGAGTATATTGAATTGCCCGTCGCTTATGACGGACTGGCCGTTGTTATCAATCCGCAGAACAGCTGGGTGGATTATCTGACCGTTGCAGAGTTAAAGAAGATCTGGGAGCCGGACGCCCAAGGTGTTATAACTAAATGGAGCCAGGTCCGCAGCGGTTTTCCGGCGCAAGAGATCCAGCTTTTTGGACCCGGCACGGATTCCGGGACGTTCGATTATTTTACGGAAGTCATCAACGGCAAAGCCGCAAGCAGCCGTGGGGATTATACCGCCAGCGAAGACGATAATGTGCTCGTTGAAGGTGTTGCTTCCAGCAAAGGCGGGCTTGGCTATTTCGGGTTGGCTTATTATGAAGAAAACTCCGGCCGGGTCAAGATCGTTCCGGTGAAGGGAAAGGGAGCCGCCGTGGTTCCTTCCAGGGACACAGTATTAAACGGTACTTACACGCCGCTTTCACGGCCCTTATTCATTTATGTTAATAAAGATTCGTTGAAGACCAAACCTCTCGTTGCAAAATTCGTTCGCTATTATCTTGAGAACGCGCCGACGTTATCTGAAGAAGTCGGCTATGTCGCGTTACCGCAAAGTGAATATGAGGCTGGTCTGAACAAAATATAATGGTAGGGAACAGGCATGCCTGTTCCCTGTATCTATTGATTTGGTTCATGTTGAAGAGAAATAATATCGTCAAGTTCAAGGAAGCGCTGATCGAGAGGCTGCTTTTGTGCTGCAGCCTCTTGTCTGTATTGACCACCGCGGGGATCATCTGGGTCCTCTTGTCGGAAACAATAGGGTTCTTCAAGCACGTCAGTGTCATCGATTTTCTCACTGACACCCAATGGACTCCGATGTTCACCAACAAGCATTTCGGGATCCTGTCGCTGTTGAGCGGGACGCTGGTGACGACGTTCATTGCCATCGCGGTCGCCGTGCCGCTGGGGTTGATCAGCGCCACGTATTTAAGCGAATACGCCACGGACAAGATGCGGCACATCATCAAACCTCTTTTGGAGATCCTGGCCGCGGTCCCTACCGTTGTTTATGGCTACTTCGCGTTATTGTTCGTCACCCCTTTGTTAAGGCAATTTATTCCCGGCCTGTCTGGCTTTAACGCGCTTTCCGCCGGGCTGGTCATGGGGATCATGATCATTCCGTTAGTTTCCTCATTGAGTGAAGACGCGATGCACGCGGTGCCGATGGGGTTGCGTGAAGGGGCGTACGCTTTGGGTTCGCACAAGATCCAGGTCGCCTTCAAGATCGTTTTCCCGGCGGCCCTTTCCGGGATCACGGCGGCCGTCATTTTGGCCGTTTCGCGGGCGATCGGGGAAACGATGATCGTCGCCATTGCCGCCGGCCAGCAGCCCAAATTCACCGTGAACCCGCTTGTTCCCATTGAAACGATCACGGCGTATATCGTCCAGATCAGTTTGGGAGACACGCCGCACGGGACGCTGGAATACAGCACGATCTTTGTCTGCGGGACGACACTTTTTGTCATTACGTTTTTTCTAAATGTCATCAGCTTCAAGTTAAAACGCCGTTTCCAGGAGATCTATGAGTAGCCGCAGGCTGGATAAAAAGATCGATGCTGCGTTCAAGTTTGTCGGCCTGGCGGCGACTTTGTTCGGGCTGGTGGTCCTGGCCGCGCTGGTCATCGACGTAGTTTCGGATGGGCACCAGCGTCTCGGCTGGGATTTTCTTACCAGCTATCCTTCGCGCAAGCCCGAACAGGCGGGGATCTTCTCCGCGTGGGTGGGCACGCTTTGGATCATGATCACAACGGCCATTTTCGCCATCCCTTTGGGGATCGGCTCGGGCATTTATCTGGAAGAATACGCCAAGCGCAACAGATGGACGGATTTTATCGAAATTAATATCGCGAATTTAGCCGGCGTACCGTCGATCATTTACGGGATCCTGGGGCTGGGGTTGTTCATCCGGATGATGCATCTGGACCGAAGCGTACTGGCGGGCGGGTTGATCCTGGCGCTTTTGATCTTGCCGGTCATCATTCTCTCGACGCGCGAGGCGCTGCGTTCGGTCCCTTCGTCGATCCGTGAGGCCTCTTACGCGCTGGGCGCGACGAAATGGCAGACGGTCCGCCACCAGGTCCTTCCCGCGGGCTTCGGGAATATTTTAACGGGTGTTATCCTGGCCATGTCGCGGGCCATCGGTGAAACGGCGCCTTTGATCACCATCGGCGCCCTGACTTATATCCCGTTCCTGCCGACAAATCCTGTTGCGTTCAATAAAGAAATCCCGTATATTCATTTAAGTTTACAGGGGTTTCTCGACCCCTTCACGGTGTTGCCGATCCAGATCTTTAACTGGGTTTCCCGGCCGCAAAAAGGATTTTTAGTGGACGCGGCGGCGGGCATTATCGTTTTGCTGACGATCACGCTGGCGATGAACGCCATCGCGATCTATCTGCGGTACAAGAACCAGAAAAGGTGGTAGGTGATGGAGCAGGAGATCATCATACAGATCAAGGACGCGAATTCTTTTTACGGCGCCAAACAGATCTTGAAGAATGTCACGCTGAATATCCCCGCCCAGACGGTCACGGCGCTGATGGGGCCATCCGGATGCGGGAAAAGCACGCTCATCCGTTGTCTTAACCGGATGAATGATCTGGTCCCGCGTTTCAGATTTGAAGGAAACGTTTTATATAAAGGGATCGACCTTTACGGGAAAGACGTCGACATCACGGACCTGCGCCGGGAAATAGGCATGGTTTTTCAAAAACCGAACCCGTTCCCAAAAAGCATTTATGAGAACGTTGCTTACGGGATCCGGATCCAGGGGATCGCTAACCGCGAATTTATCGACGGCATTGTTGAAGAGAGTTTAAAAAGGGCGGCGCTTTGGGACGAGGTCAAAGACCGGCTTCACGAGTCGGCGTTGTCGCTTTCCGGCGGGCAGCAGCAAAGGATCTGCATCGCCCGGGCGCTGGCCGTCAAACCGCACGTGATCCTTTTTGACGAGCCGTGTTCCGCGCTCGACCCGATCGCGACCGCCAAAATAGAAGAGCTCATTACCGATCTTAAGAATAATTATACGATCATCGTGGTAACGCACAATACGGCACAGGCCGCCCGTGTTTCGGACTTTACGGCCTTTTTGTATTTGGGGGATTTGATTGAATACGGCCCGACGGCCAAAATATTCACCGTCCCGCAGGATAAGCGGACGGAGGAATACCTGACTGGTAAATTCGGATAATGGTTCGACGCACCCCGCACCATACGGTGCAGGGCTTGCTCACCATAAAGGGGAAAACATGCTCATAGAAAAAATGGCGGAACTCAAGCACCGGCTCATTGAATATGCCACTTTAGTCGAAGGGATGATCAACAAAAGCATCAAGGGATTGCTGGAGAAGGACGAAAACCTTCTGGAAGACGTCATCGAGCGGGACGAACCCAAGGCCAATAATTACGACCGGGAGATCGATGAGACGTGTACGGCGCTCATCGCCCAGTTCGAACCTCTCGCCAAAGACCTGCGCACCGTCGTCACGATCCTGAAGATGAACAAGGACCTGGAACGCATGGCGGACCACGCCGTCAATATTTCGGAGAGCAGCCTTTTTCTGATCGCCCGGCCGCTCGTCAAGCCTCTGGATGACGTGCGCAGCATGGCCAGGACCGCCTCGATGATGCTCAAAGACTCGATCGACGCCTTCGTCAATGAGAACGTCGCTTTGGCCAGGGATGTCTGTGACCGCGATGAGGTCGTCGATACTGTTGGGGAAAAAATTCTCGATGATATGGCCAGTTTCATCCGGGAAAAACGCGACGGGATCAGGCGCTCGCTGCATCTGATGCGTATCGCGCATAACCTGGAGCGCGTCGCGGACATCTCCACGAACATCTGCGAGGAAGTGATCTATATCGTCGAAGGCAAGGACATCAAGCACCACAAAACCGAGGAAAGAGAAGCAGACCACGGCCCCACGATCTAGTCTCGCAACCATCAGACCCCCGGCCGTCCGGGTTTTACCTCTTTCCTCAAATGGCCTCGGGGATCAATTCCGACATCGTCAGATAGATCATCGCCCCGCCGGCAACCCCAAACCCGTTGCCAGGGCGCTGATAATGCCGGTCAATAACGTCCAATAGATCAGATCCGTCTGATTCATGTCCCGCCGTTATTTAGCTTGTACTTTAAAAATAAATATACTAATATTACCATAATAATTAATGCCCTCCTAACAAGAAAAGGGAGCATTTCGGAAACTTGTGGTCACTTCTTCGAAAGAACAATTTAAGTATATTTACGGTCCGGTGTATTCCTGGCGTTTGGGCATGTCTCTGGGGATCGACCCTCTCACCCCTGCGGGCAAGCGCAAGGTCTGTAACTTCGACTGTCCATACTGTCAGCTGGGGCGTACGGCGAAATTTTATACCGAACGGGAGAATTTTGTGCCTGTCGATGCTATTATAAACGAGATCAAGGCACTCCCCGCTATCCGGATAGACCATTACACGTTTTCCGGCCGCGGAGAGCCGACACTGGCCGGCAATCTTGGGGAGATGATCCGCGCGGTGCGCGAGGCGACCGGCGGGAAGATCGCCGTCATCACCAACGCGGGGTTGATCGATCTGGAGGACGTCCGGCGGGATTTGGCCCAGGCCGACCTGGTCCTGGCCAAACTTGACGCGGGTGATCAGGAGTCATTTCAACAAGTGGATATCCCGGCCGCCAGCATCAGTTTTGAGCGCGTTGTCCCCGGGATCAAAACGTTCCGCGAGAATTTTACCGGGAGATTGGCCCTTCAGGTGATGTTCGTCAAGGAGAATAAACATTGCGCCGCGCGGATCGCCCGTCTCGCCCGGGAGATCAATCCCGACGAGGTCCAACTCAACACGCCGTTAAGGCCCGGCGGGGCGGCGCCGCTGGACCAGGAGGAATTAATGGGGCTGAAAGGATATTTCCAGGGGTTGCCGGCTGTGTGCGTGTACGAAGCCCAGCGAAAGACCGTCGAACCGTTCAACGAGCGCTCCACCGTCCTCCGCCACGGGAATTTTCGCAAGGGGGTTAAAAGCCAGGAAAGGCGCGCGTCATGCTGACCTGGAACGACGCCTTCGCGACCGGCGTTGCCGACATCGATGAGCAGCACAAGCGGCTCTTTGAGGTCATCAACGACTTTGGCGCCGCGATCGAGCGCGGGGAAGGGGATCTCAAGCTCGAGAAGACGATGAAGTTTTTGGGCCATTACATCAAGATCCATTTTAATTTTGAGGAAATTTGCATGGCCAAGCACCGGTGCCCGATCGCCTCCCAGAACAAGAAGGCGCATACCTCTTTCATGGAAATGTATAAAAAATACGAGGGCCGCCTTGGGTACGAAGGGTGCAGCGAAGGGTTGTTGCGGGAGCTCCACAAGATGTGCGAAGACTGGCTGGTAAACCATATCTGCAGGATCGACACGCACCTCAAAGGCTGCGTGTCCAAAACGGGTACTGATGACCAGGGAAAATAACGAGGCTAAAAACGACAAGAAGCAGGCCCGCCTGAAGATGCGGTTTTTATCCACCGCCGTGGAAGAGACCGCCGACAATGTCCTGATCGCGGACAGAGACGGGGTCATCCTCTACATCAACCCCGCCTTCGAACGCACCACCGGCTATTCCAAAGAGGAGGTCCTGGGCAAAACGCCGCGTCTCCTCAAGTCGGGAAAGCACAAGGCCTCGTTCTATAAAGACCTCTGGGGCACCATCCTCTCCGGTAAAGTCTTCCGGGGGGTGCTTGTCAATAAAAGAAAGAACGGGGAGCTGTTTCACGCCGACCACACCATCACCCCCATTAAAGACGCGGACGGGAAGATTACCCATTTTGTCTCGGTGTGGAAGGACATCACGGAGCGCATGCACTACCGCGAGCAGCTGGAGCTGCTCAACAAAAGTCTGGAGTTCGAGAAGAAAAAGTTTCAACAGATCCTGGCGATGGACGAGAAGATCGGCAGCTTTACGGACCTTAACAAGCTGACGGATTTTATCATCCAGGGGATCGTCGCCATCCTGGAAGTGGAGCGCTGCTCCTTGATGATCGTCGATGAGAAAACGGGGGAGCTGGTCATCAAAGGGGCCGTCGGCCTGGACCACAAGATCATGAAGGAGAGCAAATTGAGCCTCGGCCAGGGCGTCGCGGGGCTCGTGGCCCAGGAGCGCAAGCCGCTTTTGGTCAGGGTCATCGACGAGGACGAGCGCGTCGGGCGCGGGAATTTGCCTTCGTACAAGACCAAATCGTTTTTGAGCGTCCCGATCCTGCTGGACCAGAAACTTTTAGGGGTCCTGAACGTGAGCGACCGCAAGCCCCCCGCCGATGAGGTCTTTACGGATTTTGACTTGAGGATCCTTTTGTCCGTGGCGCGCCAGGCGGCGGTCGCCCTCGAGAATACCCAGCTTTACAAGGAGCTGAAATATCTTACGGTCACGGACCCGCTCACGGACCTGTATAATTACCGGCATTTCATGAGAGCGCTGGAATATGAGATCGGCCGTTTCCACCATTTTCATCATCCTTTGTCCCTTCTGGTCATGGATGTCGACGATTTCAAGGAATATAACGACGCCTGGGGCGCCGCGGCCGGGGACTTCCTGTTAAGAGAGATCAGCGCGGTTTTGCACAAGACCCTGCGGGGGGTCGATATTATCTGCCGCTACGCCAGCGACGAATTCGTCGTGATCCTGCCCGGCACGGATATCGCGCAGGCGAAGGCCATGGCGGAGGACGTCCGTTCGGAGGTTTCCCGGCTGGATTTGAAAAAGAAAATTACGATCAGCCTTGGCCTCGTCAGCTGCGGCAAGGGGATGAGCCGCCACGATTTTATTTTAAAAGCGGATGCCACGTTGTCCCAGGCCAAAAAACGCGGCAAAAATCAAATTTACTGCCAGGATAAGAAAGAAAATGCCGGATAAAGAACACAACCCGGTACCCAGGATCGTCGCCAAAGAACAGGAGATCAACCTTGCCTGGGGCGAATCGGGGGACCTGCACCGGCGTCTTATCGAGACGGTGCGAAGCGGCATTTTCCTGACGGAGGTGCACGGCAAGCTGACCTACGTCAACCACGCCTTCGTGGAGATGTTCGGCTATAACAGCAAAGACCAGGTGATCACGACCAATTTTTTTGAGAATCTGTTTTCCGAGCCGGAAGAGAAAAAGGCGTTTTTCAGGAAGATGCAGGAGACCGGGTTCGCGCGCGACTTCGAAACGCGCCACCGGCGCGGCGACGGGACGGACATGGTCGCGTCCCTGACGTGCAATTATATCTATAACGACCGGGGCGCGGTGATCGGGGCCGAAGGCGTGGTCCAGGACGTTACCGAAAAAAGGAGGATGGAAGAGGAGCTGGTCACCGAGAAAAGCAAGCTTGAGCAGATCCTCGCCTTCGATGAACAGATCGGCACGATCCACGATTACGACAAGCTGGTCGATTTCATCATCGAGAAGACGGTACTTCTCCTGGAGGTCAAGCGCTGTTCCCTGATGCTCATGGACAAGGAGGGCAAGGGGCTTTTTATCCAGGGGGCCAGGGGCCTCGACGAGAAAACCGTCAAGGATTGCCACATGAAGATGGGGCAGATGGTCGCCGGTTACGTCGCCGAGTCGCGCACGCCGATGCTGGTCAAAAACATCGAGTATGACGAGCGTTTCAAGCGCTCGAGCAAGATCTATTATTTCAGCCGTTCCTTTGTCAGCGTCCCGGTTCTCCTGGAGCACAAGCTGATCGGGGTCATCAACGTCACGGACCACGTGAAAGCCCGGAATTTTAACGAGATCGATCTGCGCATCCTGGGCGCGGTCGCCCGTGAAGTGGCCATCGCCCTGGAGAACGCGGAACTTTATAAGCAGTTGAACTATCTGACGATCACCGACCCGTTGACCCTCATTTACAATTACCGCCAGTTTTCCCAGAGCCTTAATTACGAGATCAAGCGCCGCGGCCGCGTGGCAGGGCATCTGTGCCTGATCATCCTGGATATCGACGGCTTTAAGGCTTATAACGATACTTTCGGCCACCTTGAAGGCGACGATCTTCTCAAGGGCCTGGGGAAGATTTTTAAGACCCAGCTGCGCGAAACCGATATCGTCTGCCGCTATGCCGGGGACGAGTTCGCCGTCATCCTGCCGGACATTTCCCTCGAAGGCGCCGGGGTTGCCGCCGAAAAGATCCGCCAGGCCATTGAACACGCCGCCTTCAAAGCGCCGGTCACCGTCAGCGTGGGCGTTGCCGCCTATACCAAGGGGTTGAGCCAGTACGATTTCATCATGAAGGCCGACCGCGCCCTCTACCAGGCCAAACGCGCGGGCAAAAACCGCGTCTGCGCGCAGGCGTAATGAAATAATGACTGAACATCCTCTCCAGCGTTTATTAAGACAGAGGGTCTTAGTTCTCGACGGCGCCATGGTTCCCATCGCCCCTTGCGAGGCAGAGCATCTATGACCGCACATTCCCTTGATCGTTTATTAAGACAGCGGATTTTAATCTTGGACGGGGCTATGGGAACGATGATCCAGCGCTACAAGCTGGATGAGGCCGCGTACCGCGGCAAGAAATTCGCCAGCCATCCCGTCGACATCAAGGGGAATAACGAGCTTCTGGTCTTGACCAGGCCGGATGTCATCGAAGAAATCCACGCCGCGTATCTGGCCGCCGGCGCGGACATTATCGAGACCAATACTTTTAACGCCAACCGCCTTAACCAGGCCGAGTATAAACTGCAGGACCAGGCCTACGCGCTTAACGTCGCCGCGGCGAAGATCGCCCGCAAAGCGGCGGACGCCTTCACCCAAAAGACGCCGAACAGACCGCGTTTTGTCGCCGGCGCCATCGGCCCCACGAATCGCACCGCGTCGCTTTCGCCGGATGTCAATGACCCGGGCTATCGCGCGGTCAATTTTGACCAGCTGGTCGAAATTTACACCGAGCAGGCGCAGGGGCTCATCGCCGGCGGCATCGACTTATTTCTTATTGAGACCATTTTTGACACGTTAAACGCGAAGGCGGCGACCTTCGCCGTCAACGCCCTTTGCGAGAAACTTGGCAAGAATATCCCGGTGATCATTTCCGGCACCATCACCGACGCCAGCGGCCGCACGCTTTCGGGCCAGACGACCGAGGCCTTCTGGATCTCCGTGGCGCACGCCCAACCGCTCGCCGTCGGGCTTAATTGCGCGCTCGGTGCTAAAGATATGCGCCCGTACATCGCGGAATTTTCCCGCATCGCGCCCTGTTACATTATTTGTTATCCCAACGCCGGGTTGCCTAACGCCTTTGCCGAATACGATCAGGCCCCGGACGAAATGGCCGCTTTGATCGCGGAATTCGCCCAAAGCGGGTTTGTCAACATCGTCGGCGGATGCTGTGGGACAACGCCGGAACATATCAAGGCGATCGCCGCGGCGGTTGCGAAGATCGCGCCCCGGCCGGTCCCGCAGGTGCCGGTCTTAAGCTCATTTAGCGGGCTGGAGCCGCTGGTCATCCGTCCGGAGAGCAACTTTATTAATATCGGCGAACGCACCAACGTCACCGGTTCCAAAAAATTCGCCAAGCTGATCCTCGAGGGTAATTACGAAGAGGCCCTGTCGATCGCCCGCCAGCAGGTCGAGGCCGGGGCGCAGATGATCGATGTGAACATGGACGAGGCCATGCTGGATTCTGAAAAAGCGATGGTCAAATTCCTGAACCTCATCGCCTCGGAGCCGGAGATATCGCGCGTGCCCGTCATGATCGATTCCTCCAAATGGTCGGTCATCGAGGCGGGCCTCAAGTGCGTCCAGGGAAAGTCCGTCGTCAATTCGTTGAGCTTGAAAGAAGGTGAAGCGGTCTTCAAGGAACAGGCGCGCAAGGTCAAGCGTTACGGCGCCGCCGCGGTGGTGATGGCCTTCGACGAGAAAGGGCAGGCGGACAGCCTGCAGAAAAAAGTGGAGATCTGCGCGCGGGCCTACAAGATATTGACACAAGACGTTGGTTTTCCTCCGCAGGACATCATCTTCGACCCCAACATTTTTGCCGTGGCCACCGGGATCGAAGAACACAACAATTACGCGGTCGATTACATCGAGGCCACGCGCGCGATCAAGAAAACCCTGCCCCATTGCCGGGTCAGCGGCGGGGTGAGCAACATTTCTTTTTCCTTCCGCGGCAACGACGCGGTGCGCGAGGCCATGCATTCGGCGTTTTTATATCACGCCATCAAAGCGGGGATGGACATGGGCATCGTCAACGCGGGCATGATCACCGTGTACGACGAGGTCCCCAAAGATCTGCTGGGATTGGTCGAAGATGTTCTGCTCAACCGTCGGGCGGATTCCACCGAGCGGTTGGTCAGTTACGCCGAGACGTTTAAACAAGCGGGTAAAAAAAGAGAGGAAGACCTCGAGTGGCGCGAGGCACCGGTTGAGAAGCGCTTGTCTCATGCCCTGGTCAAGGGCATCGTGGAATATATTGAAGAGGACACCGAAGAGGCCCGGAAAAAATCCAAACGGCCGCTGGATGTCATCGAAGGGCCGTTGATGGACGGGATGAATGTCGTCGGCGACCTCTTCGGCGAGGGGAAGATGTTTTTGCCGCAGGTGGTCAAAAGCGCGCGGGTGATGAAAAAGGCGGTCGCGTATCTCGCGCCTTTTATCGAAAAAGAAAAATCCGGCGCCGCGAGCCGGGCGTTAGGCACGATCATTATGGCCACCGTCAAAGGCGACGTGCACGATATCGGCAAGAATATCGTCGGGGTGGTCCTGGCCTGCAACAATTTCAGGATCGTTGACCTCGGTGTGATGGTCCCGTGCGCCAAAATCCTGGAGACCGCCCGGCGAGAAAAAGCGGACATGATCGGCTTGAGCGGTTTGATCACGCCGTCTCTCGATGAAATGGTCAACGTGGCCAAAGAAATGGAACGGGAAGGTTTTGATCTGCCTTTATTGATCGGCGGTGCGACCACGTCCGTCAACCACACGGCGGTGAAGATCGCCCCGGGGTATAAAAATCTGGCGATCCATGTCAAGGACGCCTCCCGCGCCGTCGGGATTTGCCGTAATGTGCTTGATCCCAATAAAAGAGCGGGACTGGCCGAACAAACAAAGAGAGAATACGTCCGCCTGCGCGAGGAGCACGCGACGAAGCAGGCGCAAAAGAAATTTCTCCCCATCGGGGAAGCGCGCCGGCGTGGTTTGCAGACAGATTGGCAAGAGCGCCAAGTGACCAAACCTTCTTTTCTGGGAACGAAGGTCTTTGAAGATTTCGACCTCAATGAGCTCAAAAGGACGATCGACTGGTCGCCATTTTTCATGGCGTGGGAACTGGCGGGGAAATACCCCAAAATTTTTGACGACCCCAGGATCGGCGCGGAGGCCCGCAAGCTTTTTGACGACGCGCAGGCGCTTTTAAAAGAGATCATTGCCCGGAAATTATTGAAGGCCAAGGCCGTCATTGGATTCTTTCCGGCCAATAGCACCGGTGATGACATCATCGTCTACGCCGACGATACCCGAAAGAAGATCCGGGCTGTTTTTCATACGTTAAGGCAACAGACGGCCAAGTTCGATGACAAACCGTATTATGCCTTAGCCGATCTGGTCGCGCCCAAAAACAGCAAAGTAAAAGATTACATCGGAGGGTTCGCTGTCACCGCCGGCATTGGCGCGAAGGAGCTCGCCGCGCGCTTTGAGCGCGAGCACGATGATTACAAAAGCATTTTGGTCAAGGCCCTGGCTGACCGCCTGGCTGAGAGCTTTGCCGAGCGGATGCATCAACTTGTCCGGATGAAATATTGGGGTTACGTGCCGGATGAAAATTTGAGCAATGAAGACCTGGTCCATTGCCGTTACACCGGGATCCGCCCCGCGCCCGGTTACCCCGCCTGCCCGGACCACACCGAAAAAGAACTGCTCTTCAATCTGCTGGACGTTGAGAAAAGTACCGGCATCCACCTCACCGAAAGTTTCGCGATGATGCCGGCGGCGTCGGTGAGCGGCATTTATTATTCCCACCCCGATGCCAAGTACTTCTGGCTGGGGGACATCGACAAAGACCAGGTCAGCGACTACGCCGCCCGTAAAAAATGGGACGCCAAGACGGTGGAGAAATGGTTAGGGCCGAATCTGGGGTATAAAACCTGACCTATAAATTCTAAAACTGCCTAGTTTTAGAAGTCTAATTTATGTTATACTTTAACTATCCTCATAAGTTACATAAGTCATAGGCTTTTGTCTGGTTTGATTCTATGAAAAAATGAAAACCTGGAGGGAACATGACTGTAAAAGACATCGCGATGAACGTAATTAATTCTTTATCCCCCAAGGCCACGATTGATGATGTTATCCACGCCTTGTATGTTCACGCGAAATTCCAGCACGGAGAGCGGGAAATCAGGCAAAAAAAAGGGATTGCGCATGAGGATGCCAGGAAGAGGCTCCGTAAATGGGTAAAATAATTTGGGCCCCTTCGGCATTAAAAGATATGGAATCGATTGCCAGATTCATTGAAAGGGATTCCATCGATCAATCGTCTTTATTCGTGACACGAATTATTGAAATGACTGATCGCCTGGAAGATTTCCCTCAATCTGGACGTGTTATTCCCGAAATCAATGATGACCATTGTCGCGAGGTCATTTATGGCGCCTATCGCGTCATGTATCGCATTGCCGAGGACGAAATTTGGATTACGGGCGTGATTCATGGCGCTCGCAATTGGCATCCAGGTTAAAAGGATTACTCACAATATCTATGTTTCAGGCACATAACAACCGCAAAAAAGGCCAGCCCCCTCAAACCCCGAAGAGGTTTATCCGGGGCCAGAACATCATCGAATACATGATCCTGGTGGTTGGGGTCGTGACGGTGGTGGTCGTGGCGACGCGGCCGCAGGGATTTTTCACTCAAGGCGTGAACCAGGCGCTGAACCTGATGTTCAGCGGCGTGGACAAGATC
>JACRHP010000034.1 GCA_016212005.1 Candidatus Omnitrophota bacterium | reverse complement strand
TTCTGCCCAAAAGGCAAGCCAGCGCCGCGGAACCGGGGCAAGCCGCGCCCGTCGGCGGCAGATTGGCGGGGGCTCAAGCCTCCGGGGAAACGCCTCCTGCGGAAACCGTTCTGTCGTCCGACGCGGTCGCGTGGGATGAATGAGTAAGTAAAACGGCCTGCGGGGTTTCATGAGCCCTCTGATTAGTTGCATTTATCCCGACGTGTGGTAAAATGAATTCCATTTGCAACGTCCCGGATCGTTTCGAAAGACTTCACACTATGCCCGATGATATCACTAAAAGGATCGACGTAATAGATGCGAAACTCAAGCATCTGAGGGGGTTTCTTTGACCTGCCGCAGAAGGAAGAGTCCATCCGTTCCATCCAGGAACAAATGTCCGGCCCCGGTTTTTGGGACAACCCCGCCCAGGCCAACAAGACCATGCGCGAATTGAAATATTTAAAAAATTGCGTGGAGCCCTTCGTCCACAGCACTAAAAGGCTTGAGGACCTGCGTGAACTGACCGTCCTTTCCCAGGACGACCAGGAATTTTTGAACCAGGTGCAGGAAGAACTGGTTCAGCTCGAGGCCGAGGTCAACAGGCTTGAGCTCCAGAGCATCCTTTCGGGGCCGTTCGACGCCAATAACGTGATCTTGAGCATCAACGCCGGCGCCGGTGGGACCGAATCGTGCGACTGGGCGAACATGCTGCTGCGCATGTACACCCGCTGGGCGGAGGACAATAACTGCAAGGTCAAGGTGCTCGATATCCTCGCCGGTGAAGGGGCCGGGATCAAGAACGCGACCTTGAGTGTCGAAGGCGACATGGCCTACGGGTATTTAAAAGGAGAAAAAGGCGTGCACCGGCTGGTGCGCATTTCGCCCTTTGACTCCAACAAAAGGCGGCACACCTCCTTCGCGTCCGTGGACGTGATCCCGGAAATCGAAGAAGATATTGAAATCGATATCAACCCGGCGGACCTGCGCATCGATATCTTCCGCTCCTCCGGCCCGGGCGGTCAGAGCGTCAACACGACCGATTCGGCGGTGCGCATGACGCATTTACCGACGGGAATTGTCGCCCAATGTCAGAATGAACGCTCGCAACTGCAAAACCGGCAGGTGGCCATGAAAATTTTACGGGCCAGATTGTATGAATTAAAGCGCCGGGAACAGGACGAGCGCATGGCCAAGGAATACGGAGAAAAGCAAAAGATCGAATGGGGCAGCCAGATCCGTTCCTACGTCATGCAGCCCTATTGCATGGTCAAAGACCACCGCACCGACGTGGAAACCGGCAACGTCACCAAGGTGATGGACGGGGACCTGAAGATGTTCATCGAGGCGTATTTGAAGATGAAACCGGGGAAACAGTCGTAAGTGGTAAGTCGTAAGTGGTAAGCAAAAAAATAAAGAAAAGAATAGTTTAACAATATGGGTATGATTAAATTTTAAAAGAATTTTTCAGGTTAAAATATTTGTGTTTTCAGGATTTTGTTTTTTAAAAAGTTTTTAGCTTACGACTTACCACTTACCACTTACCACTAATATCATTATGTTTGATTTCTTAGTCCGCAAACAACTTGCTCCCAGCACCCAGCGGTTCATCGACCGGCTGGAGCCGAAGGTGGCCGTCCATGTGCCGGCGGACCTGCCCCTGCCGTCGATCCGGACATTGAAGCGTTTCTGCGCCACGGTTTCCAGGATCAACAGCCTGGAACCGCAAACCGCCGCCCTTTCCAATGAACAATTACGCGCTAAAACCGATGAATTCCGCGCGCGGTATGTCCAGGCCATCGCTAAAGAAAAGGAAGAGTTGGCCCGTCTGGAGAACCTTTATCTGGAGGAAACGGGTCCGCAAGAGAAGGAAGACCTGCGGATCCAGGTTGAAGAGGCCCGCGCGCAGTTCAAGAAGACCAGAAAAGTGGTCCTGGACGCGGTCTTGCCGGAAGCTTTTGCCGTCGTGCGTGAGGTCGGCAAACGCGTCCTGAACATGCGCCATTTCGACGTGCAGCTCATCGGCGGGATGGTCCTGCATGAAGGCGATATCGCCGAGATGTCCACGGGCGAAGGGAAAACGCTCGTGGCGACTTTGCCGGCGTACCTCAACGCCCTGACCGGCGAGGGGGTGCACATCGTCACCGTCAACGATTACCTGGCCACGCGCGACCGCCACTGGATGGGGCCGATCTACGAATTCCTGGGGCTGACCATCGGCGTCATCCAGCACGACATGGACCCCGCGAGCCGCAAACAGGCCTACGGCTGCGACCTCACCTACGGGACCAACAACGAGTTCGGGTTCGATTATCTGCGCGACAACATGGTCATCGGCCTCGAGGACATGGTCCAGCGCGGGCACCATTTCGCCATCGTCGACGAGGTGGACAGCATCCTGATCGACGAGGCGCGCACGCCGCTGATCATCTCCGGCCCGGCCGAGGAATCGACAGACAAATATTACCGGGCGTACGAGATCACTAAACAGCTCAAAGGCCGGCGCATCGCGGACGAAAGCCAGGAAAAGATCAGCGCCAAATACCGCGGCGAGGATGAGGATTTGTCCAAAGGGGTCGATTACGTGGCGGATGAAAAGACAAAGGCGGTCTCCCTTTCGGACGCGGGCGAGGAGAAGGCGGCGAAACTTTTTGGCGTCGCCAACCTGCATGACATGGAAAATATCGAGTACCGCCACCATGTCCTGCAGGCGCTCAAGGCCAAGGAATTTTTCGCGCTGGACGTCGAGTATGTGGTGCGCGACGGGGAGGTCATCATCGTCGATGAGTTCACCGGGCGGCTGATGCCGGGGCGGCGCTGGTCCGACGGGCTGCACCAGGCGGTCGAGGCCAAGGAAGGGATCAAAATAGAGCGCGAGAACCAGACGCTGGCCACGATCACCTTCCAGAATTATTTCCGCATGTACGAAAAGCTCTCCGGTATGACTGGTACCGCCTACACGGAGGCCAACGAGTTCAAGGAGATCTACGACCTGGACGTCGTGGCGGTCCCCACCAACCGCAAGCTCCAGCGCAAAAATTACGCTGACTGCATCTATAAAACGTTCAAGGAGAAATTCACCGCCGTCGTCATCGAGATCGAGGAATGCCACAAGCGCGGGCAGCCGGTCCTGGTGGGCACCATCTCTATCGAGAAATCCGAGATGCTCTCGAAAATGCTCAAGCAAAAAGGGATCCCGCACCAGGTGCTGAACGCCAAATACCATGAGCGCGAGGCGCATATCATCGCCCAGGCGGGGCGGTTCCAGGGCGTCACCATCGCCACGAACATGGCCGGCCGCGGGACGGACATCATGCTCGGCGGCAACGCCGAGCACCTCGCCCAGAGCCTGGCGGAAGAGAAGCTTGAGGACAAGAACGACCACGCGCAAAGGGATGAACTGACGCGGAAATTCATCGAACAGTTCCGCCGGCAGGTCAAGGAAGAACACGAAAAGGTCGTCGCCGCCGGCGGGCTGCATGTCATCGGCACCGAGCGCCACGAGTCCCGGCGCATCGATAACCAGCTGCGCGGCCGCCAGGGCCGCCAGGGCGACCCCGGCTCGTCGCGTTTTTACGTCTCGCTGGAGGATGACCTGATGCGCCTGTTCGCCTCGGACCGGATCGTGGGGATCATGGACAAGCTGGGGATGGAGGAAGGCCAGGTGCTCGAGCACCCGTGGCTGACGATCGCCATCGAGAACGCGCAGAAAAGGGTCGAGGCGCACAACTTCGATATCCGCAAACATCTCCTGGAATTCGACGACGTGATGAACCGCCAGCGCGAAGTGATCTATTCGATGCGCCGTTACACCCTGGAAAGCCGCAACGTCAAACATTTGATTTCCGAATCCATCGGCCAGATCGCCGCCGGACTTGTCGCCGGCCACATGTCCCAGGGCGAGCAAACCGGGCTCGATACGGAAGCCCTGGCCGACGCGCTCAAGACGCGGTTCCATTATGATCCCGGTATCCACAAGAATAATCTCAAAGACATGCCGCAGGAACAAGCCGTCGACCTGATCGCCCGGGAACTTGCCGCGCTTTATGAAGCCAAGGAAAAAGACATCGGCGAGGAACAGCTGCGCCACATGGAGCGGATGCTTTTGTTGCAGACGATCGATACCAAGTGGAAAGACCATCTCTACGCGATGGACCAGTTAAAGGAAGGGATCGGGCTGCGTTCCTTCGCCCAGCGCGACCCCGTCATCGAGTACAAGAAAGAAGGCTTTGCGATGTTCCAGGGGATGTACGATTCCATCCACCAGGAAGTGGCGGAAATGATCTTCAAAATTCAGCGCGTCGACCCCGCCCGGCGGATGCGCAGCGTTTTCGCTTCCCTGCCGCAGCGGCTTGTCCACGATGAGGTCTCAAGCCTTTCCGCGGCGGCGGCCCCGCCATCGTTTCGCCCGTCCGGCCCCGCAATGCCGACGGCAGACGCGGGCGAGGCCAGGCCGGCAGCCCCCGCGCCCGTGCACCACAGCGGGCCCAAGGTCGGGCGCAACGACCCCTGCCCCTGCGGCAGCGGCAAGAAATACAAAAAATGCTGCGGACAATGAACCTCCTCGTAGCAAGCTACGGGGTATCTTAAGAGGAACTCCTGAATGGTTCATTCTTCGAAGCCGAATACCCAACCCTGCTTCGCTCCAAAACTCCGCTTCGCTGCGTTTGGGAACTTCGCAGGGTCCTACTTTCGCCTTCATTCTCCTTCGCTGAAGCTTCGGAGAATAGTTCTTCGAAGCCTTGGCGAAGAAGAACATCCCCCTTGCAACTTGCTTCGAGGTATTCGGCGAAGTGGAATAAGTGACTCCACGGTCAATCTCCGGTTACTGCAAGCTATCACCGGCATTTGCGCTTTTTTGTTGTTCCAGATAGAACTGATCATCGCCAGGATGTTCCTGCCCTATTATGGCGGCAGTTATCTGGTCTGGGGGGCATGCGTAGTCTTTTTTCAGGCGACATTGCTGGCAGGTTACGTATTTGCCCACGGCGTGATCTCCCGCTGGGGGATGCGTAAATACCGTCTCGCGCATTTGTTGCTCCTGCTTGCGCCGTTATTTTTTTTCCCGGGGCGGGCGCTTTCACTGGAGACATCTTTTTCCTCCCTGCCTTTGGCGCTGGACGTTTTTGTGCGGCTCTTGATCACGATCGGCATGGTTTTCTTCGTGTTGTCAACGGTCAGCATCGTTTCCCAGACGTGGCTGTCCGCGTCCGGCCTTTCGGGAGAAACCAGTCCTTACGAGCTCTACGGTGTATCCAACCTCGGGTCTTTCGCGGCCTTGTTGAGCTACCCGTTTATTTTTGAAGCGCATTGGGACCTTCCGCGGCAACTTTTGTTTTGGCGCGCGCTTTATTTTTTCTGCGTGGGGCTTAATATCTGGGCGTTGATAAGGGTCAAAATATCCGCCGGGGAGGGAGACGCCGCGGGGCGACCATCCGCGGACGGCGTGAAATTTTCGCAAGCCGCTTCCTGGCTTGTCCTGGGCGCCGCCGGCGTCACCGTGTTTCTCTCGGTCAACAATATCATCACCAGCGAGATCATCCCGGTGCCGCTTTTGTGGATCATCCCCTTGAGCCTGTACCTGTTGTCCTTTGTCCTGAATTTCCGGCGGCGCCCCTGGTGCCCGCCGTGGGTCGTGAGCCGGGTCCATCTTTTGCTGGGCTGCGCCGCGCTTTTGTTTTTTCTCATCGAACAGAGGTTCCTCCCGGTCATGATCGCGCTGTTGTTGTTATGCGCGGTCCAGTTTCTGTTATGCCTGTATTGTCAAAACCGTTTGATCGCGCAAAAGCCCCGGGACGACCGCCACCTGACCCTTTTTTACGTTATCTTCTCCTCCGGAGGGTTCGCGGGCGGTTTGTTGACGACGTGGGTGGTCCCGCTGGTTTCTTATTCGCCGGTCGAATATCTGATAGGCCTCTTGGCCATCTCTCTCGCGATAATCCTGGAGGAGAAAAAGTTTTATTTCACGGCATACCATTTTCTTTGGGTCACCGTGCTGGCCTTCGGTGTCGTGGCCTGGCCGGTATTTTTCACCCAATATAGTGTCTGGGGGCTTTTATTGATTTTTATGCTGTTCCGGCTGGTCTTCCATTTTAAATTAAAGCAGAGCCCGGCGGCGGTCGCCCTGGCCCTGGCCTGTATGGTCGCCGTCGCTTATTGCCCGGCCGTCAAATGGGCCGGCGGGGGGCGGGCGGTTTACACCAAAAGAAACTATTACGGCATAAGCGAAGTCGTCGATTCCGCCGGGGCCCGCGCGCTTTACCACGGCGAGACCTTGCACGGCGCCCAGTATCTCGCGGAAAACAAGAAAGGCGAGGCGCTCGCGTACTATAACGCCCAATCGCCGGCGGCAAAAATCCTTTTGGCGGACGATTTATCCTCGCGGCGGATCGCTCTTGTCGGCCTGGGGCCAGGGGCGCTGGCGGCCTATGGCCGGCCGGACCAGACCCTGGATTTTTATGAGCTGGACCCGGATATGTATTTTATCGCCGGCCGGTATTTCACGTATTTGCGCGATTCCCCGGCAAAAATTAATTTTATTTTCGGGGACGCCCGGCGTTCACTGGAGAAAGCCCCGGCGGCGCGCTACGACCTTATGGTGGTCGATGCCTTTGGAGGAGATTCCATCCCCTTTCATCTCCTGACGCGGGAAGCAATTTCTCTGTACCGGGAACGCCTTAACAGCCGGGGGGTCATTTTATTCCATGTCAGCAACCGTTACCTGGATTTAAAAGATGTTTTAGCCCGCGCGGGCGCCTCGCTGGACGCCCATGTCGCGTATGCCGTCAGCGAGCAGGAGCCTGTCTTTAATACTGTTTCGACCTGGGTTGTAATGACGTGGGACGACGCCTCTTTCCAGGCGTTACGCGCGCGTCCCCGGTGGGTTGACCCCGACGCGCGGGCCGTCGCGGGGATCCGGCTGTGGACGGACCAATATATCAACATATTCCCGATGATAAAATGGGGCCGGATTTTGAACACGATCAGGGATTTCAGGCCGTTGAAAGGGTAAAGGGGAAAGATGAAACAAGCAGAACTTGTTGCGACATGCAAATATTTTTCCGGGAGTATTTTTTCGGCCTTACTTCTTGCCCTGGCCTTCCCGAAAACCGGTCTCTGGCCTTTGGCATGGGTCGGTTTGGTGCCCCTTTTGTCCAGCCTGGATAATCAAAAGCCTTCAGACGCCTTTGCCCGCGCGTATTGGTGCGGGTTTTTGTTTTTCACCGGGACGCTGTACTGGTTCATCCACGTGACGGTCTTGGGCGCTCTCTTGCTGATCGCCTTCTTATCTTTGTATTTCGGAATTTTCGGGCTGGCCTATCGCTGGATTTCCCGCCGGGCGACCGCCTGGAAAGCCTTCGGCGTCGCGGCGGCCTGGACGGTGATCGAATTTATCCGCGCGCATTTTTTGACCGGTTTCGGCTGGGTGAGCCTGGGGCATTCCCAGTATAAGAATTTGCTCTTCATCCAGATTGCCGATATTACGGGGGTTTACGGCATTTCATTCTTGATCGTGCTGGTGAATTGCTTCGTCAAGGAAATCTTTGATGCTGTCCGAAGGAGTCAGCGGGAAATGATCCGCCTGCGGCCGTTGCTCGTCCCCGGCATCATCACGTTTTTGATCTTTTTCTCGACGGCCGGGTACGGCCTCTGGCGGTTGTCCGTTCTTGACCAAGCGGGATCACCGGCGGAGGAAGTATCGGTCGCCGTCATCCAGGCCAACACGCCGCAGCCGTTGAAGTGGGATAAAACGGCCTGGCCGGAAATTATGGAGCAGTACCAGTCGCTGACGGCGCGTGCCGCTCAAGAGAAACCGGATTTGATCATCTGGCCGGAGACGTCTTATCCGGGCATCTTGTGGGAGGACAGAGAGGGTTTTGATGGGCTGAAGGATTTTGTGGCGCGGCTCGGCGTCCCGGTCCTCATCGGGTCGGTCCTGCGCGAAGATGAGGATTATTACAACGCGGCGATGCTCCTCTCCAAAGACGGAGAAGTTATCGAGACGTACCGCAAAATCCATCTGGTGCCCTTCGGTGAATATATTCCGCTGCGCGGCCTGTTCCCGTTTCTCTCGCAGATCGTGCCGATCGCCGACTTTACCGCCGGGCGGGAGTATACGGTCTTCCAAACTCCGGCGGCTTTTTCTACCTTAATCTGTTTTGAGGACACGGTCGACGGGCTCTCCCGGGGGTTTGTCCGGCAGGGGGCGCGGTTTCTGGTCAATATCACCAACGACGCCTGGTTCCACGACACCAAGGCGCCGTTTTTGCATCTGCAGGCCGCGGCCTTCCGTGCCGTTGAAAACCGCCGCGCCCTGGTGCGCGCCGCCAACACGGGCGTCAGCGGGTTTATCGACGCTGCGGGGCGGTTGGTCAAGGCGGTGGAGGACACCCGGGGGAAAAAGACCTATGTGTCCGGATATACGCTGGCGCGGGTTTCCCTTAACTCTGAAGAAACATTCTACGCAAAATACGGGGATGTCTTTGTCATAGGCTGCTTGGCGTGTCTATTATGGACGGTTGGCCGAAGGAGGAGATTAAAATGGTAAAAATCCGTCGGTCAAAGCACTAGCTTGCATTTGAAGCGATGGGGGGCTATAATTGTATCAGAAAGTGAAGCGATTCTACTTCGCTCAATTGTTTTCACATTGAGCTTCGTAGAACAAGTTCCCATGAAATATATCTGGCAAAACAAGGACTGGACAGACTTCTCCTGGCAAAGTGACGCGCTTTTGCCTCTATTGGGAAAGGCAAGGCAAACCCAGGGAAGATTTTTGACCAGGGTGAGGTCTCTGGGGTTCGCTTTGACCCATGAGGCGCAGGCCGAGGTGTTGACCGAAGAGGCCGTTAAAACATCGGCCATCGAAGGCGAGATTTTAAACAGAGATTCGGTCAGATCGTCCGTGGCCCGGCATTTGGGATTGCCGCAAGCGGGCCTTCCGCGGGCGGAGCGTTCTATTGACGGGTTGGTGGAAATTTTGCTTGACGCGACAAAAAATTATGACAAGCCGCTGACCGACAAAAGGATTAAAGGCTGGCAAGCCGCGTTATTCCCGACAGGTTATTCCGGCTTGCGTAAAATTCGCGCGGGAAAGTGGCGTGACACGGATGTGCAGGTTGTTTCCGGGCCGGTGGGCCGGGAGAGGATCCATTTCCAGGCTCCTGACGCGGACAGGGTCGATCAGGAAATCAGGAATTTTCTGGTCTGGTGGGAGAAGAGCCTTGGAAATACCGAAGGTTTTTTACGCGCGGCGGTCGCGCATTTTCGGTTTGTCACGATCCACCCGTTCGAGGATGGGAACGGACGCGTCGCCCGGGCATTGACCGATATGGCGTTGGCCCAGGATGAAAAATTCCCGGTGAGATTTTACAGCCTTTCATCCCAGATCATGGAAGAGCGCAACACCTATTATGCCGTCCTGGAAAAATGTTCCCAAGGCGGCAGCGATATTACCGCATGGTTAGAGTGGTTTTTGGGTTGCCTGATACGGGCGATGGAAAGATCGGAAACGATCATTGCCAAAGTTTTGGCGAAGGTGGAATTCTGGCAAAGGCACAGTCAAACGACCCTTAATGAACGTCAACGAAAAGTTATTAACCGTCTTTTAGGCGCGGGGGTCGGGCAATTCCAGGGCGGTTTAACGACGCGCAAATATGTTTCGTTGACAAAGACAAGCCGCGCCACGGCCTTTCGCGAGATTGTGGACCTTGTTGAGAAAAAAGTGTTGATCCAGAACTCTAAAAGCAAGGGCCGGAGCGTCAGTTATGATTTGAATTGGGGTTAAAAGTAGATGTGGCACAAATCTGGCATATAGCCCAAGGCACCTGGCTCACCGGCCGTATGGTCGAGAAGGGCGTGGCGAAGGTTTGGAAGGAATAACAACCCGCGTGTAAAAAATTAATTGACGAATTGAAAAGACGTTGTTATGATTCAGTCAATCCCCCACCAAAACTTATTATCCCCTTGTTGAATTAACTGTTAATCTGTGGTTTAATCTTAACTATGAAGGTTCCGATGAAGTGTGAAGCAAAACCATTCCTCAAGTGGGCCGGGGGTAAGGGCCAGCTCATCAGCCAAATCAAAGATCTTCTTCCCTCCGAATTCGTTAAGACCAGGCACATTGAAAAATATTTTGAGCCGTTTGTCGGGGGCGGCGCGGTATTTTTCTGGCTTTCCAATGAGTATAAAATCAGAAAAGCGTTCCTTTATGATATTAACCTGGAAGTCATCACGGCCTATCAAACGATCCGCGATAATGTCTCTGCAGTTTTACGAGAATTAAACAAGCTGGAGAACGTCTATCTCGATTTGCCCCGACTTAAAAGAGAAAGATTCTATTACGAGCGAAGAGAAGAATACAACGATTTTATAGCAGGCAGCGTAAAGAATCATGTTGTCCGGCGCACCGCGCTCATGATTATGTTGAATAAAACCTGCTTTAATGGTTTGTTCCGGGTAAATTCCAACGGACTTTTCAATGTCCCTTTTGGCAGATATGAGAACCCAACCATTTGTGATGAGCAAAATTTATTGGCAGTTCACGGGAAGCTTCAAAACGCGGAAATAGAATGCCGGGATTTTGAATATTGTGTCAATAAAGTCGACAGCAAGTCTTTGGTATATTTTGACCCGCCCTATCGTCCCATTTCCCCGACCGCCAGTTTTACCAGCTACATTAAGAATGGATTCGCCGATCCGGAACAGATCCGTCTAAAAAAAGTCTGTGATAAGCTGTCCATTATGGGCGCCAAAGTCATCTTGAGTAACTCTGACCCGCAGAACGTTAATCCCGACGATAAATTTTTTGATAATCTTTTTAAGCCTAAATATAGAATCGATAGATTAAAAGCCACCCGCATGATCAATTGCAACGCAGAGAGACGCGGTACGATTAAAGAAATCCTCGTCAGAAATTACGCGTTAAAGGATTAATCTGTGAAGACGGCCCTTCCTGAAAGTATCCCCTCCGACAAGATTGAAACGACAACTGTCTGGTCCTTCCCCGAACGCGGCAAATGGAGTACTCACTCGGCCAAATACCGCGGCAATTGGGCCCCGCAAATTGCGCGTAATCTTATTCTTCTTTACTCTCAAGAGGGCGATACCGTTTTAGACCCAATGGTCGGCAGCGGCACGACGATGATCGAAGCCAAACTGCTTGGGCGCAAGGGGCTGGCTTTTGATATCCACCCCGAAGTGGTTGCCTTGGCCCAGGAAGCCTGCGCCGCTGAAGAAAACGGGAAGTTCGATCCCAAAATCAATCGCGGGGACGCGTGTCATTTAAGTGCAATCAAAGATGACTCCATTGATTTCATCGCAACTCACCCGCCGTATCTGAATATTATCCGTTATGGTGCCGGCGAAGTTGAAGGTGATCTCTCCGCCATAAGCAGTCTAAGTAAATTTTGCGACCAGATTGAATTGGTCGCCCAAGAATGTTTCCGGGTGCTCAAGCCGGGTAAATATTACGCTATTTTGATTGGCGATACCCGCCGTCGCCGGCATTTTGTGCCTTTAGCTTTTAATGTCATGCAGCGATTTCTCAAGGGGGGTTTTATTTTAAAGGAAGATATCATCAAACTGCAGCATAATTGTACTACCACCCGCTATTGGGGCGCACAGGAGAAGGATTTTCTTTTGATTATGCACGAGCATTTGTTTGTTTTCAGGAAGCCAGTGGAAAATGATGATATGAGTATTTATAAAGATAGCATCAGAATTGCAACCGATTGATTATTGGAGATATTATGGAGTGCCGAACATTAAATGTTGACGGTCTTTCTAGGGAGAAAGTCCGAGAAAGAATTCTTCAGACCTGGATAGAAGAAGACCCGGGTGTCGGGCAATATCGCTATGATGTGGAAAATTGTTCGGATGGCAGCAAAATCTATCTGCTTCGCCCGGGACGTTTAAACAAGGGATGTGATTTTATTGTTGTGTCGGAAAATTTCCTAAAATTTAAGAATGGTAATGATAAGCCTCCAAAACATCACGATGTGTTTATGCTCATTGCATCTTTCGTTCACGGGAATAAGAATATGGCTAAATCTTTTCACGGCGCAGCTCAAGATGTGTATCATTGTCTTAAGCCGGACGATGGTATGGGCAAAATTTCCTGTTTTAAAAACCGTGCCGGATTGCAAAGCTGAACGGTCACTTAAATTACTAAAATGGATGTGGATAGAACAGGATATAACGTATTGGACACAGCAGGGGCGAGAGATGCTCTGGAATGCTCTATGTAGTTTTATTAAAAAGACGAGGTAGCAACATGATGATGAAAAAGGGTGGCAAAGGTGGCGGGCGTACGGTCACGGGGTTGCATTTTGAGGCACGAAAGCCACTGGAAGACGTTATCCATTCTTTACCAGGTTATTCTATTTCCGATGATCTTGTTTATTTTAAGGGGCAAGAGGTGGCAAGATTTTATACAAAAAATAAATTGTACAAAAATTTGCTTGAACCTAAGGGTGTTGACTATAAGAAGTTTGTTTCAAAGAAATTACTCCCGGATGATGCCATCTTCATTATTAGTAACAACACGTTATTCATCGTGGAAATCAAGTTTCAGGAAGTCGCCGGATCTGTGGATGAAAAACTCCAGACGTGCGATTTTAAAAATAAACAATATCAGAAACTTCTTTCTCCCCTCGGGATCAAGGCCAAGTATGTCTATGTTTTAAATGATTGGTTTGGGAAGAAAGAATATCAGGACGTCTTGGAGTTTGTCAGATTAGTTGGGTGTTATTATTTCTTTCATGAAATACCTTTAGATTTTTTAGGACTGCCACAGCCTTAGTGATCATAAGTGGGCAGATAAAGCGAAGGTTGCTCTATGTGCCCATCGAGATTACACATGCTTCTTGGAGTATCCTAATTTATGGGTTTATTTACGCTAAAAAACCGACAAGACCCTTGGAACTTTCAGGAAAAAGCTGTTTCATGTATAGTGAGGGATTTTAAACAGAATATGTGTGGCCGTTTTTTGCTTGTTTTGCCAACAGGGGGCGGGAAGACACTTGCTGCTATGAGGTCGGTGAGTGAGATGATTAGGCAGGGCATGATTTCAAGCCAAGACAAAGTTTTATGGGTTGTTCACACCAGATCACTATACTCCCATGCAAAAAAGAATTTAGAGAACAGGTTCAATTATTCAAAATTTTCTCTACATCCAGACCTTAAGATGATTATTAGTGTTAGAATGAAGTCCGATGCCTTAAAAGAGCTCGAGACTGGTTTGAAATGTAGATTAATTGTCATTGATGAAGCTCATCACGCTGCAGCGAACACCTACGAAGCCTTTTTTGAATATCCGCTTGGGATCCTTGGGTTAACCGCAACGCCCCATAGAATGGATCGCCGCAAGTTACCTTTTGCTAAGGTGTCATATTCAATTACCTTTCGCGAGCTTGTGCGGCGGAAGGTTGTCTTATTGCCAAAGTTCTTACCCGAGCTAAGAACTGATATTTCTATCGATGCTAATTCGCTACAAGAAGAATACCAGCTTGAAGGCTTTAATACCGAGGAGAGGAATCAGTTGATTGCTCACTATATTTTTCGTGAGGCGGAAAAATATAAACTTAAGAAGATTATTGTTTTTGTCGGTACAAATTCTCACGTTAAGAGTCTCTATGAAACTCTTAAAAGAAATAATGAGCGAGCAAAAAATAAGTTTACACATATTGGATATATTTTTGGTGGAGATAACAATGAAAAATCTATTTCAAACGAAAGGTATTTAGATTGGCACCATACGCAAGAGTCTTCAATTTTGGTAAATTGTCGAATTTTAAATGAAGGCTATGACGATCCTAATATAGATACTGTGGTAATGGCAACGCCGACGAACTCGATTTTGTATTATATGCAATGTGTTGGTCGTGTTGTTAGGGCGCCCGGCAATAACATCAATGCCAGCGCCCATGTTATAGAAATTGTAGATAAATTGCCGAATATTTCTTACAGAATAGATAATAGGTGGTTGTTTGCAGAAATATCTGATTACCTTGAGCCAGTCATTGAAGACATAAGAAATTTTTGGCCAGTCTATCCAATTCGTGTTTTTGTGAGGCTTTTTGCTTTTAGGGCCAAGCTATCAGACTTATCAAGGGGTGAAATTTTAGCGTTGCTTACTGGGAAAAGAATAAATTTGCTTCTTTTCAATGATGTCCCACATAATAATTTTGGTAAGTGGAGAATATTGAGTTTACCAGAAAGCGATCCAGAGAGAATAAAGTTATTCAATGAATTGTCCGAAAATATTGAAGATTATTATAATACAAACCACGATTATTTATTTGAACAAAAATATCCCAGCATTGTAGGTGAAATGCCGATTAACAGCCGGATTTATCGTTCAAGCATGATGGCCGCACTCTATCGTGCTTTTACTAATAAGCTAGAAAGAAAGAGAGTGGATTCGTTGGTATATTTATCGCTAAATTAGCAGAGGAGGCGACGCATGACTATCAATAATTTGTTGAAAGAAAAAGAAATCGACATAGATGATCTTATTTTGGATCCCAATAACCCCCGGTTCTCGAAACACCTTGAAGATATTACTCCTTTGGAAAAATTTGAGGATGAAAATGTGCAGGAAGACGCCTATAGGCGGATGACCGATCCCAAGAATAATTTTGAAATTGACGTACTTCTATCTGCGATTAAGGCAGACGGGTTTATTTATGTAGACAAGATATTCGTGAGAAAAATTAATAAGAAGTATCTTGTTGTAGAGGGCAACCGACGAATTACAGCCATTAAGAAGCTTTTAAGGAATTATGAAAATCATGTAAAGGGTTATGAAGTAGACGATAAGTTATTAAAACAAATCACAAGACTGCCATGTGTTGTAATTGATGTTGATGGCCCAGAAGCAGAAGATCAGATTCAGAAAATCCTTGGCCTTCGTCATCACGGCTCTATTTTGCCGTGGAAACCGCTTCCCGCGGCGTTTAACTTGTATCAGAGATACATGGCAGAGTATTGCTTGTTAAGCAATAGTGATCCGAGAGGTGAGGAAAATTTTCTCTATGATCCAGTGGTTACAAAGAAGGTAGCTGCGATATTCTCAGTAAAATGGACTAATGTTCGCGAGCAGATAAAACTTTACAGGGTTTATTTACAATTACTGGAGGTATCGCATCACCATTCTAATGTTGAGAGCCAAAACTCATTCTCAATGATTGAAGAAACTCTTGGTAAGCCAACTCTTCGAAAGTACTTTGATTATGATGACAATAGGTCAGTGTTTTCTGATGAAGGTGCAGAGAAAATTCTCGATCTATATTTTGGGTTAAAAGATAAACCAGCCGTCATTACTGAAGCGTCTGCGGGAAGTTCGAATGTTAGAGATTTTTCCTTCGTAGTATCTGAAGGAACAGATGAAGATTTGCGCAGAATTACAGAAGATAGAGAGAGGGCAAGCCTAATTAAATCAGAGGTCGAAACGAAACGTTCGCATCAGTCTTTGCAGAATACACTTTTATTGGTGATGGAAAAATTAAATCAGATTAATTTGGGGGAAATTAAGCCTGAGGGGTTTGCCCCAAATGAGAAGGATTGCATTAGTCGCATAGATCAGAAAATGTTACAACTTAAAAGAGCTGCAGGTCTTTTATAGTTTGGGATTTGTGGGCTTCTGGGGACGTCCCTAAAGACTCCTTGCAGTCGTGCCGGACTTCCGGTGAAGCAGTGCCGGGTCCCCATAAGGCATAGACAGCCAACAAGTTCTGAGTCAAGTGGATTAAAGTCATAGGAACACACGGAAAAGTGGTAAGTCGTAAGAAATATTTTGACTTCCTGTCCTACAGAAGGTATACTCTTCCTATGTTCACTAATGTGAAATCAAGTTCATTATAATGAATATAAGGTCGCAACAATGAATAGTGTCCTCTTATCCACGGCGGCCCAGCAGGTGTGGGACTTTCTGTGCCGTGATCCGCAGCAGGCGTTTTATGGCACCGAGGTGGCGCAGGAAACCCGTTTAAGCAAGGGTGGTGTCAGTGAGATCCTGCGCGCGATGGCCGGGCAAGGCTTGCTCAAAACCGAAAAAAAAGGTCGTATGGTATTTTATCGCGTTGATGCCAGATCGCCTTTGGTCAGGCAGTTTAAGGTTTTGCGTAATGTCACTCTGGCCGAAGAATTAACCAGAAAGATAAAGCCTTTCTGTGAGAAAATCGTTCTTTTCGGGAGCTGCGCCCAGGGTGAAGACACGACGGAAAGCGATATGGATATTTTTATCGTCACCCGTGAAAAAGAACAGGTGCGCGCTTTGGTGGCTCCGGAAAAGAGCCGCCGCAAAGTGCAGCTGGTCATTAAAACCCCCCAGGAATTTATCGTGCTAGACAAAAAAGAGCCGGTTTTTTATCGGGAAATACAGCGAGGGATTCTTTTATGGGAAAAGGAGTAAAGGGCAAAGATTTTGAAGATTGCTTGAAGCGAAACAAAGTCATCAAATTCACCGCTGCCCGAAAATTAGTCCAGCGGGAGCTCGAAACGGCTCAAGAAGATTTAAAGGTGGCCCAAGAAAGTTTAAAGCGCGGCAATGATAAATGGGCGACGATCCAGGCCTATTATGCGATGTTTCATACGGCCCGCGCGCTTTTGTATTCCCAAGGGTATCGTGAAAAAAGCCATTATTGTCTGATTGTGGCGATCAAATCGATCTTTGTTGAATCGGGCGACCTGGATGTCCGGTTCGTGGAAGCCTTCCAGACCGCAAAAGTTTTGCGCGAAAACGCCGATTATGAAAATGAATTTTCCATGGAGAGCGCGAGGGAGCTGGTGGAAAAGAGTGAGCAGTTCCTTGACCGAGCTCAAGTCATTTTAAGGGAATAGAGGGAATATCACCTTAGAACGGCAAAGAACGATGAGGTTATTTTCTTTTTGTCGCCCGTTTCGGTGAAATTAGAAATAATTAATAATTAGGACGCGTTACTGGTGTGCCATATTAACAGCGAAGCAGCGGTGATCCCTCGTATAAGCGCTCGAAGATTTCTTCCACTGCGTTCCGAAATCTTCTTCACATACTTCGGGATAAATTTTACCCCCTCTCTGAAGAAGAGGCAGGGGGCAAAATTTAGAAAGGAAAAATATGTTCCCATTAAATAGCTTCGAAAAGCTCGATCCCAGCTTCAAGGTCCGTTCGCCCAAAGGAAAAGACGCCCAGGTCGCGACACTCTGCTCGCTGGACCAGTTCCACCCGGACGGAATGATCTTCATTAAAAATAAGAAATATTACGAGCGGTTGCTCGATAAACTGAACAAGGGCGCGGCGCTCAATGGTATCGGCGTTGTTTTTCAAGATTCGTTTTTTAAAACGCTCAAGGCGGATGAAGACTCCGGCGCGCTGGAGCGGTTCGCCTTTTACGCGACCGTAGAATCCGTCGACCTGGCGTTGTCGCGTTTTTCAAAATTATTTTATGATGAATTTAACGCGCGGGGCAACGATCTCGTGGATGGGCGAAAAGCCGGCACGGCGAGGATCGACCCCACCAGCGCGATCGCGGACAATGTCTTTCTCGGTACGGGTGTCACCATCGGCGCGCGCGTTGTGATCCATTCCGGCTGCGCGATATTGTCGCATTCGACGATCGGCGAGAATACGGTGCTCTATCCCAACGTCGTGGTCTACCGCAACGTGCACATCGGCAAAAATTGCCGGGTCCACGCGAACACGACGGTCGGCTCCGACGGGTACGGATACAATTATTTTAAGGGCGAGCACCTGAAGGTCTGGCATTTCGGCGGGGTCGTGATCAAGGATTCGGTCGAGATCGGGTCAGGCACTTCCATCGACCAGGGCACGTTCTCACCGACACTGATCGGCGAGGGGACCAAGATCGACAACCAGGTCCATATGGGGCATAATTGCAAGATCGGCAAGGGAGTTCTCATCACCGGGCAGGCGGGGTTTTCGGGGAGTGTCACGCTGGAGGACTATGTCGCGATGGGAGGGTGCGCTGTTTTTGCCCCGGAGGTCGTCGTCGGCAAAGGCGCGCAGATCGGCGGGCTCTCGGGGGTGACCAGCGACGTGCCGGCCGGCGCCAAATATTCCGGGCATCCCGCGCGCCCGCTGAATGAATTCCTGCGGTCGGTGGCCACGTTAAGAAAACTGGCTTTGAAAGATAAAACAAAAACTCCGGTGGAATCAGCGCCGCGGTAAAAGGGGATACGCCCCGAAAGTCGCCCCGGTCGCTCTATCGCGGGGAGCCGGCCCGAGAAAACAAATTTAGGGCTTTGCAGAACGGGAAGATTGTTTATAATAAACGCAGGAGAATTTTATGGCAGCTAACTCGCTAGCGTTGCAGATGTTATGGTGGACGGAGGTCGTCGTCAGCGCGCGGGCGCTTTTGTTTTTGGCCCCGGTGATCATCAGCCGCTGGCAGGAACAGAATTTATTGTCTTCTTCTATTGACGACTGGTTCTTGCGGGTCGCCGCGTTTTTTTCCCTGTTTTATTTTCTCGTCGGGATCTTTTCCATCCTGGGGCACCGGCTGTGGCGGCTTTTTCATTATACGGGCCTAGTCCTGACGGGGGCGCTCTCGGCCGGATTCCTGCAGATGGTCGTCCAGCGGCAGGCGCCGGTCTATCCCGTCTACTGGCTGCCGGCGGCGTTCGCGCTGGTGGCGGCCGCCGGGGCGTGTCTGGCAGGGATAAAACCGCGGCGGGCGGCTTGAACAGCAAACGGCAATCGCGTTAGATATGAGTCCGAGAAACAGCTCACGGTCCGAAGAAGACGTGACCTATACTTCAGGAGGACATCCTATGCTCAAGAAAGTCTATGACCTTAAAGTGATCGGCTCGGGGCTGGCGGTCCTGTACGCGACGTCGCTGGTCATGTTCATGCGGTTCGTCGGCGTCTCGGAGCTGCCGTCCAAGATGTACATTTATATCTTTCTGTTCGTGACCCTTTTTATCGCGGCGCTCGCCGTCATCTCGCTGAAAGAATGGGGCCGCCAGCTGATCGTGACGATGAACGTCGTCATGTTCATCGTCCTTCTGGTCAAATATATCCCCAAGATCGACCTGGTCCCCTTCGCCTATATTTTTATGAACATCATCGTGTTCTTGTATTTCAGCCAGTCGGGCATCCGGATGTATTTCCACGACCGCAGGTTCAGGAAATGGTACAGCCTGCTGTTGATCGACGAGGACGAGAATTTCGTCAAGGCCATCCGGCCGGTGTTAATCTCTCACGGATGCTCGGTGTTGACGGCCGCGACGGGAGAAGAGGGGCTCGAGATCGCCAGGACCCAGAAACCGGACATGGTGATCATGGACGTCCTTTTGCCGAAGATGAAGGGCAGAGAGGTCTGCAGGGCGTTGAAGGCCGATGAAGCGACCAAGGGCATCCCGGTTGTTTTTATGACCGCCAAGGATTCCGAAGAAGACCTCCGGGCGGAGAGGGAGGCCGGCGCCGCCGCCCATCTGTCGAAGCCTCTTCCCGCGAAACGCCTGATCTCGACGATCCGGATGATATTAGAGCCCAGATAAGATTTTGGAATTTTCATGAGTTTTGACCGTTACGTGAAGACTTTCAAGCGCGCCGCGGCGCGCCGCGGCCTTTTTGCCTCGGCGTGGATACTCGAGCGCATGCCTTTTGGCATGGTCGACCGGTTCGCGCGCGCCTTGATCGCCGTGGGGTTCCGGCTGACGGTTCGCCAGCGGCGCATCGCCCGCGAGAGCCTTCAGATCGCCTTCGGGGCCGAAAAGTCCCGCGGCCAGATTGCCGAAATCATCCGCCGCTGTTTTGAAAACCTGGGCCACGGAATGATCGAGATGTTGTATTTCATGGCGCATCCGGAGCTGACGGACCAGCGGGTTTTGTGGGAGGGCCGGGAGCATCTGGACCGGGCGCTGGCCCAGGGGCGCGGGGTGATCGCGGTCACGGCGCATTTCGGGAATTTCCCTTTGATGATGCTCTGCTGCGCCCGGCAAGGCTACAAGACCAGCGCGATCATCCGCCCGGCGCGCGACGAGGTCCTGGAACGGTATCTTTTGCGCCGGCGGGGAGAATGCGGGGTCAATACGGTGTACGCCGTGCCGCGGCGCGAATGCGTCAGCAATTCTTTGAGATCGTTATCCGGCGGGCATGTGCTCTTTATCCCGCTGGACCAGAACTTCGGCAGCGGTACGGGTGTGTTCGTGGATTTCTTCGGACAGCAGGCCGCGACCGCCACGGGGCCGGTCGTCTTCGCCCGGCGGTCAAAGGCGCCGGTGGTCCCGATGTTCATCATCCGGCAACAAGACGGCAAGCACCGGATCATCGTCGAGCCGCCCTTCGCGCTGGAAGAACGCGCGGATGAAGACGAGGCCGTTTCCGTCAATATCGCCAAGCTGACCCGTCTGATCGAGCAATATATCCGCCGGTATCCCCACGAGTGGGGGTGGATGCACCGCAGGTGGAAAAGCAAACCGGCAGAAAAAGTGGTAAGTGGTAAGTCATAAGTGGTAAGCAAAAAAGGCAAGCGAAATAATTATAGCGAAGTTTAGGATGATTGTGATGAAATTAGAGAAATATTATGGTTTTTTGTCAAAAATTTTTGTAAAGTTTTTAGCTTATGACTTACAACTTACAACTTACGACTTACGACTAAATAAAATGTCCCAAAATGTTTTTGAAAAAATTGCGTTGTATTTATTGGGCAGTTTTATCCTCGTCCTGGGCGTTACCTTGATCCTCGTCTGGCGGCAGGACGTGGCCGCGTTGTTCCGCGGCGGGGCGGGGATGGCGCTGGCGCTGGCCGGGATGCTGGTCTTGTATTCGTTGAATACCGCAAAATCAAAGAATTGATATGTGTCTGATTTTCTGTATAATGAACCGTCGTTTAACCGTGCCGTTAATGTGTAAAGGAGTCTCAAGATGAGTAAAAAAAGAAAACGCAGAGGAAAATTAAGCTGGCGTTCCAAGAAGGCCAACCACGGGACCAAGCCGAACAGGGGGTAAACAATTTAATCGTAAGTGATAAGTCGCCCTTAGAAATCGCATCGGCGATTTCAAGGGTAAAGTCCCGGAAATTTCAAAGAAATTTCTCGGGATCAGTGGTAAGCTGGAAAATATTGAATTTTAAAATAACAATTTTTATGTCCATTATTAGCTTACGACTTACAGCTTACGACTTACGACTAAAATCACCGCTATGTTAAACTTTTTTATCCTTGTCCCCGCCGTATCGATCGCCGCGCTGGCTTTTGCCTTATCGCTCGCCTTGCGGGTCCTGCGCCATGAGGAAGGCACCGCGCGCATGCAGGAGATCGCCGCCGCCGTGCGTGAAGGCGCGGGCGCGTATATCCGGCGCCAGTACAAGGTCTCCAGCGTATTTTTCGCCGTCATATTCCTCCTTCTTTTATTCCTGTCTTTCCGTAATTACATGGTGATCTTCGTGCCGTTCGCTTTTTTGACGGGGGGATTTTTTTCCGGGTTCGCGGGGTTCTGCGGGATGAAGATGGCCACCTTTGCCAGCGCCCGCACCGCCAACGCCTGCCGTTCCAGCCTGAACGCGGGGCTGCGGCTGGCATTTTCCGCCGGGGCCGTGATGGGGCTGGTTGTCGTCGGGCTGGGGCTCTTGGATCTGAGCCTCTGGTATTACAGCCTGGACTGGTATTACACCAATCATCCGCTGCCGACCGCGGGGATGGACAAGACGACGGCCATCACCGCCACGATGCTGACCTTCGGGATGGGGGCGAGTTTTCAGGCCCTGTTCGCCCGCGTGGGCGGCGGGATCTTTACCAAGGCGGCGGACGTGGGGGCGGATTTGGTCGGCAAGGTGGAGGCGGGCATCCCGGAGGACGACGCGCGCAACCCCGCGGTCATCGCCGACAACGTCGGGGACAACGTGGGCGACGTGGCCGGGATGGGGGCGGACCTTTATGAATCTTACGTCGGGTCGATCGTCGCCGCGGGCACGCTGGGCGTGTCGGCGGGGCTGGGGATCAACGGGATCCTGGTCCCCATGGTCATCGCCGCCGTCGGGATCATCGCTTCCATCATCGGGGTGGGGTTTGTGCGTACCGGAGAGAAGGCCTCGCAGCAGGCGCTCCTTGCGGCGTTGCGCCGCGGGGTATTCGTGGCCGCGGGGCTCATCGCCGTCTCGGTGTTTGTCGTCGTGCGGGGGATGCTCGGGGCCGAACACGCGGGGATCGCCTGGTCGGTCGTCACGGGGCTGGCCGCCGGGATCCTGATCGGGTTGTCCACGGAATTTTTTACCTCGTCGCATTACCGGCCCGTCCAGCGCATCGCCGACGCCGCCCTGACCGGGCCGGCGACGATCGTGATCGAAGGGGTGGCCGCGGGGATGCTCTCGACGGTGTTCCCGGTCCTGATCGTGGCGCTGGGGATCGTCGCCAGTTTCGCGTTTGCCGGGGGGTTCCATAATTTTAACGCCGGGATCTACGGCATCGGGATCGCCGCCGTCGGCATGTTAAGCACGCTCGGGATCACGCTGGCCACCGACGCCTACGGGCCGGTGGCCGACAACGCGGGCGGCAACGCCCAGATGTCCGGCCTCGAGCCGCAGGTGCGCGAACGCACCGACGCGCTGGACTCGCTGGGCAACACGACCGCGGCCACGGGCAAGGGCTTCGCGATCGGCTCGGCGGCCCTGACCGCGCTGGCTTTGATCGCGGCGTATAAAGAGAAGGTGCTGCTCGAGGGAGGGGACATCACGCTGGATTTGATGGACCCGCTGGTCCTGGCCGGTGTTTTTATCGGCGTCATGCTGCCGTACCTGTTTTGCGCCCTGACGATGAGCGCGGTGGGGCGCGCCGCCGGCCGGGTTGTCCTGGAGGTCCGCCGGCAGTTTAAGGAGATCAAGGGGATTATGGAGGGCAAGGCGAAACCGGATTACGCGCGCTGTGTCGATATCGTCACGACCGCCGCCCTGCGGGAAATGCAGGTGCCCGCGCTGATGGCGGTGGCCGCGCCGGTCGCCGTCGGGATCTTGTTCGGGATCAACAGCGTCGGCGGGCTCTTGCTGGGGGCGACCGCCTCGGGATTTGTCCTGGCGGTCATGATGGCCAACGCCGGCGGCGCGTGGGACAACGCGAAGAAATATATCGAGGGAGGCAAGCACGGCGGGCGGGGGTCTTTCGCGCACAAGGCCGGGGTCGTGGGCGACACCGTCGGTGACCCGTTCAAGGACACGGCGGGCCCGAGCCTGAACATCCTGATCAAGCTGATGTCGATGGTCTCGATCGTCTTCGCGGCGTTCGTGATCCAGAATACCTTTGTCCATTGAGCTGTCTGCCTCAGCGCAAAAATAAAGAAAATTTGTTTCATATCCTTAACCAATTTTTTATAATAACACCATGATGAACAGGGCAAAAAGACTTCTGGTTATTCCGTTGCTGGCTTTGAGTTTGAGCGGGTGCGTTTATCTTATCGTCGGCGGGGTCGGCGCCCTGGGCGGGTACATCGTCAGCCCCGACACCGTGGAAGGCCTGACGGAGGCCGACCTTCGCCAGGTCTGGGACACGGCGGTCGACGTCATCTCGATCATGGGGCTGGTCGATTCCAAGAACGAGTCCGGCGGCGTCATCCAGGCGAGCGTCAACGGCGCCAAGGTGACCGTCGTGATGACGCAGATGAGTTCGTCTTCCGTGAAGTTGAGCGTCAAGGCGCGCAAGCATTACCTCCCCAAGATCTCTCTCTCCCAGGACGTCTTTGTCAAGATCATGAGCCGCGTGAACGAGTAAAGTGGACGGGGCCTCCCGCGCGTGCGTAGCCGATCGGCGCGCAGACTGGCTGTTGACACTGAGCGAAGGCCCCCGACTTCGCTCGGGCCGAGTCCGGAGCTTGTCGAACCCTTCGATTTCACTCAGGGTTCGATCCTGAGCGTTAGTCGAAGGGATTGACAGCGGCCGGGCTCTTGGGTAGAATGGTGCAATTTCGGGTTATTTTTAATTGAGATTTGGCCGATTCTGCTACGCTCCAAAACTTTCAGTCTTCTTCGCTAAAGCTACGAAGACTGATTCTCCGAAGCCTTGGCGAAGGAGAATCATTTGGGGACTTCGCAGGATTCGGCTCGATCTTTTCTTAAATTAAAGATTTATTGAAAATCTCGCCGAGATAGCTCAGTTGGTAGAGCGCAGGACTGAAAATCCTGGCGTCCCCAGTTCAATTCTGGGTCTCGGCACCATTTTTTATTCCCGGCCCCGCCACAGGCGGGGGATTCTGGGTTTCGGCACTTTTTTTGTGCTGGTCCTGCTTCGTCACAAAACTTTCGTTTGGTGGCTACGCAGGACTCAGCAAAATTTTCTCTGGAATTGAATGAGTGGAAAATTTTGCTGGCGTAGCTCAGTTGGCTCCGACGCTCGGCTAGCGCCTCGGTCGGAGTCCCGACCCCCGACGTTTCCTTGAATAAATGTACGTCGGGGCGTCGGGATAGAGCAGCCGCACGATTGTGAAGAGTAATTCTTGCTGGCGTAGCTCAGTTGGTAGAGCAGCGCATTCGTAATGCGCGGGTCGTCCGTTCAATTCGGATCGCCAGCTTTTTGTAACAGCGGGAGGGGTTCTCCCGCTTTTCTTGATTAATTTTTAAATTAAGGAAAGCGGGACCCCGCCTACAACAGTAAATGGAAAGGCGGGGGATTCCTCTCGCCAGCTTTATTCGCCCGCTGAGAGAAAATAAATTTCAGACTCTCGGCGAATACCCCCGCGTTTGTTTTGTTCCTGAAAGCGTAGGTCTTTTCAGGAACAAAACAGCGGGGGAAACCGAATCAAGACCCCCGGAATCCTTTGTGACCTTCAAACCCTTCCAAACCGCGCGGCAATCGTTCCGGGAAACGTTCAACACGTCCCGGGGGCTGGTCCTTGCCCTGGCGCTTTTGACCGTCGTCGCCCACGCCGCCGCCCTTAACGGCTCCTTCAAGACAATGGACGACGAGACCTCGATCCTGAACAACGCCAACCTGCGGCACTTTTCCTCCCTCGGCAAGATCTTCACCGAATCGTTCTTCGGCGGCTCCACGTACTACCGGCCGCTGGTGACCTTCAGCTTCCTTCTGGAATACCAGGCCTTCGGGTTGCGGCCGTTTTTTTACTACCTGACCAACGTCGTCCTGCATTTTTCTAACGTCCTGCTCGTGTTCCTGATCTTCGGCGCCGTTTTAAAGAAAAGGCCGCTCGCGTTCGCCGGGGCGCTTTTGTTCGCGGTCCACCCGGTCCACTGGGAGGCCGTCGCCAACATCGCCGGCCGCTCGATCCTGCTGTGCGCCCTTGGGCAATTCCTCTGCGTCTGGTTCTACCTGCGGCATCTTCTGGAAGAGGGCCGCCACAGGCATTACCTTTTGTCCGTCGCCGGCTTTGTCCTGGCGCTCTTGAGCAAGGAGGCGGCGGTCACAACACCGTTGCTTCTGGCCGGCGTGGAATTCTGGCTGCGGCGCAAGGCGCCCGCGCACCGGGCGAAGTTTTCGCGCCGCGAAGCCCGGGACCGCCTGGCCCCTTTCGCGGTCGTCCTGGCCGCGTATTTCGCGTTGCGCGCTTCGCTGGGGATCTCCAGCCTCGCGCTCTGGCCGTCGTTGACCTACGGGGTCTTCGGCGTCCTGACGTTCCTGCGTGGCGTTTTCACGGACCTGCGGATATTTGTCTTGCCCGTAGACCTTCATTTCGACCGCGCCACGGCGTATTTTACCAGTTTCGCCGACGGACGGGTCTGGGCCACGCTTTACGCCGCCGCCGTCGGGATCTGGGCGTTGGGACACTGGCGCGCGCGGTTAAGCCGCCGGGCCAAATTCCTGATGTTCTGGGTGGCGGCGGGCCTGTTTCCCGTCGCGCAGCTCGTCCCGCTCCCCGCGCACCCGGGCTACGCGGCGGCCGCGGACCATTTTTTGTACGTCCCGCTCGTCGGCCTCGCGGGCCTGACGGTGCTGGTGGGCAGCTATCTCTTCCGCGGGGCCGCGCGCCGGAAAATTTTTTCCCGGCCCGCCGCGCTTGTCCTGGTGATCGGCTTCTACGCGTATTTGACGCTCATTACCGTCGGCCAGGACCTGCACGCCATCCAGGAATTGGGCATGTTCGAGAAGTCCCTGTCCGCCAACCCCCGCAACACGCGGGTGCGGATCTCTTACGCGCTGGCCCTGGCCAAGGCGGGGCTGTTCCGCGAGGCACAGACGGAATTCCGCAAAGTCCTCGCCGCCGAACCGTGGGATGTCCGCGCGCGCATCGGCCTGGCGAAGTCGCTGTGCGACCAGGGCAAATGCTGGGAGGCCGTCCAGGAATACGAGTCGATCTCCGACGCGGGAAGCATGCAGGACCTCCTGGAACAGAACCTTAAATTTACCTACGACGCCGTGATCGGGCAGTACCGCGGCCGCCTGGCGCTTGAGCCGGGGAACGCCCGCCTGCATTACAGCCTGGGGATCGTCTACGCCAGGACGGGGCGCTTGCGCGACGCGATCCAGGAATACCGCGCCGCCGCGCGCCTGGACCCGCGGGACCGCCTGGTGCTCTACAACCTGGGCGCGCTTTGGGAAGATCAGGGTTCCCCGGAAAAGGCCGCGGTGTGTTTCAAGAAAGTCGTCGCCTTCGGCCGTCCGTCCCGCGCGGCGGGACCTGGCCGGCCGGACGAGCTGACGGAATTCGCGTACCGCCACCTCGCCGGGATTTACGAAAAAAAGGACCACCCCGGCCGCGCCGCGGCCTACCGGCGTCAGCTTGAAAAAATATCGGGCAGGGACAAATGATCGACCTCCTTTTCGACCGGCAAAACAGGAACTTCCAGCGGCTCTGGTGGGCGCAGCTCATCTCCCAGTTCGGCGACCGCGTCAACCAGCTCGCGCTCGTCGGGCTTATCGCCGGCCGGGTGCCCGGCTCCGCGATGGAACTGGCGAAACTGCTCGCGTTTACGATCGTGCCGGTTTTTTTGATCCAGCCCTTCGCGGGCGTCTTCGTCGACCGCTGGGACCGGCGCACGACCCTTTTTGTCTGCGACGCGGCGCGCGGCGCCCTGGTCCTGTTGATCCCGTTCGCTTTTTTTTACCGCGAATCGATGGTGCCTATTTATATCATTGTCTTTCTCGCGTTTTGTTTCAGCCGCTTCTATTCGCCCGCCAAGATGTCGATCCTCCCGGACCTGGTGGCAAGCGAAAATCTTTTGATGGCCAACTCGCTGGTGACCACGACCGGCATGATCGCCTTTGTCCTGGGCTGCGCTTTGGGCGGATTTATCGTCGACCGCTACGGCGCGCGCGCGGGTTTCATCATCGACGGCGTCACCTTCTTTATCTCCGGGGCGTTGGTCTTTTCCATCGACCTCTCGCGCCGGCTCAAGGCCGGCCGCGTGAATTTTTTCAAGGCCGGCCGCGAATTTATCGGCCCCATCCGCCGCTCGGTGTGGGGCGAACTAAGGGAAGGGATGCGGTATCTCGTCGGCCACCGCGAGCTGCGCTTTACGATCGGGATCATCTTCGCGATGCTCGCCGCCGCCGGCGCGGTGTACGTCGTCATCATCGTCTTTATCCAGGAATCGTTCCAGAGCGTGACGCGGGACCTGGGGGTGCTCGCCGTATTTTTAGGGCTGGGGCTTTTTACCGGGGCGCTTATCTACGGCCGGTGGGGCCGGCGGTTCGTGTGGTACAAAACGATGTTCTTCAGCCTCATGGCCGGCGGGGCGTTTTTGATCGCCTTCGCGCTCCTGGTGCATTGGGACCCGCGGATCTCGAGCGCGCTGCTTTTGGCCTTTTTCCTGGGCCTGGTGATCGGGCCGATCTTTATCACCGCCAACATGATCGTCCAGGTCGTCAGCGACGACACCATGCGCGGCAAGGTCTTCAGCGCCCTGGAGGTCGTCATCCACCTGGCGTTTTTAACGGCGATGCTGGTCAGCTCGTGGCTCGCCGAATTCACCCCGAAGTTCTGGATCCTCGTCGGCGCGGGGGTATTGTGCGCCGGGATCGGCCTCACGGGGCTGGGGATGAAACACCGCCTCGCGGCCCTGACCCCGGGCGGCCCGCCGGACCCCGCCACAGGCGGGTTGCGCAGGGGCGATTCCCGTGGCATAATTAAGTCCGGGGAAATGGCGGATTTGTTTGATAAATAATTTTGAAGCAAGCCACTCCGGGAGTGTGCGTGGCCTCGCGTCGGCGTTGCGTGATTACCCCGACGCCGGAACGCTCCCATCTTCAGATGGGGGATGGAAGGCGTTCCGGTCGGGATTCCGCCCCGCGGAATCCCGCAGTGAAAGGTGCCGCGGACTTCAGTCCGCGGGGCTAAACGTACGCATTGCATTTGACAACGTACGCCTTATGTTGTATGCTTGGGGTGTAAGGAGGTTGCGGTGATGATCAAACCATCTCAATTAAGAGAAAATGTTTATAATCTGCTGGACCGGGTCATTGAGACCGGGGTCCCCCTGGAAATCAACAGGAAGGGCAAGGTGTTGAGGGTGACCGTGGATAAAAAGGCCAGCAAATTGAGCAACCTTAAGAAGCGGAAAGTCATGTCCGCCAGCCCCGACTTTTACGTGCATCTGGACTGGTCGAAGAAGTGGCTGTATAACGGATAATGGTCTATCTGGACACACATCTGGTTTTGTGGCTTTACGCCGGTTCTCTGGATCTGATTTCAAAGCAGGCCCTGCGGGTGATCGAGGAGGACGAAATTTATATCTCGCCTATCGTGGAATTGGAATTACAATATCTAAAAGAGAGTAAAAAGATCCGGAAGCTGCCGGGAGAAATTATCGAAGCCCTCCACAAGGAAATCAATTTGAAGGTTTGCGCGAAGGATTTTCCAGGCATTATCAGAGAGTCTCTGGGGATGCATTGGACGCGGGATCCTTTTGACCGCATCATAGTCGCCCACGCGTCTTTGAACCAAAACAAATTGCTCACCAAAGACGACAGCATCCGGGCTCATTACAAGCAGGCGGTATGGTGAAAGTCCCGGGGATCGGGAGCCAGAAGGACGGTTGAACTTGGGGAACCTTAATTAAGGTTACGTTGTGCCTGGGGACCCATTTGATTGACACATATTTTACCTGTGCTCGTGCGCGGATGTGCACAGGTGCTCCGAAATGAAAGGTAGCCTAATGTTGCGTTTTGCTGTGTTTGCTTCAGGTAACGGATCCAATTTGCAGGCGATCATCGACGCCGTTGGGAAGGGCGCGATCAAGGCCGATCTGGTGCTGGTTTTTTCCGATAATCATAAGGCCTTCGCGCTCAAGCGCGCCGGGGCCGCGCGCGTGAAGACCCTGTGCCTGGAGCGTAAAGATTACACTTCCCCGCAGAGCTACGACCGCGACATCCTGATCTATCTTAAAGAGGCGAAGGTCGATTTTATCGTCCTCGCCGGGTATATGCGGCTTCTGACGCCGTTCTTCATTAAGGAATACGCCGACCGGATCCTCAACATCCACCCGTCGCTGTTGCCGGCCTTCAAGGGCATCCAGGCGATCAAGGACACCTTGACCTACGGCGCCAAGGTGGCCGGGGTCACGGTCCATTTCGCCGACGACAAGATGGACCACGGGCCGATCATCCTCCAGCAGGCCTTCAAGGTCAGCGAGAAAGAGACCCTGGAAAGCCTCGAGGCGCGCGTCCACAAGCTCGAGCACAAGCTCTATCCGAAGGCTATCGCGCTTTTTGTCGATGGACGCCTGAAGATCACCGGCCGCCGGGTTAAGGTCCTCGAGAAGCCCTACAAACCCGCCGCCCGCCCGGCGGCATCAGAGCCCGACGTCAGGGAGAATGCCGGCCCCATCGAGGCGCAGTAACCTGCGATCCCACCAAAAACGTGAAAATTGTGATTATTTTGCATGTTTTCACTGTTTTATTGACAAAAACGTGAAAACAGATATACTTTTATCATGGTAAAAGTTTCCGCGGTATTCAATAAGATTCATTTGCTCCGAGAGCGGTATTACAAGGCGTCTACAGGCAAAGAGGCGCTTATTACGCTGATCGGCGAAGCTGAAATCTCCGAGCAGGTCTACAACTCAAATGCCATTGAGAATAGTACGCTGACGCTTGAAGAAACAGAGAAAATACTCCTTCAGATCGACCTTGACAGATTTATTTCAGAACGGGAAATTTTTGAAGCCAAAAACCTCGCGCGCGTGGTGTCGTACATCAGCAAGAAAGCCAAAGAACAGGAACTTGACCTGGATGGTATATTGGCGCTCCATAAAATGCTCATTTCCAATATCCGCGATGATATCGCGGGAAGGTTCAGGGTGAGCGGCGAATATGTCCGGGTGGGCGGTCATATCGCTCCGGCGCCGGAAGAAGTTGCCGGAAGACTGGAAAAAATGCTGGCGGAATATCATGCCAGTCACCATGAGAGCGTTATCAAGCGCGTCGCTAAACTGCATCTCGCTTTTGAATATACGCATCCATTTATCGACGGCAACGGACGCATTGGGCGCGTCCTCAACAACTATTTATTGATACGGGAAGGTTTTGTCCCGATCAATATTAAATTCATCGACAGAAAAAGATACTACGACGCGTTTACCGAGTTTGATAAAAACGGCGCCACGGCCATTATGGAAGAAATTGTCGGCAAAGCGCTGACGAATAGTTATCATAAACGTCTGGCCTATCTGGAAGGCAAAAAGATCGTGACCCTTCTTGAATACGCGAAATATCACAAATTGTCTCACTCTAATCTTATTAACAAGGCTAACCGGCAGACCATTGAAGCTTTCTTGGAAAAAGGCGTATGGAAAATAGGCGTGACGGAGGCGGTTGGGGTGTCATCGCAGGGAGAAAAGAGTAACCTGAAAAAGTTCCCCCGGTTGGTTTAATTCATAGTATACTAAACACCATGAGATTACGTTCGAACAGGCCCTATCCCGTGACGCCGCTTTTGGAAAAAGAATACAAATATTTCCTTTGTCACCGGGACAAGTTTTGCGCAGAGCACCTGCACCGTTTTGTCCTGATCAAAAAAGGCAAGGTCGTTGGGTTCTACGATACCTACGCCGCGGCGCTCAAGGCCGGAGTCAATGATTTCGGCAACGTCCCGTTCTTTATTAAGGAAGTCGAGCGCGAAGAAGCGGTCCATTCGTTCTGAAAGAATGAAAGAATGAAAGAATAAAAGAAAGTCATCGCCGGTTCATGGCACGGTCCTTCACCTTCAATCTGCCCCGGTTACGCGAAAGCGGCCCCATCTGCCAGGTCGTCATTAAACCTTCCGAGCCCGTCATCGAAAAGCTTAGATCAGAAAATAAAAAGATCCCGCGCGCGAGCGTCCTGGCCCTCATTGATACCGGCGCGAGCACGACCGCGGTCAGCCATAAGGTGGTCAAAAAATTAAAGCTGGTTCCCCGCGGCACGGTGCAGGTGTATACTTCCCACAAAAAGCCCGAGATCCGCAATGAATTCGACATCTCGCTCTCCTTTGACGCGCGCACCTGCCTGACCATCGTCAAGGTGCTCGACGCCACCCTGCGCAACCACGATATCGATTGTCTCATCGGCCGCGATGTCCTGGAGCATGGGGTCTTGACGTACAACGGTCCCCGGAAAGAAGTAGGCCTGAAGTTTTAAAATCTGAAAGGAAATCTTTGATGAAACAAGACCCGGCCCCTTACGAAAAACAGATCTTC
>JACRHP010000037.1 GCA_016212005.1 Candidatus Omnitrophota bacterium | reverse complement strand
CATCAAGTTCCCTGTTAACGAACAATTGATCATCGAGCTTTATTCAAGGTAAGCGGGCTCATCCAAGGAGGAAAACACATGGGAGTGAAGTGGCGAGATTTTCAGATGCCCAAAAGGCTTGATTGCGATGAATCGACGTATACGGACACCTACGGGAAGTTTATCGCGGAACCGTTCGAAAAAGGTTATGGTGTTACCCTGGGGAACTCTTTAAGAAGGATTCTTCTTTCCTCTATCGAGGGCAGCGCGGTGACTTCGATGCGTATCGACGGCGTTCGTCATGAGTTTTCGACGATCCCCGGCGTGCTGGAATCCGTGGCCGAGATTGTCCTTAATATCAAAAAGCTGGTCATCCGGTCGCATTCCAAGGTCCCCAAGCCGGTTCATATCAAGGCCGAGAAAAAAGGTGAGATCAAAGGCGCCGATATCATCTGCGATGAGACCGTCGAGATCCTCAACCCTGACCTTCATATCGCCACCCTGACGCGCGATGCCCGTTTTTACGTGGAAATGGAAGTTGCGCGCGGGCGAGGATATGTCCCTGCCGAACAAAATAAGAAGGAAGGCGCCGTGGACATGATCGCCATCGATTCGATCTTTACCCCGATCACCAAGGTAAATTTCCGCGTCGAGAATACCCGCGTTGGTCAGCGCACGGATTATGACCGCCTGGTCGTCGAGATCTGGACCAACTGCGGCATCAACCCCAAAGAAGCGCTTTTGTACGGGGCCAACATCCTCCAGCGCCATTTGGACGTTTTTGTCAGCTACGGTCAACTCCCGGAAGAAGTCGAGGAGGACGAAGAGATCTCCGCCGAAGAGCAGGCGATGTATGAGAAGCTGCGGTTGCCGATCTCGGAACTGGAACTGTCGGTGCGCAGCGCCAATTGTCTTAAGGACGCCAACATTAAAACGATCGCCGAGCTTGTGCGCAAGACGGAATCCGAGCTTCTGGAATTCCGTAACTTCGGGAAGAAATCCCTGTCGGAGATTAACGACCTCTTAAAGGCGATGGGGTTAAGCCTCGGCATGAAAGTGGATCAAAAAAGATTAAGGAAGAAGGAATAATATGCGACACGGTGTTGCAGGGAACAGATTAAGCCGAAATTCCAGTTTGCGTAAAGCGACCGTCCGGGACCTTGCGAGGGCAACGCTTATCCGGCAGCGGATCTGCACGACCGAGGCCAAGGCCAAGGAAGCCCGCAAGGTCGTCGAGAAATTGATCACGCTGGGAAAACACGGGACGCTGGCCGACAAACGCCGTGCCTTCGCGATCCTGGCGGACCACGGGCTTGTCAGCGATCTGTTTGTCAAGACGTCCCCGCGGTTCAAGGACCGGGTGGGCGGCTATACCCGTATTATCAAGCTGGGCAACCGCCGGGGGGACAACGCCTCACTCGCCTATCTCGAATTGACGGAGAAAGAACAGATCATTGTCAGTAAACCCAAGTCGACGGCGGCCGCCAGGAAAGAAAAGATGGAAAAGCCCGAGGCGGCTTTGGCGCATGAGCACACGCACGAACACAAGCATGAGCACGAAGAGGAGCAGCCGAAACCCAAGGCGGCGGTGAAGGAACCCGTGAAGAAAGACGCGGTCAAGGACCAGGTCCAAAAACCAGCCGACAAGGCCTCGACCAAAAAATTCATGGGCGGCATACGGAATATGTTTAACCGCGGCTCAAGTTCGTCGGGCAAGTGATTTTGAAAACACGCATTGTCGAAGGAAGAGAAGTTGGCCACATTGACATTCAGCGTAAATCGCCGGATCAAGGAGATCGTCGGGTCTACCACCCTGGCCATCACGGCCAAGGCCAATGAACTTAAAGCCCAAGGTCATGATGTCGTCAATTTTGCCGCCGGAGAGCCCGACTTTGACACCCCGGCCCCCATTAAAGCGGCGGCCGTCAAGGCCATTGAAAAAGGTCTGACCAAATACACCCCCACCGCAGGCACGCAGCAGTTGCGCGAGGCGATCGCCGCCAAATTCAAAAAAGATAATCATCTCGATTACAAGCCCTCGCAGGTCGTGGTCTCTTGTGGGGCCAAGCATTCTCTTTTTAATATTATCCAGGTCCTGGCTGACGAGGGGGAAGAAGTCTTGATCCCGTCGCCATACTGGGTCAGTTATCCGGAAATGGTCAAGGCCGCCGGGGCGGTGGCGAAGTTCCTTGCGACCAGCGCTAAAACGGATTTCAAGATTACCGCCGCGCAGCTTCGCGCGGCCATCACGCCCCGGACCAAGATCCTTGTCCTTAATTCTCCATCGAACCCCACGGGCATGGTCTACACCCGTCAGGAACTTGAAGCCATCGCCGAGGTCTGTGTTAAAAACCATATTTTTGTCGTCAGTGACGAGATCTACGAGAAACTTATTTATGAGGACCAGGCCTACACATCGATCGCCGCACTGGGCCAGGACATTTACGATTTGACCCTGACCGTCAACGGCGTTTCCAAGGCTTACGCGATGACCGGCTGGCGCATCGGTTACGCGGCCGGCCGCGAGGAAATTATCGAATATATCAAGAAATTCCAGGACCACTCCACGTCCAACCCGGCGTCGATCAGCCAGGCGGCCGCCGTGCAGGCGTTGCAGGAACCCGAAGACGGCGCGCGCGCGATGTGCGCGGAGTTTAAAAAACGCCGGGATTTGATGGTCGTGTCACTGGCGGATGTGCCGGGGATATCGTACCTCAAGCCGCAAGGGGCCTTTTATCTGTTTTGCGATTTTTCTAAAGTAGGAGCATCGGAAACGATAGCCAGACAAGTCCTGGAGGAAGTCAAAGTGGCGGTCATCCCCGGGGATAGCTTCGGGGCGCCGGGATATATTCGCATGAGTTTCGCGACTTCCCAGGAAAGGATCCAGGAAGGGACCAAACGGATCAAGGAATGGGTCCGTCGACACGCCGCGGCCGGCCGCTAGGCGGTTCGCCCAAGGCGCACCTGATCAAGGAGGAAAACCCGTGGACCTCAAAGAACTTTTAAAAGTAACGATCAGCCGTAACGCTTCGGACCTGCATTTGACCGAAAACAGCCCGCCCGTTTTGCGCGTCGACGGCAAACTCATGCTGATCGACCACCGGGTCCTGGTGCGCGACGAACTTAAGAAATCCATTTACGGGATGTTGACCGACGCCCAGAAGGAAAAATTCGAACGTGACCGCGAGCTGGACTTTTCCCTCGCCCTTGAGGGGCTCGAACGTTTTCGCGTCAACGTCCATATCCAGAAAGGTTCTGTGGAAGCGGCGTTCCGCCGGATACCGCTGTTCGTGCCTTCCATCGAAGATCTGGCGTTGCCTCCGGTCATCGCGGATTTCGCGCGCCGTCCCGACGGTCTGGTCCTGATCACCGGGCCGACGGGTTCCGGCAAGACCACTACTCTGGCGGCGATGATCGATCTGATCAACCGCGAGCGCTCCTGCATGGTTATCGCTATTGAAGACCCCATTGAATACGTCCACAGGAACAAGAAGGCGGTCATCAAGCAACGCGAAGTTTACAGTGATACGTTATCTTTTGCCGAGGCGCTCAAGCGCTGCCTGCGCCAGGACCCGGATGTCATCATCGTCGGCGAGATGCGCGACCTGGAGACGATCTCAACGACCCTGACCGCGGCGGAGACCGGGCATCTTGTCCTGGCCACGTTACACACGCCTGATGCCGCGCAGACCATCGAACGTATTATCGACGTGTTTCCCGCGCATCAGCAGCAGCAGGTGCGTCTGCAGCTTTCCGCCTGCTTACAGGGCGTTGTCTGCCAGCGCCTTTTGCCGCGCGCCGAAGGCGAGGGAAGGATCCTGGCGACCGAAATCCTGGTAGCCACCTCCGCGGTCCGTAATCTGATCCGCGAGAAGATGGTTGAGCAGATCCCGACGGCCATCCAGACCGGAAGCCAGTACGGCATGCACACGATGGATGCCTGTCTGCGCGATCTCTTTGAACAGGGTCTGATCACCTTTGAAGACGCCATGACGCAGGTCAAGAACGTCGAAGAGTTCCAGCACATGCTGGAACGCAAACATCCCAAGAAGCATTAATCCAATGTCTCGCGAAGCGATTGAATCCGCCCAAAAAAGATTTGCCGCCATCCTCGAAGACCAGTTCAAACGCGTTGCAGTGATGAAAAAGGGGGCGTCTTTCATCGACTACGCGGCGCTTAAACCGGTGGTCATTGGCGTCTGCTGGGGCGACGGCATCGGTGAATTTATTTCCAAAAACGCCGAGGAAGTCCTGGCCCACGTCCTCAAAGACGAGGTCCAAAAGGGGAAAATCGTTTTTCGTGATATCAAGGGCTTGACCATTGAGAACCGCGTCAAACACAACAAGGCGATCCCCGACGATGTCCTGGAAGAGCTTAAAAGTTGCCACGTTATTTTAAAAGGGCCTACCACGACCCCGCAGGAGGGCGACCCCTGGCCCAACATCGAAAGCGCGAATGTGGCGATGCGCCGGGCGCTGGACCTGTTCGCCAACGTGCGGCCGGTCAAGATCCCCCGCGAGGGGATCGACTGGTGTTTTTTCCGGGAGAACACCGAAGGCGAGTATATCCTGGGTTCCCGGGGATTTGACGTGACGCCGGATTTAAGCGTGGATTTTAAGGTCACAACCGAACAGGGCTGCGAGCGGATCATCCGTATGGCGTTTGAATACGCGAAGAAAAACAAGGTTAGCCGTGTGACGGTCGTGACCAAATCGAACGTGGTCAAAGCGACCGATGGCCGCTTTTCGCGCGCGGCCAAGCGGATCGCCCGGGAATACCCGGGGATCACTTGCGACGAGTGGTACATTGACATTATGACGGCGAAATTGATCGACCCCCAACGGCGCAAGGAATTCAAGGTCATGGTCATGCCGAACCTCTATGGCGATATCCTGACCGATGAGGCAGCCCAGCTCCAGGGCGGGGTGGGCACCGCCGGCAGCGCCAATATCGGCACGCGCTGGGCGATGTTCGAGGCGATCCACGGCAGCGCGCCGCGGATGGTTAAAGAAGGCCGCGCGCAGTACGCGGACCCGTCGTCGATGATCCGCGCCAGCGCGATGCTTCTGCGTTATATCGGGTACCCGGACAAGGCTGAAAAGGTCGAGATGGCGCTGGAAGTCTGCGGACAGTTTGAGAAGAAGTTTGCGATGACAGGAAGAAATGCCGGGGCGACCGGCGCCGAGTATACCCGGTATATCCTCGGGTGGGTCGATAACCCGAAATTGAAAGCGAAGTGGGAAAGCGAAGTTTATCCGGCCCCGGCGTCTAAAACTTAAAAATTGTCGGCGGATGACTAAACACCCCGTTTTCCCGGCCTCGGGAGCGGGGTATTTAATTTGCCCCTTGGGAGGAGAATCTATGGAAACGGTCATTCTGTTGACGATTTCCAACATCTTTATGACCTTTGCCTGGTACGGGCACCTGAAGTACAAAAGCGCGCCCCTGGTACTGGCGATCTTGGTCAGCTGGCTGATCGCCTTCGCGGAATACTGTTTCCAGGTGCCGGCCAACCGTATCGGCCACGGGACGTTCACCGCGGCGCAGCTGAAGACCATCCAGGAAGTCATCACCCTCGTTGTTTTTTGTGTTTTTTCGGTGTTGTACCTTAAGGAGGATCTGCGCTGGAATTATCTGGTGGGCTTCGCGCTGATGGTCCTGGCGGTGTTTTTTATTTTTAAAAAGTGGTAACGGCAGCACGGGCGGACCAGCGATGATCAGCGAGAGAGACGAGCGGCGGATATGAATACCGAAATGATATGCCGGGTTGAGGACCTGGGGCTGGTGGACTACGAGGACGCCTGGGCCTGCCAGAAGGTTCAGGTGGATCGGGTCCGCGCCGGCGGCCGGCCGGTCCTTTTGTTGTGCGAGCACCCCGCAGTCATCACCCTGGGCCGGCTGGCCCAAGAGAAGAACATCCTGGTGTCCCGCGAAACGCTGGAGCACAATGGCGTCCAGGTCGTTGCCGTTGACCGCGGAGGGGACGTAACGCTCCACGCGCCGGGACAACTCGTCGTTTATCCAATCCTGCCCCTGGCGTACTGGAAAAAAGACTTGCACTGGTATCTCGCCCAATTAGAGCAGGTTGCCATTGATTTATTAAAGAGTTTTGGTATAGTGGCTAATAGAATTTCCGGGAAAACCGGCGTCTGGGCGGATAATCTCAAGATCGCCTCTATCGGTATTGGGGTAAGGCAGTGGGTCAGCTACCACGGCGTCGGGATTAACGTGGATATGGACATGGAACTGTTCGATTTGATCAACCCCTGCGGCCTGGACGCGCGGATGACCTCGATGGCCAGGGTCAAGGGCGTTACGGTTGAGATGCGGGACGTCAAGGAGTGCCTGGTCAAATGTTTCCACCGGCAATTCAATTTACCCATGATCTACGCACCTGTTCAACTCTAGAAGAAAGTTTAAAGGTCTTTTTATGAGTTCCGTTATATTACCCGAACTGGGCGAAGGTATTGAAAAAGCGACCGTCGCTTGCTGGCATTTCAAGGAAGGCGACCAGGTGCGCCTGGACGACGACATTGTCGAGGTCGTCACCGACAAGGCGACTTTCAACGTGCCCGCCGGCGCCTCGGGGACCCTCACAAAGATCCTGGTCCAGGACGGCCAGGAGGCACGCGTCGGCGAGACCCTGGGCGCGATTGAACCTCAGTGAAGTACGAATGATATCCAACAGGACTTCTGAACAGAAACGGCGTATTTTGCTGATGTATATCACCAGGGTCTCCGGTCACCGGCAGGCGACCCTGGCCATCCAGCAGGCCCTGCGCCAGCTCGACCCGGACATCGAGGCGCCGGCCATCAACGGCTTCGGCTACACGTATCCCCTCCTGGAGAAGATCGTCAACAAGGCCTACATGAGCGTCATCAAACGCACGCCCAAGGTCTGGGATTATTTATACGACAACCCCAGTATCGTCAAGAGCTCGCAGTCCATCCAGCATTTTCTGCACAAGACCAGCCACGCCAAGATCGGCAAGCTGTTTGCCCGTCACCGGCCCGGCGCGATCGTCTGCACGCAGGCGTTCCCCTGCGGGATGGTGGCCGATTATAAACGCGAGCACAAGCTCGACGTAAAACTGATCGGCGTCCTG
>JACRHP010000035.1 GCA_016212005.1 Candidatus Omnitrophota bacterium | reverse complement strand
GCAAAGAGTCATCGTCGAGAAAATAAAAATTATAACCTTTAGTTGGGTGCCCCATTTTTAGGGCAAATTTGGAACATTTTTCCAATTTTATGCATGAATTCTCATAATTTGGGGTGTCCAGTTGACGAAGTCAGGAAAATTATCGAAGAAAATTTTGCCATATCTTACGAATCGGGGTAACCCAGGCCCCACGTGCTAAGGCCCGTGGGGGCTCCATTTCTAAACACGCTCCTGGTTCTGCGGTGAGAAATCTTTCGCGGCCCCGGGCACGCTGTATTCATAAGGCCCGCGATAAACCGTCGGGACTTTCGTAAAATTTCCGTGTCCCGGAGGCGTTGGCGTGGCCCATTCCAGCGTTGTAGATTCCCACGGATTATCGGACTTGACCTTGGCCCCCTTGAAGATACTCCAGAAAAAGTTAATAATAAACGGCAACTGCGCCAAAGCCAGGAGAAACGCGCAGACGGTTGCCATTTTATTTAAAGGCAGCACTGCCTGGGCATGGGCGTATTGCTGCCCGCCGTCGTACAAGCGCCGGGAAACCCCAGCCAAGCCTTGCACGAACATCGGCATAAAAATACAATTCATAAAAAGCAACGACGGCCAGAAATGGATATGCCCAAGCACTTCATTCATTTTCCGGCCAGTGACCTTGGGAAACCAGTAATAGATCCCGGCAAAGAGGGCGAAGATCGTCCCCGGGGCGACAACATAATGGAAATGCGCGATGACATAATAAGTATCGTGCAAATAAATATCCGGGGAAGACAACCCCAACGGGAGCCCCGTTAACCCGCCGATGCCAAACATCGGCAAAAATGCCAACGCGAACAGCATCGGGATGTTAAAACGTATCGAGCCGCCCCAGAGCGAAAGAAAAAGACAGGTCAGGATAATGACCGACGGGATCGAGATGATCATCGTCGTTGTCTGGAAAAACGCGCTGAGGGCCGTGCCCATCCCCGTCAGATACATGTGGTGCGCCCAGACGATGAACGACATAAAGCCGATAAAGACAACCGAGGACACCATCGACTTGTACCCCCAGAGCGGTTTGCGGATATTGTTGGCGATGATCTCGGCCACGATGCCCATGGCGGGTAAAATCAGCACGTAGACTTCCGGATGACCCAGGAACCAAAACAAATGCTGCCACAGAAGAACGCTCCCCCCTCCACTCACATTTAACGGCTCACCGCTCACCACCAATCCGCTGGGAAGGAAGAAACTCGTGTGAAGCACGCGATCCAAAAGCTGCATAATCCCCGCCGCTTCCAAGGGCGGGAACGCCAATAGAAGTAGAAACGCGGTCACAAATTGCGCCCAGACAAAAAACGGCAGGCGCATAAAGGTCATCCCCGGCGCGCGCAGTTGGATGACCGTCGCTATAAAATTAATGGCGCCCAGCAGGGAAGAGTTGATCAAACAGACCATTCCAATAAGCCAGAAGGTCTGGCCGATGGGAGCGATCTCGGCCAAAGGCGAATAGGCGGTCCAGCCGGAACTGGCCGCTCCACCCGGCAGAAAGAAACTCGCCAGCATGATCAGACCGCCGGTAAAAAGCAACCAATAACTGGTCATGTTCAATTTAGGAAACGCCATGTCCGGCGCGCCGATCTGCAAGGGGACAAAATAATTTCCAAAGGCCCCAAATACTAACGGCACTACCCCTAAGAAAACCATGATGGTACCGTGCATGGCGCCCAGCTCATTATAAAATTCCGGAAGCATGATGCCGCCCGGCGCGCGGCCCTCCCCAAGGAACTTCCCTATAAAGGGAATCGGTTCCCCGGGATAGCCCAGTTGCCAGCGCATGAGAAGCATCAAACCAAAACCGAATAAAAGGAAGAAAAGTCCGGTGAAACCGTACTGCAGTCCAATGACCTTATGGTCCGTCGCAAAGACATATTTGCGCCAAAAGCTTAATTCCTGGGAATGGTGAGAACTCTGGGCCATAATCGGTATCCTGTCTCTACTCTTTGGAAGGTTTGGAGAACGTGAAACTGATTTCTTTAGATTCTCCTTCGGCCACCGTCACGCTCGCGGTCTGGACCCCCAGCTTCTCGTGCCAGGCCTCAATCTCATACGTCCCGGCCGGGAGGTTGTCGATGGCAAAAGCACCGTCTGTTTTCGTTACGGCAAAATAGGGATGTGCCATGACCGAGCCCCATGCGAGCATCCACGGATGCACGTCGCATTTAAAGGCGAACATGAACTCCTCTTTGTCAAAAGTCTTCGTCGTCTCGGTGCGGAATTTGGGCATGGCGAGGTTGAATTCCGGGTTGACCTTGGACATCGCGTGGACGTTGTGCAGGGTTCCGTCGGGGTTTAAAATCTTAAGCGGCTGACCGATCATGATGCCAAACACGTGAGGCTCATAAAAGCATCCCTTTTGGTCCAGGACAACCGGTTCCGCCGGCGCCGGGTATTGCTTGGCCGGCAACCCGCCTTTGACCCTGACGAAAATATTAGCCATGGTGTTACCGTCGCCCAGGACAAGCGTCTGCGGATAAACCGCCCCGCTGTGCTGCGCCTGGCACAAAGGGTCCGCGTCCATCTTAATCTCCTTAAAGCTGGGCGCAGCCCCGTCATATTTAACCACCCCGCGAACCGACGCGGCCTGCGCGCAAGAGACAAAAAACAACGCGGTCAAACAATTCGCAAAAACAATAACAGCTTTATATTTTTTCATCGTCAAAATCCTTTCATTAGGTAACGTTTAGATTATTTAAGCTACTATAAGCGGTCGGGTTTGTCAAGAATGGAATCGCTTTTTCCGTACTTTTCTATGCCATGATTTGCAAGGGGCTGTGTTTTGCAAGAAGGGTGAAATGTTTGTCTAAATGCATTATCGCGCACCCGGCAGTTATCGCGACTGAAGCGATGAGAAGATCCGTGGCGGGTATGCTTAATCCTTCTTTTTTTATATCACGCGACAAACGGCAGGAACAACGCCACACCTCTTCATCCGTGGGGATATAATGCAGGCTCTGCAGGTCCTCCGACAATTCATGATATTCTTTCTCGGTGCGCGTTCCGCTGAGCAATTCAAGCTTGATGATTCCGGAAGTAGCGACGCAATCTTCGCCAAGCAAGACGTCCACTTTCTCCTTGATCCCTTTGGAGCCAGAAGGCCGCAAGGCCTCGATCCACGCGGAAGTATCCACCAGGACTCGTTTCTTATCCATCTTTTCTCATTTTTTCCAGTTTGGCCACCGACAACTCCAGAGGCAGCTTCCCCAGTCTTGCCTGCAGTCTTTCCCTTCGTTTTTGGCGCACAAGCTCCTTCAGGGACAAGTCAATCAATTCTTTCTTCGTTCGGACATGGGCGACCTTCATCGCCGCCGCCAGCACCTGCTCATCAATATCAATAGTCGATCTCATGGTGGTCACCTCCACACACAAATATATCACATTTTATATGCTTGTCAATAGCACAAAATTAAGTATATTCCAACATCTTCCAACGTCTTGCAACCCCTTTAAATAGTCGATGGTCAATAGTCTTCTGAATGCGGTACGGGGGACTAGAACGGTACGTGTCCCCGGAACTCCGGGACTCTTCCCTGGAACTCTCTGGCTACCTAATGCGACGGCTGAAGGCCCAGCCGTTCCGCTACCCAGACCTTGATAATCGATTGACGGGGCACACCAAGACGTTTTGCTTCTTTGTCTAAAGAGTGGACCATCCACTGGGGGAAATCAACATTGACCCTTTTCTGTTCCTGCTCAGGTCTTTTTGCTTTCGATAAATTGAGATAGTGCGTTACATTTTGCCCCTCATCGAACTTCTTGTCGAAATCTTTAGCTTTCATAAATGTCCACCGTCTGCTGTCTTGCTTATAGTACTGTCTTGCTAGCTCGTGTTATTTGCTTTAATCTCGACAACAACTCCCGGTAAATCCGATCATCCCGGCGGATGCCAACTTTAATAACATAAACCATGACCTCGTCTTTGAGTATCTTATAAACAACCCTGTAATCCCCTGTGCGTAACCGCCAATAACCGCTGAATTCGCCTCGCAAAGGCTTTCCATAGGCTTCGGGGCCCGCTAAAAGTTTCTTTTGAACAGTTTTAAGGATCTGCTTCTGCTCAAAGGAAGGTATTTTCTTGAAATCCTCTTCAACGACGAGACGGTGGATTTTGATCTGCCACATCTACTTCTTCTTCACTCCTTTCAAGACTTCTTCAATATCCAGATAGTCGGAGGATTTTGATCCGGATTCCCGTTCTCTGGCCAGATATCCCAGAGCCAGGTCTTCCAGGGCTTCCAGGGTTTCCTCTATCTTATTGTAATCTTCCATTGCCATAATCACGGCCACCGGCTTATTACGTCTCTCAATAAGGACCTTATGTTTTTTGCTCTCCTCGAGAATCTTCTCCATATGCGTGCGCAATTCAGAAACTCCTACCAGCGTAGTATCTTCTTTCAATGTGATCATTGTATCACCCCCTCGCTGAAAATATAACATGGATCTGCTGGATTGTCAAATGGATTGACTATGAACTGACTATTCAACATATCTTTGAATGGCGCAAAATCGCAGGTGAACGGCCGCCGGGCACGCCATAGTCGATGGTCCATGGTCGATGGTCTTCAAAATATTTGATTTGCAATCACCTCAACACCAACGGGTTAGCTAAAGCGTCTGCTGTCTCATTCATCGATAAACCAAAGGATAGCTCTCAAGATGATTCAGGGAGTCCAATTCCAAATCCACATCCAAATCCGGCCAGCGCAGATGGGAGCCCCGGATCAGTTGGACACAATGAATTTGTGCGACGGTAGCTTTTTCAAACCAGGGGAAATCCGCGTAAGGAAGGAAATATTCTGTTCCTCTGACTAAAAGCCATATACCGTGAGAGGAAATTTGCGTGACCTCAGCGCTTAAAGTGCTTTTTCCATGATTTCTCAATTTCATCTTTATGCTCCTCGATGATTTTTTGAATTTCTCTCAACTGATGGATGTTAAACCCGTAGTTGTTTTCTAAAGCGATAACAGGCTCCAGCCAGAATTTAGCCTCACCTTCTGCCGAATAAACATGGATGTGCATTCGATTTTCTTCGCGCGAAAAGAAAAAAAATCGATAACCCTTATGTCGAAAAACCGTCGGACTCATAAGCCGTCAACAAGTATACCATATTTTCCAAAGAAGGAATGGAAGTTATTTTCGCTTCCGCCGGACACGCGGGGAGTGGACGGGCTCATAGTCGATGGTCAATGGACGATGGTCGATGGTCGATGGTCGATGGTCGATGGTCAATGGTCAATGGTCGATAGTCAATAGTCTTAAATAGTCTTATTCGATACGTCCGCCTCGTCTCGCCAAATTTCCAAGAAATTTGGCGGAACGGGCGAGACCTCGCCAAAATCTTTGATTTTGGCGGGTGTCCCCGGAACTCCCTTGCTTCTTGGCACCTTACCCCTGAACTCTCCCTCGCTTAGGGACATACAGTAGTAACAACTATCTTATCAGGTGCTCCAGAGCCACCATTTTTGTTGCGCGTATCACCAGTAGCGCTAGCCCCAGCTTTATTCCCACCACCGCCACCACCTGGTATTGAACCATCGCCTCCTGGTGTGCCACCATTTCCCCCAGCACCACCATTTCCCCCAGCACCACCTTTTCCTCCGGCAGAACCCTTTTGACCATTTTGACCAGAAATATTAAAGGTTGCGCTACTGGTTCCCCCAGCACCACCTGCCTGATTTCCGCCGTTACCAAATTGACCGCCGCCAGAACCTCCAGTGGCATTAATCCCAACGAAGATACTTGTTCCACCACCACCACCATTAGTAAGTTCGCTACCTGCTTTACCACCAGAACCTACAGTGACACTATAACTATTGCCTGACGTAACAGTGACAGTCTGCTTTCCATACCCACCACCACCGCCGCCACCTGCGTTACCGCCATTCCACCCACCACCGCCACCACCGCCACCACCACCCCAAACTTCAACTTGTAAACTTGTTATATTCACAGGAACTACATAGGTACCACTAGAAGTAAAAGTTTGTGCTGTCGGCACGCAGCACGCCCCGCAGTCGGTGGGACACGTCGAACAGGTCTCGCCACCCGCACAGACCCCGTTCCCGCAGCAGGACTGCGTATTGCAGTTTTGCGTGGATGATCCGGAACAGCCTCCACCACCGCAGGACGGCGACGGATTGGTGCACGT
>JACRHP010000033.1 GCA_016212005.1 Candidatus Omnitrophota bacterium | reverse complement strand
TGTGGAGCGCACCAACGCCTGGATACAAAATCACCGTCGGCTGGTTGTCCGCTACGAGCGTTCTGCTGATATTTATACCGGTCTTGTTCATATGGCCTGCGCCCTCATTGCTCTTCGGAGGGTTTTGGGATGACTTCTAGTCACAACGTGGATATCCGCGATAAAGTTCTAGATTATCTGAGAGAGGCCTTTGTAAACAATGGAGAGCCGAGTGCCGAGAGGGTGATTGTCGGCCATCAGAAAATACGGGATAATCAGATTGTAGTACGTGCTGATGGAAGGCTTATTGTTATCGATCCTACCTTTGCTGAAAAGGGGGGTAAGGTTGGCATGAAAGATGCCACGGAATTCGGTGGCGGGCTGCGAGTGACCGATAATGAGCGGGTCGTTATTAAATTTATTAATATGGCCCAAGTATTTATGGACAAGTCGAAGTTTATAGATTCTATTAAAAGGGATAAAGAGAAAGTTGACGAGAATTTTGAGTCATTAACTCAAAATATAGATTTTGGACATGCACAATTGGCTGGCCTTAGACTTAACTTACTTAAACGGCTCACTTTAAGAGACATCGATTCTAATTCCATATCTCTTGATTTAGACATGCTTGATTATCTGGGTAGTAATTTTTATCAAGAGAAACTGCCCTCTCGATTAAATCTGTTTGGCGAATTGAGTGAAATCGTCTCTTATTTGGAAGGAAAGACTATTGATAATGTGAGCGATGTTCAAGAATTCTTACGCGACGATCGTTTTGGGGGTAAAAATTCTAAAATTAATAAAGATCTGGTCGTAAAATTAGTCAAGGAAGTGAAAATAAAAGAAAACGGAAAAGTAACACATTTAAGCAGCACCTTGGACTATAAACCGCAACGTTTTAATCTCCCCGTTATTCTGGCCAAAAAACGACTAAATGATAATGAGGCAAATGAGATAACTTTTGAGATTCGACTGATTGATAATGATGGGGAGGATCTTGTTATTTTGGATTCCGAAGAAGAAGTAGATAAGCTTAATAAACCTTCGCGTTCACAAAGATTAACGGAAGATGTTACTCCTGGAAGTATTAATTTTATTTTTGGAAATGTAACTGATGAGATACAAACTTCCCCAAAAGATGGCAAGAAGGCCAGTTCCCCCTTGGTTGAATTTAATCGCTCCGATGCGCGGGGGATCATTGCTGCTTACCAGGGAAGAAGTAAGGGCGATCCATCTAATGAATTCGTCGATCATACCCGAAATGGCGGTTATTTAAAAATTGACCCCACAGCTATGAGGGTTTGGAGAATTACATTTGAAGAGTATGTGCAGCATTCAAATACTTATGAGGATGGTCTAAAGATACGTGATCCCCAGAACAGAATCGGGCGAAAGACGGATGGTGATCAAGCGCGGGGCATTATCGCTGCTTACCAACGGCGAAGTAAGGGTACTATGCAGGAAGCTTTTGTGGACCATACAAGGCAAGGGAGTTATTTAAAAGTCGATCCTATTGAACGCAGAGTATGGATTTTGACACAGGAAGAATATGCTAAATCCACATTGCCACGATATGAGGATGGGATAAAGTTTTCTGCCCAATCCAGCTCGCCGCTAACTGGCATAGAGCAGATGGCTGAGATCACAGTGCCCGCGAGCAACGACGTCGGCGGTATCGACATGAACTCCATCGACCTCGAGCGCGAAGGTGCCGGAGTGGACATCCACTTTGACCCCGCGGAACTGCAGGAAATCATTGAGTCGGGAATTGACGGTTTTGCCCCCGTCATCATCAACATAACGCCACTACCGAGCGTGCTTCCCTTACTCGGCCTTGAGCCGGCCACAAAAGAAGAGCAACTTGAAGTTTCCCGTCTCGATTGAGCCGGATCCCCCCTTGACATCCCGGTCTTCCGGGGTTATCCTTTAAGTAAGAATGTAAGGAAGTAATGAAAGGAGAATCCCCCATGACCATAATCGAAACAGCCAAAATGACGACCAAAGGGCAGGTGACCATCCCCAACCGCATCCGCAAGATCCTGCGTCTGGAAGAAGGGGCATCCGTCGCCTTTGGATTGACCAAAGATGGCGTTGTTCTGTTGCCCTGTAAGGTGACCGCCCACTCGCCCTATACCGCCAAGGAATGGGCCAAGATCGAAAAGTTGGCCTCGGAAAAGGGCAAAAGCCCCCAAGCCGCTGATGCCGCTAAAAAACATATCATGAGTTTATGAGATTTGAGTTTAAACCTTCCTTTGAACGCTCGATCCGGCAACTGCCTAATAGAGAAAAACTGGAGACCTGGCGGAATTTGTCCTTGCGGGGAACCACGACGACATTCAACGATTTCTTAAAAACGTCTGATGAACCTGTGAACAATGACCTCATTTCAGAAGAAAATCATGAAACTGGATAAGAGCGAAAAGGAACTGCTGGCCTCTTTCGAACGCGGGGAATGGAAATCGGTTAAGGACCTTTCTCATGCCAAAAAATATTACCGGGAAGCGGCCAGGGAGACCCTGCGCAAGGACAAACGCATCAATATCCGTTTTTCTCAAAAAGACCTTGAGGGGATCCAGGCCAGGGCCGCGCGCGACGGCATGCCTTATCAAACCCTCGTTTCCAGCATCATCCACAAATTTGTGACAGGGAATTTAAAAGAGGCATAAGGTTTTGAGATGAATTTTCAAAATTTCTGGCTTTCCCGCCTTGTCAGCCCTTGGGAAATGTGTTATATTTCAACTAAGCCGATAAAGGTAAACTTAGGGAAACCTAAGGACGCAAAACCATCCCGACATTCAGCCAAACTTGAAGTCGGGACTCCGATCCCGACGTTCGTTTCACTCAGTCGGGATTCCGATCAGAGCGAAGCGAACGTCGGAACCAAGCGCGAGCGAGCGTCGGAGCAGGCCTAAATTGTCTTGGGACCAAAAAGGCCCCACCGTGGCGGGGCAAAAACGCCAATGAGCGGGTCGATGGACGATACGGCGGCTGGGTTGCCGAAGTGATGAGGGGAGAGACCTCCCTTTATCGGCTTATTTTTTATCTGCAGAGGCAGATAAAAAATAAGTCCCCCGCGCCTTGATTTACGAGGCGAAGCCGAAGTAAATCAGCGGGGGCTAACCTGCAAGAAACCTACCTAGCGCATGAACTTAATTCTTCTTTTGCCTACTGACTTTATCACCCCCAAAACCCGCGTGCGCCTTTGTGATCACCGCTACGTCCACATCCGCGACATCCACCGCGCCAGGGCCGGAGACAAACTCTCGGTAGGGCTTATTGACGGACGCATCGGAACGGGAAAGATCACCACCTTGACCGGCGAAGGCCTCGAAATGGATGTCTCCCTGGATCGGCAGCCGCCCGCGCCGCTTCCGGTCACGCTCATTTTGGCCCTGCCGCGGCCCAACATCCTCAAACGCGCCCTGCAGACAGCGAGCGCGATGGGCGTTAAAAAAATATTCCTGGTCCACTCGAAACAGGTAGAAAAAAGTTTTTGGCTAAGCCCGGCCCTGCAACCGGAAAAGATCCGCGAGCAATTGATCCTGGGGCTGGAGCAGAGTAAGGACACCGTTTTGCCCGACGTCCAGTTGCGCAAAAAATTTAAACCCTTTGCCGAAGATGAATTGCCAGAGCTGATCCGCGGCACCCGGGCCCTGGTCGCCCACCCGGAGGCGGCCCAGGAATGCCCCCGCGCGTTAAACGAACCGGTCACGTTAATGATCGGTCCCGAGGGCGGATTCATTCCCTACGAGATCAAGAAGCTGACGGAGCTGGGGTTCACCCCCGTGCATTTGGGAAATCGTATTTTGCGTGTTGAAAACGCGATTGTTGCACTTCTGGCTAAATTGTATTAATCTATCTAATTACCATGAGCTTCCAGTACGTCCGTAAAATCCCAACGTTTCAGGAGATCCTCAAAGAAATGCCGCTTTCAGCCGATCTAAAAAAGATCAAGGCCGAACGCGACGCGTCGATCCGCGACGTCTTTGAACGGCGCAGCGATAAATTTATCCTGATCATCGGACCCTGCTCGGCGGATAACGCGGATGCCGTCTGCGAATACGTCGCACGCCTCGCCCGCGTCCAGGACAAGGTCAAAGATCAACTTATCCTGATCCCGCGCATTTACACCAACAAACCCCGCACGACGGGGAAGGGTTACAAGGGAATGGTGCACCAGCCGGTGCCCACCGAGGAGCCGGACCTGGTCGCTGGCCTTAAGGCGATCCGCAAAATGCATTTGCGGGCTTTGAAGGAATCGCATCTATCTCCGGCCGATGAAATGCTTTATCCGGCCAATTATCCCTATCTGGAAGATGTTTTAAGTTACGTCGCCGTTGGGGCGCGCTCGGTCGAGAACCAGCAGCACCGTCTGACCGCGAGCGGCCTGGACATCCCTGTGGGGATGAAAAATCCCACCAGCGGTGACCTGACCGTGATGCTCAACTCCATCGAAGCGGCCCAGCACGCGCACACGTTCGTCTACCACGATTGGGAAGTGCGCACAAGCGGGAATCCTTTGACCCACGCGGTCTTGCGCGGGGCGACCGATGAGTCGGGCAAAAATATCCCCAATTATTCGTACGCCGACTTAAGCAAGATCGCTCAAGTCTATCTGAAACGTCACCTGAGAAATCCCACCGTCATCGTGGACACCAACCACGCCAATTCCGGCAAGGATTTCCGGCGCCAGCCGGCGATCACGATGGATGTCCTGGAGAGCCTGCGCAAAGACGCCAAGCTCAAAGACATGGTGAAAGGACTGATGATCGAAAGCTACCTCGTCGAAGGAACGCAGGACGCCAAGGGCGGCATCTACGGCAAATCCATCACCGACGCCTGCCTGGGCTGGGAAGATTCCGAAAGACTCATCCTCGACATCGCCGACCACGTCCGCAAGATCTGAAAGATCATTCATCTAATCTGGTAATTTTTTTAGCAAATTCGCATTGAATCGCTTGCATTATTTGAAAGTGTCATATATACTTTCACTAGTTTCCCCCTTCCCCCTAAAGAAACGAACGATCGGATGATGTTTAAAAAAATAAATATCTTCGTTCTGTGTCTTGCGCTCGCGGGGGCGATCAGCTCACCCGGCAACGTCCTTGCCGGCAATATCACCGATTATTCCATCCTCGCGCAGGAAAGTATCCACCTCGACAAAAAAGCGACCGTTCTCTCCGGATTTGTGGGTGTCAACGATCCCTCCGCTGAACCTTCCTTTAAACAAGACGTACACTTGCTTGTTGACCGAAAGGTCCTCTTGGAAGAGGGGACCCGGCTGACAGCTCCCAGCATTTACATCAAGCGTGACTCGGTCATCAAAGGTGATATTTATTACAAAGACCGATTTTTTACGCAGGACGATGTTACCACTACAGGCGACATTGTCATTTTAAATGCGCCCAACGATTGGCCGCTCATCAATATGCCGGCCCCACCGGCATGCGCGCCGGATACAACGAATCCGCTTGCGGTTGCCAAGAATAGTCAAATGACCATGCCTCCGGGACGCTACGGCGATGTGCGGTTGAATCGAAAATCTACCTTAATTCTTCCCGGTGGAGAATATCATCTCAATTCATTTTACGTGGATGAGGATGCCCGGGTCCTTTTTAGCGGACCGGCGACACTATGTGTGGCGAACACCTTTCAGACAAGATCAGATGTCTTTTGGGGCCCGCAAAACGACCTGACGACTATTTCCGGCGCCGACATCCAAGTTTTTGTCAATGGTACCGATACCTACGAAAATCCGGGAAGGCATTCCCGGGAAGATTTTAAAAAGCACCCCAAGCGCGATGCGGCCGCGCAGATCGGCAAGAAGAACGTGTTTTTCGGGCAGGTCATGGCCCTCAACGGGACGCTGGAAATCGAAAAGGCCGCCCAGGTCAACGGCGCCTATATCGCCAGAGACATCATTGTCGGTCAAAACAGTGTCGTTACCAAAGATACTTCGGAAACGCCGGTCGACACAACACCACCTTTGATCACAAGCATAAATCCCGCGGAAGGAAGTGTAGTGGACACTGCAACGCCCGTCATTTCCGCCGATTTCCAGGACACGGAGTCCGGGGTCGACCCAGCCAGTATCCAGATATCAGTGGATGGCCAGGACGTGACTTCCCAAGCCAATGCCTCCGAGACGGGATTCAATTTTATTTCCGGATTCCTCTCGGACGGGGCCCATGTTTTGTCCATCAGCGTCAGCGACAACTCCGGCAATAACGCGCAAACGGCCGTCAATTTCACAATCAATACCGACATGAGCCCGCCGCAAATCCTCAACGTTTCGCCGGCGGACGGCAGTCTTCACTCCGACACACCCGCGCAAATATCGGCCGATTTTTACGATGACAAGGCGATCGACGCAAATTCCGCCCAGATCCTCCTGGACAATGTCGACATTACCGCGCAATCAAACGTGACCGCGGCCGGGTTCGAATTTCTTGTTACGACCGCTTTAAGTGACGGCGTTCATACACTTTTTATAAGCGTAAGAGACGCTGTCGGCAACCCCACGCAAACATCTACGAATTTTACGATCGATACTTCAGTGCCCGATATCGCCATTTTGATCCCCGCCGACGGCAGCCTTTTGGCCACAGCCACACCGACCATATCAGGAAACTTAAGCGATGCCACTTCAGGGATTGATATGAACAGTGTGCGCATTGCGGTCGATGGGGTGGACCTGACATCGCAAGCCGTCATCACACAAACAACTTTTGAAACTTCTGTTTTGATCGTGCTTGACGATGGCAATCATACCATAACCGTTGAAGCGGCCGATATGGCAGGGAATTCGGCCATACAGACCAGCGGCTTTACAATAGACACCATCGCGCCTGTTATTTCCAATTTGACACCCGCAAATATGAGCACGATCATGGCGAACGTCCCGACGATTTCAGCCGCGTTCGCGGACAGCGGCTCCGGGATCGATGTCGCTAGCGCCCAAATTTTAGTGGATAACGTCAACGTGACCCCGCAGGCGACGGTCACGGAAACAGGTTTCAGTTACACGCCGACGGTTCCCTTAAACAACGGCTATCACGCGGTCGCCGTAACGATCGCCGATGTGGCCGACAACATGGCCCAGGCCGCCTACAGCTTTAATGTCCTGCTCGACCTGGTGCCGCCGACAATTTTCAATATTACTCCCGCGGCGGGAAATTTGTTGGCCACATCCACGCCGACTTTGTCCGCCAACTTTTCGGATAACCTGACCGGCGTGGCGCCGTCAAGCGCGCAAATCCTTCTGGATGGAGTGGAAGTGACCGCCCAGGCCAATGTGACCGCGAACGGTTTTTCATTTGTCCCGGCCGCTCTAAGCGACGGGGCGCATGAACTTTCCATAAGTATCCGGGACAACCAGGGCAATCCCGCGCAGGCGTCGGTGAATTTTACGACGGACACGACTGCGCCGACGATTTCTAACCTGACCCCCGCGGACGGTTCAATCATTACAATAAATACGCCGGCCATTTCCGCAGATTTTACGGATGGTCTTTCCGGTGTCAACACGAGCAACGTCCAGATTCTGCTCGACAACAATGACGTGACCCTGCAAGCTGTTATCATGGCCGCTGGTTTTGATCTGACACCGGCCAGTCCGCTTGCTAATGGCGGCCACACGGTTGAAGTACAGGTTGCCGATATTGCCGGAAACATTGCGCAAACAAGTTTTGGTTTTACGGTAGCGATCCCCACACCGGTAAGCGGGGCCATAACGCAAAATACACTCTGGACTCTGGCCGATTCTCCCTATATCGTGATGGGGAATATCACGGTCAATTCCGGTGTCACACTGACCGTTGAACCCGGCGTTATCGTCAAGTTCAATGGCTTTTACGCCATCGAAATGAATGGGATCATTAACGCGCAGGGAACAGCGGGCAACCCCATCACGTTTACCTCCGCCCAAACGGCCCCGGCGCGTGGAAACTGGAATGCCCTTACCCTGCACGGCAGCGGCAATATCCTCAACTACGTCACGGTCGAATATGCCGACAAGGGGGTCTATGTGCCTTCCAGTCCCTTGGGGCAGACCCCGGCCATCCGTAACAGCACGATCCAGAATAATACTACTGGTATTTATTTTGAGCCGAGCACAGGACCGATCATTCAAACAAACACGATCAGCAATAATAATGACGGTATTTTCGCGGGATGCAACGTCTATACCGGATGTACTCCGACCATCAGCGGCAATTCCATTTACAATAACAGCCATTATAATCTTTATGTTTACAGCTATGGGACAAACGCTTCAGCCCGGACCATCAACGCGCAAAATAACTGGTGGGGGTCAACAAATGCGCTAACCATCGAAGCTACGATTTTTCACAGGCCCGACAGCGGTATTTTACCCCTTGTGAATTACGATCATTTCCTGGACGGCCCAGGCGGGAACCCGACAGGATTTCCACCGGCGGCGCCGGTATTGAACAGCGCCGTCCCCGGCAATCAGCAGATTACACTGCAATGGACGGCGGCGGCGACAGCGACCGGCTATAAAGTCAAATATGGCACCGCATCCGGAATTTACGGCACGACACTCGACGTCGGCAATGTCACGACCTACCCCGTTACCGGATTGACCAATGACACGCCCTATTATTTTGTCGTTACGGCATATAACGGTTTTGGAGAGCGCGACCCGTCGAACCAGTTAAACCAGACGCCGACAAACGCCGCGTTTCCCCCGCCGGTCATCAGCCAGAACACGACCTGGACATTGGCCAATTCACCTTACCGGATCGTCAATGACGTCACGGTCAACGCGGGAGTCACGCTGACCATTGAGGCCGGCGTTGAGGTCCGGTTCACCGGGTTCTTCAAGATCGAAGGCAACGGCATCATCAACGCCCAAGGCACGGCGGGCAACCCGGTCAGCTTTGTCTCGGAAAAATCCTTCCCGGCCAAAGGGGACTGGAACTACATTTCGCTTCGTAACGGCAGCAGCGTTTTGAACTATGTCCGGATCGAACACGCCGACCGCGGCGTGTATGTCCCATATCCTTCGGTGAGCCCGCTCATCCAGAACAGTTTGATCCAGAACAACAACCGCGGGATCTACTTTGAATTGACGACCGACCCGCGCGTTCTTGCCAACACGATCACGAATAACACGGATGGTATTTACGCTTTTTGCAATGTGTACACCGGATGCCGGGCGACGATCAATGACAACGGCATTTACGGCAATTCAAGCCATAACTTGTATGAACAAAGCGACGGTGACTCTTCCTACGAATGGCTCAACGCGCGGAACAACTGGTGGGGGAGCGCGGACCCGGCTGTGATCATGGCATCGATTTATGATTTCCTCGATGATAATACGCGCGCGGCCGTTGATTTTACACCATTCCTGGACGGGCCGGGCGGCGCCCCGGACCACAGCTTCGATACGCGTATCTACGGCAACATTCAGGGATCGCTCACCTTGACCTCCGCATCCAGCCCTTATTATCTGTTGGGCAATCTCATTGTGGGCACGGGCGAAACCCTGACCGTCGAACCCGGTGTCACGGTCAAGGCCGAAGGCAACCACCTTATCACGATTAATGGAAAATTGGCCGCCCAAGGCACAGCGGGGAATCTCATCGAGTTTACGTCCAACCAGCCTGTTCCGGTTGCCGGGGATTGGAAGGGCATCTTCATGGCCGACGCTTCAGATGATACGAGCGGCATCAGTTATGCCCGGGTGAAATATGCCAACCGGGGCGTGGAACTGCGGCATGCCAACACGACTGTGACCCACGATCAATTCCTCAACAACATTGCCGGCTTGTATATTTTCGGCACGAACACCTCCGTTATCACGGACAATGTGTTCGACAATAACAGCCAATACGGGGTCATGGCCGTTTCCGCCATTGCCCAGGGCGTGCCCGGACCGGCATTTACGCGTAACGCTCTTTTGAACAATGGCCAGTATGATGTGTTTACCGGATTCGAGGGAGTAAACCATAATGTCAGCAGCGCGATCATGAACTTCGAGGATAATTGGTGGGGGACGGATGATCCGGCACAAATAGCGGCTCAAATTTGGGATTATCAGGACCACAACTGGCGTCCGAAAGTCGATTTTGCGCCTTATCTGATCACGGACCCGGAAAATGCGATCGCCATCACGAACAATTCGGTCACCCTGCGGTTTTTTAATCCCGCCCGTAACGAAGCCGCCACGATCAACTACACTTTGGGCACGGGAGCCAATGTCACGATCAAAATTTACCAGCCGCCGTCGACCCTGATGAGAACACTTATTAACGTCCAGGCTAAACTTGCCGGCGCCAATTCCGATTCATGGGACGGCAGAGATGATCTTAATCAGATTCTTCCAGCAGGCCCTTATGTGTACACGATCGACGCCCAGTCCATTTCGGGTCAGTCCGGACGCTATGATCCCATAAGCTTTGATGGGAGCGAACCGCTTGTCTCCAACGCAACCATAACTCCATCGGCGTCATTTTCTCCGCTCAAGGGCGAGCGGCTCCGTGTGCAATACGATTTGCCTGCGGCGTCACGCATTTCGTTAAGATTTAATACCGCTGTTGAAACGGTGGTGGAAAAGCCCAGAAACACAACGGGTAATGTGGATTACTGGAACGGCCGTGATATGTCGGGTAACATTGTCGTATCCCAAAGCCCTGTTGTCATTGAGGCCAAAGCGGAGAGGTTGCCGGAGAATGTCATTGTCATCCATAATGCAACGCCGCTTGATGTAACAACACTTACAAGCGATCCCTGCGTTATCCGCCCTTTATTTAATGAAACAACCCGGATTACTTATGCCATTAATGACGTCGCTAATGTGACAGTCAATATTTTAAAACAGGATGGAAGCCAGGTTGTAAAATTTCTGGAAAACACTATTCTCAAGACAGCAGGGACCTATACGTTAAACTGGGATGGTAAAACGTCCGCGGGAGAAACGGTTGTTGAACCCGGCGACTACCGTGTGCGAGTAGAAGCCATCGACGGTTTTGGAGTAACGACAGTCCGAGATGGAAATATTACGATCTTACGTTAGCCGGATTAGAAACCATGCGCAATTATCTTAAAATTTTACCTTTCTTGATTGTAATTATGCTTTGCGATACACGCAGTGGGCAGGCTGCGTGCTATTGGAGCGCGTGGATGTGGGCCTGTGACAGCTATTCGCAAACGCTCGGACAAATCAATATGACACAAGACGCTGCCGATACAGATTTTGATCCCGGGGCAGAACATAACGTCACGTGTTCCGGCGATCCCGTCTATCTGCACAGCGGGCAGTTCTATTATCAATGCGCGGAATTGCGGGTCCCCGGACGGCAATTGGATGTATCTTTGGCCCATACCTATTACAGCGGGATGTCGTTTAATGGCCCGTTTGGCTATGGCTGGATACTCAACTATTACATGCGGCTGCACAAGGTCCAGGGCGGTGATGTGGTTATCGTCTCCGGCGACGGCCGCAAAACGCAATACACCTTCGATGGAACGGCTTACGTGCCGCCGGCGGGCCGGTTCGAGACCCTGATCAAAAACCCGGACGACACCTGGATGCTCACCCAGGCGCAAGGAGAGCGATATCAGTTTGACGCTGACGGCAAACTTGTTGCCATCAACGACCGGAATAACAATACGATCAATCTTGTTTATGATACCGGCAAGCAACCCTATTATGGTAAAAGCAAATTTTCCCAGGACCCCTTGAACAGTGTGGTCATCGGCAGCGATTATCGCCTTGTTCAGATCGTTGATACCGGCGGGCGGATGATCGATCTTGCCTATAACGCCGACGGCCTGCTGGAGAAGATCATCGACGCGAGCAGGGAGGTGGCCTTCGCCTACGACCCGGCGACCAATGACCTTTTGAGCGTCACCAAACCGGCGACGCCGCAGTTCCCCGCCGGGGTGACCAAATCGTTTGAATACGAGAACCACAATGTCAAACGGATCAGGGACGCGAAGAACCAGTATTTCGTCGAAAATTTCTATGACGCGCAGGGCCGTGTCGAGCGGCAGAATTGGGGAGGAAGCGACATTGCTTTTGATTACAGCGTTGTGGACCAGGTCGCCGAAACCGACCGCAAGGGATCCGAGAATATCTACACCTTTAACGCGTCGGGCAACATG
>JACRHP010000031.1 GCA_016212005.1 Candidatus Omnitrophota bacterium | reverse complement strand
GAAAATGAAAAACGACCTTTACAAAATCCGTAGGGAACGGTCGCGACCGTTCCCTACACATATAATCGCCGCCTGTCTCCTCGCGCTCCTGGCCGCCGCGCCGGGCACCGCCCTCGCCGCGGGGGGGGATTTGATTACGACCTTTGGAATAAACGGTGTGGCTATCTCTGACCCGACTTCTGATTGGCCGTCAGACACCGCTCTCGACACTTCTGGCATCTATATAGCTGGGCAGGATGCTACTAGCGGTAACGATTTCAGATGGCGTATGGAAAAGAGAGATCTGACAAATGGCAACCCAATTTGGTTACAAATTAGCAATCCTACTGTAGGTACAGCTCAGGAGTATCCTGTAGCGGTTGCTATTGATAGCAGTGGCCTGTATGTAGCTGGCAATGATAGGTCTCTTGGTCCTTACCAATGGCGCACAGAGAAAAGAAATCTAGGAGACGGCAACCTAATTTGGTCGAAAACTAATGCATCCGGCTACAGTCCCTCTGCTGTTGCCATTGATAACAGCGGGCTGTATGTAGTGGGTTCGGATCCTTCTTCAACGGATCCAAAATGGTTTATGGAAAAGAGAGATCTGACAAATGGCAACCTAATTTGGTCACAAACTAGCAATCCTGCCGTGGGTAGTATAAATGGGGAGTCTGCTAGAGTGGTTGCTATTGATAGCAGTGGTCTGTATGTGGCGGGTACGTACGCTCCTCCCGGGCCTACTTACTGGCGCATAGAGAAAAGAAATCTAACGAATGGTAATTTAATTTGGGGAATAAATGAGACAAGTGGAAGCGGCGCTCCCGTTTCTGTTGCCATTGATAGTAGTGGCCTGTATGTAACAGGGACTTATGATTACCTTGATGCTACTATTCTGGGGGAATGGCGCACAGAGAAAAGAAACCTAACAAACGGTAACCTAATTTGGTCGCAAACTAGCAATCCCAGCTCACTCAATCCCTCGCCCAGGCGTGTTGCCATTGACAGCAACGGCCTGTATGTAGTAGGTGATGATTATCTTTCCAGTGATAGGCAATGGCGCATGGAGAAAAGAGACCCGACAAACGGTAACCTAATCTGGTCACAATCTAGCAACCCAAGCTCAGGGACTGAGAGCCCCCGTAGTATTGCCATTGATAGTAGCGGTCTGTATATAGGTGGCTATGATGTGATTCCCGGCAATTATGAATGGCGCATAGAAAAAAGAAATTTAACAGACGGCAACCTAATTTGGTCACAAACCAACAATCCCAGCTCAACATCATTTGACGATATCTGTTGTGTTAACATTGATAACAGTGGCCTATATATAACTGGTAAATTTTATCTAGACAGTACTAGCATTACTATTTGGCGCATTGAGAAGCGGGAGTCGGGCGGCGCTCTCCCGCCCCCCCCGCCGACGGTGAACCTTTCGGCCGCGCCGTCGACGATCATCAGCGGCAACTCATCGACGTTGACGTGGACGTCCACGGACGCCACCTCGTGCGCGGCGGTTTCCCCGGCCGGGTGGACATCCAGCACGGCCACCGGCGGCTCGCAGGGCGTCTCGCCCACTTCAACAACCACGTATATCATTTCCTGCACCGGCGCCGGCGGCACCACCCAGCAGTCAACGACGGTGACGGTCAACCCGGCTTGTACCTGGACTCTGACCACCGTGGATTTACAAAGTGTTCTTGATGTTGGCTTCGACTCCTCCATCGTCATTGGCATGGACGGCTTGCCGGCGATATCGTATCTTAACAGTACCAGCGGCGACCTCAAAGTGGCCAAATGCGGCAACGCAAGCTGCAGTTCAGGAAACACCCTTACCACCGTTGATTCAGCAGATTATATTGGCTACAACTCCTCCATCGTCATTGGCGCGGATAGCTTACCGGTGATAGCGTATCATGACTCTACTAACAACGACCTCAAAGTGGCCAAATGCGGCAATGCTGGCTGCACCGCAGGAAATACTCTTACCACCGTAGATTCAGCAGGTACTGTTGGCTTCAACCCCTCCATCGCCATTGGCACAGATGGCTTGCCGGTGGTATCGTATTATGACAATGCTAACGCCGACCTCAAAGTGGCCAAATGCGGCAATGTAAGCTGCAGTTCAGGAAACACAATCACCACCGTTGATTCAGGTCAGATTGGCCTCGACAGCTCCATCGCCATTGGCACGGATGGCTTGCCGGTGATAGCGTATTCTATCAACATTGTTAGCAACGCCCTCAAAGTGGCCAAATGCGGCAACGCAAGCTGCAGTGCGGGAAACACTCTGACCACTGTTGAGTTAACAGGCGCTTACTACCCCTCCATCGTCATTGGCACGGATGGCTTCCCGGTGATATCGTATTATGACTCTACTACCGACCTCAAAGTTGCCAAATGCGGCAACGCAAGCTGCTCTTCAGGAAACACAATCACCACCGTGGATTCAACAGGTGATGTTGGCTCGTACACCTCCATCGCCAAAGGCACGGATGGCTTCCCGGTGATAGCGTATTATGACCTTACTAACTACTACCTCAAGGCTGCCAAATGCGGCAATGCAAGCTGCAGTTCAGGGAACACTTTTACCATCGTTGATTCAACAGGTTTTGTTAACTACCGCACCTTCCCCTCCATCGCCATTAGCACGGACGGCGAGCCGGTGATATCGTATTATGACAATACCAACACCAACCTAAAAGTGGCCAAAGGAAACAGCTGCGGCGGCGGCGGGACGCCGGCGCCGATGGTCAGCCTTTGGGCAGATCAGACGACGATCGCCAGCGGCGGGTCGGTAACGCTTACGTGGGCTTCGACCAACGCCGCCTCGTGCGCGGCAGTCTCCCCGGCCGGCTGGACCGCCAGCACGGCAATCAACGGCTCGCAACTTGTCACCAACATTACCGCGACCACCACCTATATCATCTCCTGTACCGGCGCCGGCGGCACGACGCAACAGTCCGCGACGGTCACTGTATCCGGCGGCGGGGGCGTCGCCTGCGGTCAACAGATCTTTGACGGTACCACGGCCATTACCATCCCCTGCGAGGACCCGCCCGTTTCCCAACTGCGCGTCCAGAAAAACGGCACCACGTACGGTATCGGCGTCGTCGCTACGACCGACCCCAACGCCTCCAAGATCCGCATCCAGACCCCCTCCGGCGTCAAGGCCCTGCGCAAGCAATGAAAAAATGGAAAAGAAAGAAAGCATCCGCAAACTATAAATTTATGTTATACTTTATTTGAATCATCGGGGATAAACAGACTTGCCAACTATATTTATTATACAAGGGTACCGATTCTTTTTCTTCAGCAATGAAGGGACAGAGCCCATTCATGTTCATGTAGAAAAGGGTGGAAAATACGCCAAGTTCTGGATTGAACCATTGTCGTTAGTTAGAAATAGCAAGTTTAACAGTTCCGAGTTGAATAAAATAAGAGAAATTATCGTCAAAAATAAAAGAGTTATCGAGGAGAGATGGAATGAGCACTTCGGTATTGATAGAGGCTAAGGCTGAAGAGGTCAAAGTGACTAGCAGGAATTTGATCGTAACCCTCGTTGATGGAAGAAAATTAGAGGTTCCATTAGTGTGGTTCCCTTGTTTACTTCGGGCAACGCCGGCTCAACGAAACAAGTATCGTCTTATAGGAGACGGCATCGGCATTCACTGGCCTGCGATAGACGAGGATCTGTCGATCGAAGGGTTAATCGATTTAAGAAGGCCTCTCCACTAAGCCGGGTCGTTTTACCGGAACGCCAAAGAAATGCGGCATCAATTTAGTGGACCCCGCCGACCCCAACGCCTCCCCGATGCGCATCCAGACCGGCCCCGCCCCCGGCGACGTCAAGGCCCTGCGCAAGCAATAATGAATTCCCTGAATAATTTTGCATTCCCTAACCTTATTTGATAGAATTTCTTTGTCTAATATGAAAGGAGTTGGGTCATGCTGACGAAAAACGATGTCATTACCATTTTGAAACGGGAACAGCCTTTCCTGAAAAAAAATTTTGGCGTTAAAAAAATAGCTATTTTCGGCTCCTTTGCCAATAATACCGCCTCCCAAAATAGCGATGTAGATATTCTTTTGGAGTTTAAAAAACCCCTTGGGCTGAAATTCATTCATTTAACGGATTACCTGGACAGCAAACTGGGACGGAAAACGGACATATTGACCAAGGCGGGCATAGAAAGCATCCGCATCAAAAAAGTGGCCGAGAAGATCAGGCGGAGCATCGTTTATGTCTAAAAGAGGCGATGAGGAATTGCTTCGCGATATTCAAGAAGCGATTAAACGAACCCTTGGTTATACAAAGAACATCGACTACCCAAAATTCACCCTTGACATCAAAACTCAAGATGCCGTGATACGCAACCTTGAAATCATCGGAGAAGCGTCGAAAAATATCTCAAAGAATTTAACGAGCAAACATCCACAAATGGCCTGGAATGACTTGGCGAAAGTCAGAGATAAGCTTATTCACCATTATTTTGGTGTGAATCTGGACATTGTATGGAATATTATTGAGGAATCTCTGCCAAAGATTTCCGTCCAAATCGAAGAAATCATCGCTGACAAGAACAGATAAAATCTATCTCCAGACCCCCGCCGGCGTCCAAGCCATCCGCAAGCAGTAAAAAAAGGATGGCGAGATTCTGGATTTCAGTTGCAGATTATGATACATTTAAAGCAGATTCAAAATATGAGGACGATTTTGCTGAATAATCTGAGAAAAATAATCAAAGCCAATAAGCACTATTACACTGTCCACGCGCAGGAGCAAATGGCTCTAAGGCATATTCGAAACGCGGAAGTTGCGGAGGCTATACTGGGAGAAAGGACGGAAATTATTGAAGAATATCCGCAAGACAAATATTCTCCCAGCTGCCTTATTTATGGTGTCACAGGAAAAGAACGCGCATTACATGTTCAGTCAAATTATCAAGGGGTGATTATAACGACTTACGAGCCCGACTTAAATAAATGGCATGACGATATGAAAACGCGAAGGAGGTAACCATGGAATGCCCGGTATGTCATAACAAAATGGAGGACCGTCTCATCCGGCATATTCAGGAATGGAAAGGACATTATGTCATATTCGAAAACGTCCCCGCCCTGGTATGTTCTATCTGCAAAGAAACGTTATTGACACCGAACAATGTGGACAGGATCAATGAAACGCTGTGGTTGCTGCCAAAGTCTTCCAGAAAAGAAGAGGTTGACGTTTATGAACTGTCGAAATCGTAACAGCGCATGCCCGTCCTGCGGCGGGAAAAAAGGCAGGGACGACAACATTCAGTGTTGATCTCGGCTTTGGCGTGGTGATGGTGCGTCGTGTCCCCGCGCAAGTATGTTCGCAATGCGGTGCCGATTGGATCGCGGACGATGTCGCCGCTCGCCTCGAGGCAGTCATAGACGGGGCGCGGAAAAGACACCACCAGGTTGAAGTGACGACGTTTGCCTAGTGGAGTCCGCCAACGCCTCGCGCATCCATATCCAGACCCCCGCGGGCCCTCTGGAATCCGAAGGATTCCGAGGACTAAGTCTTGGGAAATCTTGCAGATTTCCCAAGGCGACCACGGGAAATTAGTCCCTGTCACTGATTTAGCAAAAGCACGAATTCACCACGGGGTTTTTGTGCGCTGAAGTGCTGCTGCAATTCTTTTGCGGAAGCTTTCTTGACCTCTTCAAACTTCTTGGTCAATTCACGGGCACACACAACCGTTGGATTCCCGAGGACCTCTTCGATATCCTGCAAAGTCTTTGTCAGCCGATATGGCGATTCGTAGAAAATGACCGTCCGCTCTTCGCCTTTGAACTGTTCGAGTTTCTTGCGCCGGGCAACGGGTTTGACGGGCAGGAACCCTTCAAAAATAAAGTTGTGGCACGGCAAGCCGGAAGCGGTCAGCGCCGCGATCAAGGCCGTCGGACCAGGCACAACCGTTATCGGGATATCACTGTCCTTCGCCAACTGGATCAAATGATACCCGGGGTCGCTGATCCCCGGCGTGCCGGCGTCCGTCACCAGGGCGATGTCCTTCCCCTCCTTTAATAACTTCAAAAGATATTCCCCTTTTTTGAACTGATTATGCTCGAAGTAACTTGTCAGGGGCGTCTGGATATCGTAGTACCGGGTCAGGATCTGCGTGTGGCGGGTGTCTTCGGCGGCGATGAGGTCAACGCTTTTAAGCGTCTCGACCGCGCGGAAGGTGATGTCTTTGAGATTGCCGATGGGGGTGGAGACGATGTAAAGCATAATAATGGTGCCCCGGCAGGGAACGGTCGCGACCGTTCCCTACTCAACCGTTACTGATTTTGCCAGGTTACGCGGCTGGTCCACGTCGCAGCCGAGTTTGACCGCGATGTAATAGGCCAGAAGCTGCAGCGGGACCGCGACCAGAAGCGGCGTCAAAAGATCATGCGTCCGCGGGACGTAAATGGTCTGGTGGGCGTGACGGGCGATGGCCTTGTCGCCTTCGGTGGCGATGGCGATGATGTTCCCCCGGCGTGCGCGGATCTCCTGCATGTTGGAGACCATTTTTTCGTAAATCGGCGACTGGGGGGCGAGGCAGACGACCGCGCGGTACTCGTCGATCAAAGCGATCGGCCCGTGTTTCATCTCGCCGGCCGCGTACCCTTCGGCCGGGATGTAGGAGATCTCTTTTAACTTCAGGGCCCCCTCGAGCGCGGAAGGATAATTGATGTTGCGCCCCAAAAAAAGAAAACAGCCGAAATGCGAATTGGCTTTGGCGATGGCGGCAATGGCATTTTTATGCCTGAAGATCTTCTCGTAAAGCGACGGGACCTCCCGCAGATGTCTGGTCAAAAGCCGCCTCTGGCCGGCGGATATCCGGCGGTGGAGGCCGGAAAGTTTCAGGGCGAAAAGATACAACATGCACAACTGCGCGGTGTACGCCTTGGTCGAAGCGACCCCGATCTCCGGCCCGGCGTAAGTATACAAAACGCCGTCGGACTCGCGCGCCAGGGACGACCCCAGGACGTTACAGATCGAGACGACCTTCGCGCCTTTCGCCTTGGCCTCGCGCACCGCCGCCAGGGTGTCGGCGGTCTCGCCGGACTGGCTGATCGCCATGACAAGAGTATTTTTGCCGATAATCGGCTGGCGGTAGCGGAACTCGCTGGAGACATCCACAGAGACCGGCACGCCAGCCAGCCTCTCGATCACGTATTTGCCGACGAGCCCGGCGTGATACGCGGTCCCGCAAGCGACGACCACGATATTCCGGACCGCCTTGAGCTGCCGGTCGCTTAACCCCAGCCCTTCCAGATATACCGTATCGGCTTTCAGGCGTTTTTGGAGCATCTGCCGCAGCGCTTCCGGCTGCTCGTGGATTTCCTTGAGCATAAAGTGGGCATATCCCTGCTTGCGCACGGCGTCGAGTTTGAACGTCACCTGGTCGATTTTGGGTTTGACGGCCTTGCCGCCAAAAGTGGAAACGTCCACCTTGTCCTTGCGCAGGACAGCCATTTGTCCGTCTTTCAGATAGATGATCCGGCGGGTGTGCTCCAAAATGGCGGGGGCATCGGAGGCGATAAAATTTTCGTTTTTCCCTAAACCGATAATCAGCGGCGAGCCCACGCGCGCGGCGACCAGCGCGTCCGGATGGTCGACGGACATGACCCCGAGGGCGAAGGCCCCGCGCAATCTTTTAATGGCCTTGCGGACGGCCGCCACCAGGTCCCCGCGATAATTTTCCTCGATCAGATGGGCGACGACCTCCGTGTCCGTGTCGGAAGCGAACTTGTGTCCTTTGCGCCGGAGGTCTTTTTTGAGCTCTTCGAAATTTTCGATAATGCCGTTGTGGACGACCAGGATCTTGCCGGTGCAGTCCGCGTGCGGGTGGGCGTTGACTTTGTTGGGGACGCCGTGGGTCGCCCAGCGGGTGTGGCAGATGCCGATGGAGCTTTCAGGGAAAGGGTGCGCCTCCAGGAGCGCCTGCAGGTCCTTGATCTTGCCGCGGGTCTTCTGCAGGAGCATGTGCCCCTTGTCCGAGGTGATCACCCCGATACCGCTGGAGTCATAACCGCGGTATTCGAGCTTCTTCAGGGCCTCCAGGAGGACCGGCGGGGCCTGCTTTTCTCCGATGTAACCGACGATGCCGCACATTGATTATTCTACACTGTATTAAATTACGTGGTCGGAAAAGTATCTCGCATCTCGTCGTTCGTATCTCGTTTTCTTGCGAAATACGAGATACGACTGTATTAACTCTTGCTCGCTTTGGGCCGGATGTTAATATACGTCGAGGCTTTTTTGTAACGGTCTTTCTTGTGCGTGAAGTATACTTCCCCCTCGCAGCCGGCAACCAGGTGGGTGCGGCCGATGATGTTCAGGCCCGGCTTCCAGCGGTCGCCCTGGCGCGTCAGGACAGTCCCCGCCGGGACCTCCTGGCCGCCGCTCGCTTTCAGACCCCTCGTTTCCTTGTAATACTTGTTTGTAATGCCGCCTTTTCTGGCCATGATATTCAATCCTCCTCAATTAGCATTCTCATTAAACTCGAAATCCGAAGCACGAAATACGAAACAAATTCGAATGATCAAAATACAAAAGCTTAAAACAAAAACGTTTTGAATTTAAAAAATTCGAATTTCTGGGTTTGTCTCGGATTTCGTGTTTCGAATTTCGGATTTTAAAATTCCTGATGTATAAATAACTATCACTTCTCCTTCAATGCTTGTTCAATCGCCGCTTTCCAGCCGGCCGTATCGCGCGCGTTGGTCTTGCGGCCGTTGATATAAAAGGTCGGCGTCCCGCGCACGCCCACCTGGTTGCCCAGGTCAATATCGTCCTGGATATATTTCTCCCACTGGGCGTCCTTGCCCTGGTAATCTTTCCAGAATTTGTCCACGTTCAAGCCGATATCTTTGGCCAGCTTCTTGAAAAGTTCTTCGCCCAGGTTCTGGTTATTTTCCAAAAGGGCATCAGCCATTTGCGCGTATTTCCCCTGCTCGCCGGCCGCCAAAGCGGCTTTAGCGGCGGGTTTCGCCTGCGGGTGGAAAGACAGAGGATAATTCTTGATCATGTAATTGACCTTGCCGGGGTCAGCCTTGACGGCTTCAGCCATCGGCGCGTGGAACCGGGAACAAAACGGGCACTGGAAATCGGTGAATGCGACAATGGTGACCGGCGCGTTTTTCTGGCCGATGATGGGCGTGTGCGTAACGGGGATCTGGTAAACAGTCGTAAAATCTTCCGGCGGCGGGCCGGGTGGAACCTGCGGGGCCTGGGCCTGCGCCTGGACGGTGCGCAACTGCGCTTCCAGCGCGGCCACCCGCTGTTCAAGCGTTTGATATTTTTGCATGAACTGCGCCGACGGCCCGATCTCAAAAGAAGGCTGCTGGCCCGTGGTCAAATGTTTTTCCAGACGCTGTTGGGCGCCCAGGATATCCGCCTGCTGCTTTAACAGATTGCGCAATAACGGGTCTTTCGTCTGTTTGGAAACAATCCCGACGCTGACCACAACTGCCAGGGTCGCCGCAAGAGCAAGTGTAAAGAACCGGTTTTCCATTGTGTTTTCCTCCGTTTAATGTGGTTAAATAACTTAAACACAATAACATGTTTTGCCTGAAATTTCTATAAAATATTCTCAAGCAAAACGTTCGATGACATTACCGGCATTACAAAGAAACCCCGCCGTAGCCGGAAACGGTACGTTTGATATATTCCCAGCGGTCGGTACAGTTAAAAACGCCGATGATGAACGTGTCGCCTCCGTCGTTGACCGTGCCTACAAAACAAGCGCCCGCCTTGCGGGTATACCCGGTTTTTCCGTAAATATTCTTCTTCCACCCGGCGGACAAAATTTTGTTATGACTTTTGAGGGCGATCCGGCGGCCGTCCTGCGCGTAAATCGTCTTGTATTTATGCTGGATGGCCGCGCGGAAGAAACTGTATTTAAGCGCCCGGCGGAAGATCAGATACATATCATAGGCCGTCGTGTACTGGCTGCGTTTGCCGCTGGGAAGCCCGTGGGAATTGGCGAACTTCGTGTCGTTTGCCCCCAGCTGCCTGGCGCGCTGGTTCATCAGGGCCACAAATTTCTCTTCGGACCCGGCCACGGCTTCAGCAAGGACAACGCTGGCGTCATTGGCCGAATTAAGCAAAATAGCGTACAGCAGGTCTTTGACCTTGTACCGCTCTCCCGGCTTTAGATCAAGTTTACTGGGCTGGACCCCGGTCGCCCGCGCGCCGACCGTCACGTACCGCTCCAGAGGAATCCTCTCCATGACCAATAGCGCCGTCATAACCTTGACGGTGCTGGCCGGCATGACCTTGACGCCGGCGTCCTTTTCATAAAGCCTGACGCCCTTGGTGCTGTTGACCAGGATAACGCTTTTACAATTCGGCGCGGGGCGCGCGCTCTTTTTCCTGGCGTCCGCGGCATAAGGATTTAAAATAAACCCGACGGCCAGGACAAACACAACAAAAGACCGGGCGGTGCTCATGTCCGACTCCGCCTTTGGCGAGGCTCGCCTCCAGCGGCCCGCCCCTGGCGGGCCTGCTCATAAACCAGTTCAATGGCCCGCGCTATCCCCGGCGTCGGCAAAACGCTCTGCCCGTCGGCCTGGCACACGCGCCATATCTTCCCTTTTTTAACGACCGCGACCCAGAAATGCTGCGTGATCTCCTCTTCAGCGACGACCAGATGGACCATCGCCTTGTCTTTGGCGGGGTCAAAAAGCATCTCCTTAAAGATAACGGAGACCGGCCCTGTCTGATTTTCAAACCGGAAACATTTGGGATCAAATTCTTTTAACCGGTAATCCCGCAAAAGCGTGTCCTCTGTCAGGGGAACGGCCACGTGAGTGGTTTTTGTCAGCGTCAGCTCGTGGAATTCCTCATGACCTTCGTTGTGCCATTTACGTTCGAACTTCGTATCATACCGCGGCCCGACCATGCGGGACGCCAGCTCAAAACCCGTGGCGTCCAACTGTTGCCGGATCCACGCTTGATAAGGCGCAGAATCCGTGACAATCGTCACCCCGCCGCCTTTTTTAAGGCGGCTGTTTAAAAGTTTCAAGAATGTGTTAGAGAAAAGGCGGTGTTTGACGTGCCCTTTCTTGGGCCAGGGGCACGGGAAAAGGCAGTGGACATGGTCGATGGTCTCCGGGACGAATAAACGCTCAAAGGCCACCCGCGCGTCTACCTTAAGGACACGGATATTACGCAGCGCCGACATCCCTTCCAGAGCCTTTCGCATCCGCTCCCAGTGCTGCTCGATGCCGACATAATCACGGTCGGGATGAGCCGTCGCACTGCGGATCAAGAACTCACCCAGGCCAAAACCGATCTCGACTTCAAACGGGGCAAGACGGTGGAACTCCTCCTGCCACAAAACAGGTCTTTTGATCTGATGATAAGAGATAACAGGGAGAAAACCCATGGGCTGGCTTTACCGGCTTTTAAGTGTGTTCAAAAAATCCCGGCCTTCGCCGATCAAAACGTTGTTTTCAAAGACCAAAGGCGTCAATTCGTCGTCGGAGATGATCCCGTCCGCTTTTCTGATGTTCGTAAAATAGTAGAAGACGTCATAAGACTTGCCGGCAACGCGCAGGAATTCCTTGCGGTAAGGGTTGTTGACCGTGATAGGGGTATACGCTTCGGAGCGGGGGTCGAGGCGTTCATAGCCGATCACGGTCTTCTCGCCCATGGCCGCGGCCGCCTCGAGATAGGTCATCCCGACGCGCGTCTGGCCGACGCGTGTCAGGCGGGGGTCCGGCCTGCCCGCCCCCTGCCCCTGCGGGGAATCCGGTAACGTCTGGACTGAAACGCAGCCTGATAAAGCGAGACAATATAGTCCAATAAAAAATTTTTTCATAACGTGGGGTTATTCTAACGTAAAATAAAAACCAAAACAAGCCAAATATATCGAAAAAGTCCTTTCCAATAAGGACAACTTTGGTATTATGATAACATGTTTGAACAACTCATCCTGGGCACGATTCAAGGCATCGCGGAGTGGCTGCCGGTCAGTTCAACGAGCTTGCTGATCCTGGCGCAGCAGCGCCTGTTTGGCAGCCAGGAAAACTTCCAGGACCTGACCAGCCACACCATGTTCCTCCATCTGGGGACGTTTCTGGCGGCCGCGATTTATTTTCGCCGCGATGTCCTTCACCTGGTCCAGGCCGTTTTCCGCTACCGCGCCCAGACCCCCGAGACCCAAAAACTGCTGGGGTTCCTGCTGGTGGCGACCCCTATCAGCGGCGCTTTGGGAATTTTCTTCCGCAACATCATCAGCGACTGGACAAGCCATTTCGCCGCGGCGGGCAAACCGATCTCGCTCATCATCGGTATCTTCCTTCTGGTTACCGCCTTCGGCCAACTGAAAATACGCAGCCTCAAGGGGCACAAAGGGCTTAAAGACCTGACATTGAAAGACGGGGTTATCCTGGGACTTGTCCAGGGGTGCGCCGCGATCCCCGGGCTTTCCCGCTCGGGGTTGACCGTGGCGGCGCTTCTGTTCCGTCAATTCGACCGGGAATACGCGCTGAAGGCGAGTTTTCTGATGAGCCTGCCGATCGTCCTGGGGGCGAATATCCTGCTGAACTTACGGGAATCGGCATGGACATGGCCGGCGCTGTCCGGAGTGTTCGTTTCATTTACCATCGGGCTGGCGAGCATCCACCTGCTGCTGCGCCTCGCCCACAAAGTCAATTTCGGCTACTTCGTTCTCATTTTCGCCGTCTTGACGATCCTTTCTGTGTTTGTTTAACATGTCTCGACTGGACCAGCACAAAACAGAACTCATCAGACTTGCCGCGGTAGCCGTCGCTTTATTGCTAAGCTGGCTAAAAGTCTGGAAATTTATGGCCGGGTTCGATCTTATCGCTCTTGCCGCGACGATCATCGGCGGATATCCGATGTTCGAAGAGGCGTGGGAGGCCATTAAAAAACGGCGGATGACGATGGAACTTTCAATGGCCATCGCGGTTGTCGCGACCTTGTTGATCGGACAATTTTTCACCGGCCTTGTCATAACCTTCTTTGTTTTGTTCGCTGAACTTCTTGAACATCTCACCGTGGAAAGCGGACGGAATGTGATCGGGAAATTGCTGGAGTCCCTCCCCCGCCAGGCCAGCGTCCGCAGCAACGGTCAGGAGAAAACGGTCGAGATCTCCGGGCTTAAACTTAACGATGTTGTGATCATCAAACCCGGGACGAAGATCCCGATTGACGGAATTGTTATTAAAGGAAATTCCTCTGTTGACCAGTCTTCGATCACCGGAGAATCCCTGCCCATCGAAAAAATGCCGGGGCATAAAATTTTCGCGGGCACTATTAACCAGACCGGTGTGCTGGAAGTCCGCGTCGAACACATCGGGGAGGATACCGCTTTCGGCAAGATTATTCATATTATCGAGGAGGCGGAAAAATCCAAGGCGCCGATCCAGAAGGTCGCGGACAAGCTGGCCGCCCGTCTGGTCTATTTCGCTTTCACCGGCGCCATCGCTACTTTTCTGTTTACCCACAGTATTGTTTCAGCGATCGCCGCGCTGATTGTGGCCGGGGCCTGCGGGATCGCGGCCGGAACTCCCCTGGCCCTTTTGGCCGGCATTGGCCGCACGGCCAGAGAAGGGATTATCGTCAAAGGCGGCGTTTACCTCGAACAGCTTGCAAGTATCGACACGGTTGTTTTAGACAAGACAGGGACGCTGACTCTGGGCGTTCCTCAAGTGACACACACTCAAACGTTCAACAACATGACTGAAAAAGAAGTCCTCCTCCTGGCCGCTAACGCTGAACAGCATTCCGAGCACCCTCTGGCGAACGCGGTGTTGAAAAAAGCCAAAGAAATCAACCTCGCGCTGGAGTCCTATAATGACATCCAGTATTTCCCCGGCCAGGGGATCGTCTACCACGCCAACGCGGATGAAATTCTCGTCGGCAACACTTCTTTGCTGGATAAAAAATCGGTCCGCCTTGATTCCGCCGTCACGCAGTACCTCTCAAAAATAAAAGATAAAGGGGAAACAAGCATTATCGTGACCAAAAACCAGGAAGTCGCCGGGGTCATCAGTGTTGCCGACGTGCTCAGGGCCGAAGCCAAACAAGCCGTCCTGGAATTAAAAAAACTCGGCACCCGCACCATCCTCTTGACTGGCGATTCCATGAATACGGCCAGGGCCATCGGAGAAACCCTTCAGGTCGATGAGGTGTTTGGCGAGATGCTCCCCGAACAAAAATCAGGAAAAGTCCGGGAGCTGATCAGAGACGGCAAGAAAGTTGCCATGGTTGGAGACGGGATCAACGATGCCCCGGCGCTCATCGAAGCGACGGTCGGCATCGCCATGGGAACAGGCACGGATGTCGCTTTGGAAAGCGCCGACATGGCCTTGATGACAACCGATTTTATGAAGATCGTTGAAGCTATAAAGGTGAGCAGACAATGCTTGCGGGTGATTATGTTCAACTTTTGGGGCACGATCATCGTGGATGTGATCGGAGTTACGCTTGCCTTCTTTGGATACCTCACGCCGCTCTTCGGGGCCTTGATCCATGTCGGGTCAGAGCTGGCTTTTATCCTCAATTCCGCGCGGTTATTCCGGCGATAGGATAAATACTAGCCCCAACCGGATTTGAACCGGTGTTTTCTGCCTGAGAAGCAGACGTCCTGGACCAGGCTAGACGATGGGGCCAATAAATCTATTTAATCGTTAACAGCTATTTATTTCTATTGTATACTTTCTACTGGCGACCGAAGCAAAAATCTTTTGACAATATACCACAATATCCACTCTGGTCAAATGGTATTGTCGGTCGACACAACAAATATCTTCCATTATGTCCACTCACATCGGCATCGGATTCAGCCGCCAGCGCGACGGCCAGCAGGCCGCCCGTGAGGCGGCGCTCTACTCCAAAACACAGCTGGAATCGACCCGGGTCGATTTCGCGCTCGTCCTGATCACCGGCCACTACGACCCTCATGCCGTCCTTGCCGTCATCAACGACATCCTCCGCGGGGCCCGCGTGATCGGGTCCTCGACCATCGGCATCATTTTGTCCGGCTCCGTCGAACCCCGGGGTATCGGCGTTTTAACGATCACCTCCGATGACATAAAGTTCGGTATCGGCGCCGCGGACCATCTCGACACAGTCAATACTCCCAAGGCCGGGACGGAGCTGGCCCGGCAATGCCTGGAAGACTTCGGGGAACATGGCCGCCAGATCTTCCTTTGTTTTGTCGACAGCCGCCTGCAGAATGTTTCACCGCTGATACAAAGTCTCCAGGCGTCCCTGGGGAACGTGTTCCCGGTCGTGGGAGCGGGGAGCTGCCATCAACTGCGCCTTGACGATACGTTCCAGATCCACCGTCAGCAGGTCTTGGCCAACGCCGTCAGCGGGGTTGTCATCGGCGGACACATGGGCGTGGGGGTCGGCAGCCAGCACGGCTGGCGCCCTTTGGGAAAACCGCGTTTTATCACGCAAGCGAGCGGGAACATCATCCAGACCATCGACGGCAAGCCCGCCTACAGCGTTTACGAAGAATTTTTCGCCGACGAGGCCGCGCGGCTGCGCTCGTCCCGGGCCGAAGGCGGCCAGATGGCCATCCTGTATCCGCTCGGCATTTACCTGGAAGAAAGCGGGAATTATCTGCTGAGAAATGCTGTTGACATCAGACCGGACGGGAGTATTGTATGTCAGGGGAACACCCCCGGAGGATCCCAGGTCCATGTCATGATCGGGAACAAGGATTCCTGCAAACAGGCCGCCCGCAAGGCCGCCGAAGAGGCCCGCCAGGCCCTCCTGGGCAAAGAGCCCAAACTCATCCTGGTGCTGGACTCGATGGCCCGTCTGAAATTACTGGGACGGATGGCATTCCAGGAGATCCGGAAGATCAAGGAAGTGTTCGGACCAACGGTGCCGATCATCGGTATGTACGGCAACGGGGAGATCTCTCCGCTGCAATCGACGGAACGGTTTAAACGGCCTCATCTGCAAAGCGAGAGCATTGTGGTCGTGGCCATCAGCTGATGGCGCCGATACGGATATGACTACATTTCATCTGTTTCTGGGCATCGGGGTTTTCGTCATCGTCCTGGTGACCGTCCTGATCCTGCTGGTGGTCAGCAAGGCCGAGGAGATCTATCGTTTGCGCGCGGCCTTGCAAAAGATGACCAAATCGTTCAATGACCTCGATGAACAGGCCAAGCTCATCGTCAGAACAGACCTCGAGTTGAACAAGGCCCAGGAAGAGCTCGACAAGCGCCTCAACAGCCTGGACGCCCTCCAGAAAACATCGCGGTTGATCAGCACCACCCTGGATGAAAATGAGATCTTCCGCCGGCTGGACCAATCCTTGATGCTTGATCTGGGGTTCGAAAAAGATCTCCTCTGCGTTTACGACAAGAACCGCTCCCTGCAAAGCCGCCTTAGCCTCGGCTTTACGCCTCAAGAGGTCCAGTCCATCCTGGCACGCCTTGAAAAAGACGCCGGCATCAAAAATGCCCTGAAGGAAGGACACGCGTTCTCCTCGATCACCTCTTCCTCCCGAAAACCGATAGGCTCCCTTAGGGAGGAGCCCATCAGCCAGCAGGCCAGGGAGACCATCATCGGCCTCTTTGACGTCGAACATTTCGTCCTGACCCCTGTCCTGACACAAAATACCGTCGCCGGATTTCTCTTTGTGGGTAACCGTTCCAATTCCTCCGCGATCACCGAAGGAGACGAAGAGCTGACATCGATCCTGGCCGACCAGATCGGCCAGGCGCTGGAAAACGCCAGGCTGTTCGAGGAAGTTTACCGCTCCAGCCAGGCCCTGGAATCCCGGATCCAGGACCGCACGCGGCAGCTCGCCTCGGCGCTGGAAGAGGTCAAAAATATCAACAAGGCCAAATCCGAATTTATCTCGGCGGTCTCCCACGAACTGCGCACGCCGCTGACCTCGGTCAAAGGGTACGCCGCCCTTCTTATGTCGGGCAAGCTGGGCGACATCCCCGAAGGCGTCAAGGAACGCCTGCAGAAGATCAACCTGCATTCCGACAACCTGGTCAAGCTCATCAATAACCTGCTGGATATCGCGCGCATCGAATCCGGACGCGTTGAGATGAAAATGGAAAAATGCTCCGTCACCGCCCTTATTGAAGGAACGCGCGACCTTTTGATGCCGCAGATGCGGGAGAAGAATTTGCAATGGAAAGACGAGATCGCGCCCAACATGCCGGAATTGACTTTCGACAAACATCAGATAGAACGCATCTTCATCAACCTCGTCAGTAACGCCATTAAATTTACGCCGACCCACGGGACGATCACCGTCCGGGCCCGGCGTGACGGTCCGGTGGCCGTCTTCGAGGTCTCCGACACGGGGATCGGGATCTCCAAGGAAGACCTGGGCAAACTGTTCAATGAATTCTACCGCGTGGACAACGAGATCAACCAGAATGTCAAGGGAACCGGCCTGGGGCTCTCGCTCGTCAAAAAAATCGTGGAGGCGCACCAGGGAAAAATCTGGATAACCAGCGAAATCAACCGCGGCACGACGTTTCACTTCACGCTTCCCGTCGACCCGCCGGCGCCGCGTCCAACAGAGGGCAAATAACCTTTATGCGAAAAACGAAGATCCTTACCGTCGATGATGACCCGGATATCCTCGACGTCCTGTCCATAACGCTTTCGGAAAGTTACCAGGTATTTCAGGCCAAGGACGGCAAATCCGGGCTGGAACTGGTCCAGCAGAAGATGCCGGATCTGATCATCTGCGACTACATGATGCCGGCGATGAACGGCCGGGAGTTCTGCAAGACCCTGAAAAAAGACATCCTGCTGCGGCACATCCCGGTCATTATGCTGACCGGCAAAGGCGAGGTGCAAGACCGCATCAGCGGCATCGAGGCCGGGGCCGACGACTATATGATCAAACCCTTTGACCCGGATGAGCTCCTCGTGCGCATCAAAAGCATGCTCAAACGCACCGTCACTTCGCTCGATGCCAACCCGCTGTCCCATCTTCCCGGAAATACCTCGATCATGGAAGAGCTGCAAGCGTGCATCGATTCCAAGAAGATATTCGCCGTCGGCTACGCGGACCTGGACAAGTTCAAATCCTATAACGACAAATACGGATTTGAAAAAGGCGATGAGGTCATCAAAGAACTCGCGCGGATATTGATCAAAGTGGTACGCGAACAGGGCGGGCAAAACAGTTTCATCGGCCATATCGGCGGGGACGACATGGTCTTTATCGTGGACGATGCCGTGGCGGACAACGTCTGCGAGGGGATCGTCAGGGAATTCGATACCAAAGTGCCTTCTTTTTATCCACCGGAAGACCGCAGGCAGGGTTACATCATCAGCAAAGACCGCCAGGGCCATGAGCAGAAATTCGGCCTGCTGGCCATCTCCATCGGGGTCGTCAGCAACGCCAACCAGCCTATCACGCACGTGGCACAGATCAGCGAGATCGGCGCGGAACTGAAAAAATACGCGAAAAGCTTCGAAAAAAGTGTTTACGTGCGGGACAAACGGCAAAAGTGAAACTCATATTTGTCAAAACGCCTGTCGTTGATGGAGTGTGCGCAACTGAAGAGGTCTACGGCGGACATCCTGCTATGCCGGAAGGGCAATCCAAAGGGCACGTCGTGATAGTTTCCGAAGGCCCGCAACAATAACCATCCCCGCAAGGAGGGCAACTAAATATATCACCTCCGACCCCATCACAATCCGGCAGACATTTCTCAACATCTTCAAAAGGACTACAGCAATAACCGTCTCCGCAGGGGTTGGGATTCCCAACTATCCCGAGGGCGGTCCGGTTGAAATACACGTTGGCGGAAGTACGCATCGTGGGAAGATACGTCTTGAAGGTGACAAGGACAAGCGCCACCACGACTCCCAGAAGCAGCATGTATTCAATGGCTGTTTGGGCCTTGCGCGAGCGACACATTCTTCTCATCCGCCTCCCCCCCAGTCCTTTCAGATAATGCACGACGTCTTTGGGTTTAGCGGCGCCAAAAAAATAACTCGCCGTCGCCAGAATATTAGCGCCCGCCCTGACCGCCACGGGAGCGGTCACTTCGTTGATGCCTCCGTCGACCTCAATGTCGCCCTCGAACTTGCCGCGCAGTGCTTCGATCTTGGGGAGCGCCAGCGGCATGAATTTCTGGCGGGCGAAGCCCGGGTTGACCGACATGATCATCACACCGTCCAGATCATTCAGCAGCGCATCGACGCACAAAGGCGTGCCCGGATTGATGACCATAAAGGCCCTTTTTCCTTTCTCTTTAATGCGCAGGATATCTTTTCTGGCCTTGGCCGCGTCAATGGAATCGACTTCTTTGGGGAATTGCCCGAGCTCACGGCATTGGGGCCGTAGCTGCCCATAACACTCCGCTTGGATAGAAATGATATCCGCTCCGGCGTCGGCGAAGGAATCGATATACATGCCCGGGTGCTCAATCATCAGATGCGCCTCGATAGGGAGCCTGGTAACGGAGCGTACCGTCTGAACGATAATCTGGCCGACGGTGATGTTGGGGACGAAATGGCCGTCCATGACGTCCACGTGCAGCATATCCACACCGGCGTCTTCGCAACGCTTGATCTCATCGCCCAGTTTCGTGAAATCGGCGCAGAGGATACTGGCGTTGATCTTGATTTCCTTGGACATAAGATTATTCTTTGTTTAAGCGAAGGAGAATGCGCGGGAGAGGACTTGAACCTCCACGGGTTGCCCCATACGCCCCTCAAACGTACGTGTCTACCATTTCACCACCCGCGCGCTATTTCAAAACGTGAAGCGTCGCTCGTGAAGCGTGAAGCGACGAGATGCGCTTCACGAGATACGTTTCACGTCTAATGATGCTTTCACAAACTCCCGGAACAAAGGATGCGCCCGGTCGGGCCGGGACTTGAATTCCGGGTGGAACTGGCAAGCCACAAACCAGGGGTGGCCCGTCAGCTCAATGATCTCGACCAGTTCCTGGCCGACGTTGATCCCCGAAAAAACAACGCCGTTTTTCTCAAACGCTTTCTTATATTCGTTGTTAAATTCATACCGGTGACGATGGCGTTCCGAAATGCTCTCTTTCTTGTACGCCTGAAAGCTTTTGGAATCCTTCAGCAGTTTGCACGGATACGCGCCCAGGCGCATCGAGGCGCCCAGGTTCTTCACCTGTTTCTGTTCTTCCAAAAGAGAAATGACCGGATTGGCCGTTTCCTTGTTGAATTCGGTCGAGTTGGCGTCCTTGAGGCCGCAGATGTTCCGGGCGAATTCAATGCATGCCACCTGCATACCCAGGCAGATGCCGAGAAACGGGATGTTTTTCTCGCGCGCGTACTGCACGGCCCGGATCTTCCCTTCAATGCCGCGGTCGCCGAACCCGCCGGGGATCAATATCCCCTGGGCGGCCGCCAAAAGCCGGTCGACGGTATTGTTCTTCACGTCCTCGGAGTCGATCTTGACGATATGTACCCGCGCGTTATTGGCGATCCCCCCGTGCGCCAGGGCCTCGTAGATGGATTTATACGCGTCCTGCAAAGCCATGTATTTACCGACGACACAGATATGGACCTCATGCTGGGGGTTACGCAGCCGGTTGACGACGAGAGTTTCCCAGTCCTTCAGGTCGCGGTCTTCACTTTTAAGATGCAGCTTCTTTAAGATCAGGTTGTCCAGCCCTTCCTTGCGGAACGACAGCGGCACCTCGTAAATGTGTTTGACGTCCGCCGCTTCAATGACGGCCTCGCGGTCCACATTGCAGAAAAGCGCGATCTTATCACGCTCTTCCTTGCTGATGTGTTTTTCCGTGCGGCAAAGCAATATATCCGGCGCGATCCCGATCTCGCGCAGCCGCCCCACGCTGTGCTGGGTGGGCTTCGTTTTCTGTTCACCCGCCGACTTGATATAAGGAAGGAGCGTCACGTGGATATTGAGCGCGTAGGATTCCCCCAGCTCCCAGCGCATCTGGCGGATCGCCTCCAGGAAGGGCAAGCTTTCGATATCCCCGACCGTCCCGCCGATCTCCACGATCGTTATGTCCACGTCTTTTTCCTTGGAAACCTTGCGGATGCAGCGTTTAATCTCATCGGTGATATGCGGGATGATCTGGACGGTTTTGCCCAGATAATCCCCGCGGCGCTCTTTGGTGATGACCGTGTGATACACCTTGCCGGTGGTGATATTACAGTCCTTGGTGATCTGCGCGCTGGTAAAGCGCTCATAGTGCCCGAGGTCCAGGTCCGTTTCCGCGCCGTCGTCGGTCACATACACCTCACCATGCTGGTAAGGGTTCATCGTGCCCGGGTCGACGTTCAGATACGGATCGCATTTGATGATCGTCGTCTTAAGTCCCCGCGCCTCCAGGAGTTTGCCGATGGAGGCCGCCGCGATCCCCTTGCCCAGGCTCGACACGACCCCGCCGGTGATGAAAATAAACTTGCTCATAGCTGTTAAATCCGAAATTCGAATGTCGAAATACGAAACAAATTAAAAACCCAAAATTCAAACGGCTTAAACCATCTTTTAAATATTTGAATTTTTGTATTGTTTCCCGTTAGGCTCCCTTTGGGAGGGATTTCGTGCTTCGTGCTTCGTATTTAACCCTCCTTCCAATAAATACTTGCTCTTGTTTCTCGGTACCGCCACCGGATACTGCCCCGAAAAACAGGCGTGGCAGAAATCTTTGGAATTCTTGACGACCGACAACATCCCCTCGAGACTCAAATACTCCAGCGAATCGACCTTTAAGAAATCGGCGATCTCCTTAACGGACTTGTTGGAAGCGATCAATTCTTTTTTGTTCGGGAAATCGATCCCGTAAAAACACGGCGACTTGATCGGCGGACAGCTGATCCGCAGATGGATCTCTTTGGCGCCCGCGCTGCGTAATTCCTGCACGCGGCTGCGGGCCGTCGTTCCTCGTACGATGGAATCTTCCACAACGATGATCCGTTTCCCGTTAAGGACGCTTCTAATCGGGTTTAATTTGACCCGTACGCGAAAATCCCGCAAAAATTGCGTGGGCTGGATGAACGTCCGGCCGATATAGTGGTTGCGGATGATACCGACCTCCAGCGGCAGACCAAGCTGGTTGGAGTAACCGATCGCGGCGTAATTGCCTGAATCGGGAATGGCCATCACGAAATCCGCGGCGGCCGGATGCTCTTTGGCCAACTGCGCGCCGAGCGCTTTACGGATATTATACACGTTATTGTCAAAGATCTCACTATCCGGCCGGGCGAAATAAACGTATTCAAAAATACAATGCGCCCGCTTCGCGCTCTTGCTGTCGGGAAGGAAAACGGATTCTATGGTTTTATCCTTGATAAAAACGATCTCGCCGGGCTCGATCTCGCGGATAAATTTAGCGTGGATCAGATCCAGCGCGCAGGTCTCGCTGGCCAGGATATAACTGTCATCGATCTGGCCCAAACACAACGGCCGGAACCCCTGCGGGTCGCGCGCGCCGACGATGGTGTCTTCCACCAGAAAAACCAGGGAAAATGCCCCCTGCAATTGCGTCAAAACGTCCAGGAACCATTTCTTCATGTCACCGTTACGGCTACGGGCCAAAAGATGCACGATGATCTCCGAATCGATCGTCGTCTGGAAAATAGCCCCTTCCTCTTCCAGCTTTTTATACAAAATCTCGGTATTCGTCAGATTGCCGTTATGAGCCACGGCGATCCCCTTGTTTTTGTGGGTGGCCAGAAAGGGCTGGGCGTTCTTGACATTGCTGGAACCCGTCGTCGAATAACGGCAATGGCCGATGGCCGATTGGCCCTTGAGCTCGCGCATCGAATGCTCGTCAAAAGCGTCCGCCACCAGGCCGGAATTTTTGATAATATGGACGTTACGTCCGTCGTAGGTGGAGATGCCGGCGGCCTCCTCGCCCCGGTGCTGCAGGGCATACAGACCTAAAAAGGCGATCTGCGCCGCTTCCTTATTGTTGGAAACTCCTATGATACCGCACATGACACATGCCCCCCAAGACTGTAGTATTCCTGAAGCGACTGCACCGTCAATTCCTTGTCCTTGCAAGCTTCCATTCCGTTGACCGCCTCACGCGCGCCCTGGATCGTCGTGATACAGGGGATGTTGTGGAGGATCGCCGCCGCGCGGATCGAACGCATGTCGTACTGGCTGTCTTCCCCCGAGGGCGTGTTAACGATGAGCGCGATCTCGCCTTTTTTGAGCAAGGTCATCAGGTTCAGCCCTTCGCCCTGGCCCTGGTCGTAACGGCCGACTTCCCGCACCGCGATACCGTGGCCGCGCAATGTCCTGGCCGTCCCGCGGGTGGAAACGAACGAAAATCCCAAACGCTCGAGCCTCTTGGCGATCGAAACGATCTCCCGTTTGTCTTCGTCGCGCACGCTTAAAAAAATCTGGCCTTCCCTGGGCAGTTTTTGGTTGGCGCTGATCTGCGATTTGGCAAAGGCCTCGCCGATCGTCGCGCCGATCCCCATCACTTCGCCGGTCGATTTCATCTCCGGGCCCAGCACGATATCGACACCCGAGAACCGCGAAAAAGGCAGCACAGATTCCTTCACTGAAACGTGCTTTAACTGCTCAACTAGTTTATACGAAAGCCGGTATTTCGACAAGGGTTCCCCCACCATGACCTGGGCCGCGATCTTGGCCAGCGGGATCCCCGTGGCTTTGCTGACGAACGGCACCGTGCGCGAGGCGCGCGGGTTGACCTCAAGGACATAAAGGGTACGTCCCTTGACGGCAAACTGGATGTTCATAAGACCAACGACGTTGATGGCTTTGGCGAGCTTGCAGGCGGTTTCCTTGATCTGTTCAATGAGGGCCTCGCCGATCGTCGACGGCGGCAGGACGCAGGCCGAATCGCCCGAATGGATGCCGGCGTTCTCGATGTGTTCCATGATCCCCGCCACAAAGGTTTCTTTGCCGTCCGAGATCGCGTCGACATCCAGTTCAATGGCATCGTCGATGAATTTATCGATCAGGATCGGATGGCCGCCGGAAACTTCCTTGGCCTCGTCGATAAATTTCAACAGGGACTCTTCGTCATAAACGATCTTCATCGCGCGCCCGCCCAGAACGTAGGAAGGCCGCGCCAAAACAGGATAGCCGATCTGCCGGGCGATCTTGACCGCTTCCTCAACGCTGCGCGCGGAACCATTGGCCGGCTGCGTCAGCTTTAAAGACTGGACCAGCCCGGCGAATTTCTCGCGGTTTTCTGCCAACTCGATGGAGGCCACACTGGTGCCGATAATGGGAACTCCCGCTTCGTGCAACCGGTGTGCGAGGTTCAGCGGCGTCTGACCGCCGAACTGGACAATGACGCCGTCGGGCTTTTCCACATCCACGATATTCATCACGTCTTCAAAAGTCAAAGGCTCAAAATACAACCGGTCGGAAATATCGTAATCGGTGGAGACCGTTTCCGGATTGGAATTGACCATGATCGTTTCGTACCCTAAAGCTTTCAGGGCGAACGACGCGTGCACGCAGCAATAATCGAACTCGATCCCCTGGCCGATGCGGTTTGGCCCGCCGCCTAAGATCATAATTCTTTTTTTGCCCGAGGAGATCTTCTGGATCTGCAGGATAGCCTCATCTTCGCTTTCGTAGGTCGAATAAAAATACGGCGTGTACGCCTCGAATTCCGCCGCGCAGGTATCGACCAGCTTGAAGGTCGCGACAATGCCCTCTTTTTTACGCAGCGAGCGCACTTGCGTTTCGGGGATATCCATGATCTTGCCCAGCTGCGCGTCGCTAAAGCCGTATTCCTTGGCCTTGCGCAATAATTCCGCAGGGAACAGGGGTCCCTGTTCCCTGCAACGGATCAATTCCTTTTCAAAATCCCAGATCTGCGCGATGTGCGCGATGAACCATACGTCGATCTTGCTCAAGCGCGCGATCTCTTCCATCGACCAGCCCTTCTGCAGAGCATATTTGACATAAAATATCCGCGAGGCGTTGGGTTCTTCCAGACGCTGACGGACCTTTTCATCAGGGATATTTGTATAATCCAGTTTGTTGTCCAATCCCGTGTGGCCGATCTCCAGGCCGCGCAGGGCTTTTTGCAGGGCTTCCTTGAACGTGCGGCCGATGGCCATCGTTTCACCGACGGATTTCATCTGCACGCCTAAAATATCTTTGGCTTCAGGAAATTTCTCAAAAGTAAACCGCGGGGCCTTCACGACACAATAATCGATCGCCGGCTCGAAGGATGCCGGCGTTTCCCGGGTGATATCGTTCCGGATTTCATCCAGGGAATAGCCCACAGCGAGTTTGGCCGCGAATTTGGCAATAGGAAAGCCCGTGGCCTTGCTGGCCAAAGCGGAGCTGCGTGAAACCCGCGGATTCATCTCGATAACGACCATCCGTCCATCGAGCGGATTGACCGCGAACTGGATGTTGGAACCGCCGGTTTCCACACCGATCTCGCGGATAATGGCGATCGACGCGTCGCGCATGTTCTGGTATTCACGGTCGGTGAGCGTCTGCGCCGGGGCGACCGTGATGCTGTCGCCGGTATGCACGCCCATCGGATCAAGGTTTTCAATGGAACAGACAATGACCACGTTATCTTTGTTGTCGCGCATCACCTCGAGCTCATATTCTTTCCAGCCCTCGATCGACTCCTCGATCAAAACTTCATGGATCATGCTGCTCTCAAGGCCTAAAGAGGCGATGCGCTCTAATTCTTCCATGTCGTGGACGATCCCGCCGCCGGTGCCGCCCAGCGTGAAACTCGGACGCACGATCACGGGAAACCCGATTTCTTGGGCTACACCACGCGCTTCTTCGAAACTGTGCGCGAAACCGCTGCGCGGGACATCAAGACCGATCTTAAGGATCGCCTCTTTAAAACATTCTCGATCCTCGGCTTTTTTGATGACCTCATAATTGGCCCCAAGCATCTTGACGTTATATTTTTGCAGGACGCCGCTTTCATAAAGCTTCATGGCGAGATTCAGCGCCGTCTGGCCACCGAGCGTGGGCAAAATCGCGTCCGGGCGCTCTTTTTCAATGATCTTTTCGACAAATTCCGGCGTGAGCGGCTCGATATACGTATGGTCGGAAAATTCGGGGTCGGTCATAATCGTGGCCGGGTTGGAATTCACCAGCACGATCTCGTAGCCCTCTTCTTTGAGCGCCTTGCAAGCCTGCGTTCCGGAATAATCGAACTCGCACGCCTGGCCGATGACGATCGGACCCGAGCCGAGCAACAGAATCTTTTTGATGTCAGTGCGTTTGGGCATTTTAATCAAGGTCACCCGTCACCATGTCACCACGTCACAATGTCACACGTAATTCTACGGGTGACTTTGTGACCTTGTGTCTTGGTGACGTTGCATCATTTCAATAAAATACTTGAACAAATACTGCGCGTCGCGCGGGCCCGGCGCGGCCTCGGGGTGATGCTGGAACGAAAGGACCGGAAATCTCTTGTGCCGCATCCCCTCAAGCGTCTTGTCGTTCAAATTCATGTCGACCATCTCCACATCCGACGGTGACAGGCTCGCGATATCGACACAAAACCCGTGGTTCTGCGAGGTGATCCCGATACGGTTGCCTAATAAATCCTTAACCGGATGATTGGCGCCGTGATGACCGAATTTGAGTTTGTATGTTTTACCGCCGAGCGCTAATCCTAAGATCTGGTGCCCCAGACAAATCCCGAAGATCGGCAGTTTTCCAACGCATTGGCGGACCGTCTCAATGACCGAAGTGACCGCGGCCGGGTCGCCGGGACCGTTGGAAATGAACAGACCATCCGGATGGATGGCGTTGATGTCTTTAACGGTCGCGTCGGCGGGAAACACGTGCACCGCACAGCCCAAACTTTCCAAAATCCGCAAAATGTTACGCTTCATGCCGCAATCAATGGCGGCAACCCTATATTTCGTATCTCGTATCTCGTATCTCGTATCTCGTTTTGGGACATCGTTCCAGACATATTTCTTTGACGTTGTTACTTCTTTGACCCAGTCACTGCCCTCCATCGACGGCAGGGCTGCCAGCTTGCGGGCGAGGCTTTTGCTGTCAAAATCCGCGGTGGAGATGATCCCTTTCATCGCCCCGCGCACGCGCAAATGCCGCGTGAGGGCCCGGGTATCCACCCCTTCGATAGCTAAAATCTTGTTCTCCTGAAGATAATCGATGAGACTTTTGGTGGCGCGGTAATTGGAATGGTGGCGGCAGAATTCTTTGACGACAAAGCCTTTGACATAGATATGATCAGACTCAACGTCTTCGTTGTTGATGCCGTAATTCCCGATCAAAGGATACGTCATGACAACAATTTGTCCGGCGTAAGACGGGTCGGTCAGGATCTCCTGATAACCGGTCATGGCCGTGTTGAAAACGATCTCACCTGCACTCTCTCCGTCGCTGGAGATGGCTTGACCCTCAAATGCGGTGCCGTCTTCCAAATATAAAATCGCCTTGGCCATCAAAAATACTTGCTAAACGTGAATGAGGATTATTGAAGGAAGGGATGCGTCAATGCAGCCTCGCTCAATATAACATTTCGTTTACTTTTGTCAAGCGAAGAATGGCACCAGCTGGCATAAAAATGACCGAATTTGTTTCATGCCTCACCCAATTCGTCCTGTCCCGCTTATCGCTTTGCCGTTGCCGCAAAAAAAAGCGCCACGAACGACCCCTCAAGCGCGAGGGAAAGCACTCCGAGCGGCTCCAACCACGCGTCAGGCTCAGCGGGGATCAGCGGAAGACCTATCGTACGGCTGGCGGTGTACCCGAGCAGGGACCCCGCGGCGATCAAAAGCCCAAGGTTCCACCCCCAGAGCCGCTGTCCGCGGTAGATCCCGACGGCGGCCACCAGGGCCCCAACGCCGTTGGCGCAGAAGAGCCAACCTTTGTAGGCGGCCTCTTCGAAACCGTCCGGGGCATCCACCAGATGGATAAGGCCGGTCGCTAAAATCAAAAACATCCCGGACCACACATGAGTTTTCGGCAGGTTACTCATAGCTGCGCCCCTTTCCGTCTTTTGTTCTCTTATTTCGCAAGCTGTTTACGCATCAGCCGTAATTCCCGCCGGCGCAGCATGGAGCCCCACGGGCTAAACAGACTGGGCCAAATGAGCTCGATTTATGACGTTTCTCTCGACGATAAATAATCTATTTTCCGTCGAGGATTATATGAAAGGCATGGTATAATCTCATTAAATCAAAGACAAGGAGATTAGCCATGGCCTACAAAATTGG
>JACRHP010000032.1 GCA_016212005.1 Candidatus Omnitrophota bacterium | reverse complement strand
AATACGTCTCTTCTGTATTTCGCTGGACAAACGATATGATATATCAACAACGATTTGTTGTGGGATTTGGTAATATGCTCGCTCATCGCGAGCATATCTTACCACCCCGCAGCTAGCTGCGGGGAATTCTGTCGATTAAACGTATACTTCCGGGCAAATATAGCCCAAAAGACCTCGGCAGTCACGTCTTCGGCATCGGCGCGGTTGCCCAACATCCGCAGACAGAAATTCAAGAGACGTGTTTTATAACGAAGGAATATCATTCCCGCCGCCTTTTCGTCGTTGCCATTAAGAAAGTCCTTCAGGACTTCTTCATCGGATCGTTCCATAGGATCTTGCTGGCCTTTCACTGGGTTAAACGCGGCAGAAGCGAAAAAGTTACAAAAAATTTATTCTTCAGCCGGGCGCGGGACATTAAGCGCGCAGGCGGCTGCCGGAGAGCAACTCCCGCACGCCGTTTCTGTCCTGGATGTAGACCTCCGGTGGGAATTCCATTGAATATGGAAGCTGGTCGGCGATGGTCTTTTTCAAACGCTCCTGCTGCAGGGCGTCCTGGGGGTCAAAAAGCGGGGTCTGGCTAAGGTCGTTTAAAAGGAGGATCCCCGGCTCGCGGGAATATTCGAAATCCTTGATGAGCTGTTTGACCAATAAGTCCAGATAAGAGGCTTTGTCTTTAAAAATCTCGACGGAAGTCTTGAGGGTCATCTTGCCCCAGTCCTCCGGCACCATCTTCTGCAGCAGGCCGTAGACGGAAGAATATTTCACCAGACGTTTACCGCCGGGCTCCAGCTTCTGCGCGTGTTTGATGATGGTCCCGGCCAATTCCTGCGGGCTGAAGGTCTTGACCTCTTTGTGGATGTCCACCGTCAGCAGGTCAAAGACGTAAATCCCGCGCACGCTGCCCGCGGCCTGGACGACACAGCGCTTGAATAGATCTTCCAGGGCGTCCCAGATGATGTCTTCGTCTTTACGGATCACGTTTAAAACGAGCATCCGGCAGGGCTGGTCTTCGCGGACCGCCTTGTACTTGCGCACCTTGCCTTCCAGATATCCCTCGTCGTAGATTTCATCAAACAAGGGCATGTGCACGAATAAATTCGAATGCTGGATACCGCCGTCGATAAGATTTAACATAATAAAGGGGTCAGGGGGCAAGGAAAAAGGGTCAAGGGAAAAAACTTGACCCTTGACCCTTGCTCCTTGACCATTTCCTTAAAATTTCATTTACCGGCCAGGACCACCGCCGCGCGATCCACCGCCGCCACCGCCACGGGGTCCGCCACCTCCGCCGGGCCCACCAGGACCTCCACCACCACGAGGACCACCTCCAGGACCACCGGGGCCGCCTCCTTGACGCATACCTTGCCCACCACCTTGACCTCCGCCCGGCCCGCCGCCTTGCCGCATACCCGATCCACCGCCCGGTCCACCTGGGCCGCCCATTCCAGGTCCACCACCGCCACGCATACCCGGACCACCACCTGGACCGCCTTGTCCTGCGCCACCGCCACCCTGCATCCCAGGCCCCATTCCTCCGTCGCGGCCACCACGCATCATTCCCTGACCAGGACCACCCATAGGACCGGGAGGATTATTACGCATGCCTTGTCCTCCCCCCTGTCCGCCCATCGGTCCCGGAGGATTCATGTTCGTCCCCGCTCCGCCCATCGGCCCGGGAGGATTACCTGCACCAGGGCCACCCATTGGGCCAGGAGGGTTACCGCCGCGGTTGTCACGGAAATCTTCCCGGCGGTCCATCTTGTCTTCCCTTTTATCCATGCGGTCTTCCATGCGGTCGCCTTTATTCTCCCTGCGATCCATCATGTCCTCACGCTTGTCCATCCGGTCTTCCATTTTATCCTTGATACCGCCGTCATGCTGCGCGTCCCACACATCTTCACGCTTGTCCATCATGTCTTCCATGCGGTCCTTTTTGTCTTCCATCCGGTCCATCTTATCTTCCGCACGATCCCGCATGTCTTCACGTTTGTCCATCCGATCTTCCATGCGATCCATCATGCCGCCTTCTTTAAAGGCTGGCCCGGCACCCGGTCCACCCACCGGCCCCGGAGGATTAATACCCTGCCTCTGGCCGCCTTGTTGTCCAGGAGGATTAAATTGACCATCACCTGGACGTGGCCCCGGAGGATTACCTCCCGGCCCACCCATTGGTCCCGGCGGATTGAACTGACCATCTCCCGGGCGTGGACCGGGGGGCTGGAATCCTTCCTCACCGACACGAGAGCCTCTGCCTTCACCGCCGCCCGGCCCACCCATCGGTCCCGGGGGATTTTTTCTCTCCAAATTTTGTCCCGCGCCCGCTCCGCCTTGCGGACCCGGAGGATTTCCACCGCCGCCCCTTGGGCCACCCGCCGCCCCCGCCGTTAGGCCCCCGGAGGGGGGAGGATTCGGCTGAGCGAATGCCAACCCCGCCGCGCCGATCACACTGACTGCCGTTAACAAAATCTTTCGTATGAACATATTGTCTCCTTTCGCATTCCCTGGATTGGGAATGGAGCCCCACGGGCAAAGCCCGTGGTACCTTGTTTTACCCCCTGCTGATTCACTTCGTGAATCAAAGCGCTGGGGGTTATCCGCCGACGGATTACCAGAGGCTTTGCCCTTCGGCGAACATCCCGCCGAAGCAAAAGCTTTCTCGCATTCATCCACGGGCAAAGCCCGTGGTCTTCTGCGAAGGCGGATGAAAATATTGTATACCCTTGATAATGCAATGTATATATTTTTTTAGAAAAAAATTACGCGAATTTTCTGCGCAGGTAGTCTTCGAGGATGGCGGTGAACTCTTCCTTGATATGCTCGCCCTTGAGGGTGGTCAGTTGCTTGCCGTCGGCATACACAGGCGCGACGGGCTTTTCGGAAGCGCCGGGGAGGCTGATGCCGATGTCCGCGTGGCGGCTCTCGCCGGGGCCGTTGACCACACAGCCCATCACCGCGATCTTCATCCGTTCCACGCCGGGATATTGTTTTTTCCAGACAGGCATGCTGCGCTGGATGTGTTCATTAATATCTTTGGCCAGATATTGGAAATAGTCGCTGGTCGTGCGTCCGCAGCCCGGGCAGCTGGTCACGCTCGGCGCGAAATAACGCAACCCCAGCGACTGCAGAATGGCCTTGCAGACCTCGACCTCGCGCGTGCGGGGAACATTGGGCTGCGGGGTAAGTGAGACCCGGATGGTATCGCCGATCCCCTGCTGCAACAAGATCGCCAAAGCCGCCGCGCTCGAGGCAATGCCCTGCACGTCGGCACCCGCTTCGGTCAACCCCAAATGCAGCGCGTAATCGCATTCTTTGGCAAGCTGGGAATAAACCGTCACCATATCCTGCAGGACCGACATCTTGACGCTGATGACGATCTTGTCCTTTTTCATCCCCAGTTTGCGGGCGAGCGCCGCGCTCTCCAGGGCGCTGTGGACCATCGCCTGATACGTGACCTCTTTGGAATCCTTAGGATTTTTCCGCCGGGCGTTGCGGTCCATCAGCGCCGTGACCAGCTCCTGGTCGAGCGAGCCCCAGTTGACGCCGATGCGCACGGGTTTATTGTTGTCGATGGCGATTTTGATGATTTGGGCGAAATTCTCGTCGTGCTTTTCCCTTTTACCCACGTTGCCGGGGTTGATCCGGTATTTGTCCAGGAGCCGGGCGCAGTCAGGGTGTTTGGCCAAAAGGGTGTGGCCGTTGAAATGGAAATCGCCGATGACCGGCGCCGTGGTGCCGCGCCCGCGCAGCCTCGCGATGATCTCCGGCACCACCCGGGCCGCGGCGTCGTCGTTGACGGTCAGCCGCACCATCTCCGAACCGGCTTCGATCAATTCAATGACTTGTTTAAGCGTCCGCTCCACGTCTGCCGTGGGCGTATCGGTCATGGACTGGATGACAACGGGGTGTCCGCCGCCTAAAAGGACGTTGCCGACACCAACGGAGAGAGTTTTTCTTCTGGATTGAATTTTCATGTCAGGATGATATAATTAACCAAAATTATAGTTGATATACGTCAAAAATTCAACATGGAAATCTATCTGGCTAAAACTCAAGGGTTCTGCGCGGGGGTCGCCTTTGCCGTTGATATCGTCGAACAGGCGCTCGAGAAATACGGATCCCCTTTATACGTTTACCACGAAATCGTCCATAATACTTACGTGGTCAACGGATTTCGCGGACGCGGCGTTGTTTTTGTCGAAGACCTCAACGACGTTCCCGAAGGCGAACGCATCATCTTCAGCGCCCACGGCGTGCCGCCTTCCGTAATTGAAACCGCCCGGCGCCGAAAACTCAAATACGTGGATGCCACCTGCCCATTGGTAACCAAGGTCCACAACGAGGCGACCAAATTCTCCCAAAAGGAATATGAAACCGTTCTCATCGGCCACCGCGGGCACCAGGAACTGATCGGGACCTCCGGGTACGTCGACCCGGGGCTCCTGCACGTCGTGGAGGATGAAAAAGATATTGAAGCGCTCGAGATCGCCCCCGGCGCGCAAGTCGCCTACATCACCCAGACAACACTTTCCGTGGATGAAACGACCCGGATGATCCAGCTTTTAAAAGAAAAATTTCCGAACCTGATGGCCCCGCCGCGCTCGGACCTGTGTTACGCCACGCAGAACCGCCAAGACGCGGTCAAGGAACTCGCCAGGATATGCGACGTGATCATCATCTGCGGCTCCCCCAACAGCTCCAACAGCAACCGCCTGCGGGAGACCGGTGAAAAACAGGGCGTGGACAGCTACATCGTGGATAATGTTGACGAATTGGATATAACTATTCTAAAAGGAAAAAATAAAATAGGTATCAGCTCCGGGGCTTCGGTGCCTCGCGTCATCGTCGATGAATTGGTCCAAAGTATTCAGGATAAATATCCCGATACCGTCCTGCGCACCTTTGAAAATCCCGAAAAACATATTGTCTTTGCACTCCCTCCCATTTAACATAAAATAACCATGGCCAAACTGATCATCGACGACAAGGAATTTGAGATCCCCGACGGCGGCAAGATCGACGCCGTCTGTGAAAAAGCGGGGATCCCGTTCAGCTGCAACTCCGGCGTGTGCGCGACCTGTCAGGTGGAAGTTGTCGAAGGCGCCGAAAATTTGAACGAACTGAATACCGAAGAAACCGACCTGGGGATGGACCGTAACAACCGCTTGAGCTGCCAGTGCAGCATCAAAGGCGGGACTGTGAGAATAACGTATTGAAATCCGAAGCACGAAATACGAAATCCGAAATAAATACAAAATTAAAAACAGTAAAATCCAAAAAGTTGTTTTCAATATCGAATGTAGCAGTTTTTAATTTGTTTCGTGCTTCGAAATTCGGATTTCGAGTTTAACATGGACTTTACACTCTCTTCAACCTCGCTTAACCCTCCTGACCTCGCGGAGAACTTCAAGGCGTCAGGTGCCGGGGCGTTCAACGGCTTCGAAGGCCGCGTGCGCGACCACAATGACAGCAAAACCGTCGTCGGCCTGGAATATGAAGCGTACGGACCGCTCTGCCAGCAAGAAGCCCAAAAAATCATGGAAGAGGCAAAAGTGAACCCCGGCGTGATTGATATTAAGATCGTCCACCGTACCGGACGCCTCAAAGTCGGCGAAACCGCCGTCTGGGTCGGGGTCCTCGCGGCCCACCGCGACGAAGGGTTTACGGCCTGCCGCTACGTGATCGACGAATTGAAAAAACGCCTCCCTATCTGGAAAAAAGAATACTACGCGGATGGAAATTCCGGCTGGAGCTCCTGCTCCTGCCTGTCCGGCCGAACAGGTCCCGATCCACGGGACAGGCAGGCCATACCAAGGAGCCTATAACATGTCAAAAGAAATCCCGTTGACGGTCGATATGACTTCGTTGACCGACGACCAGCTTAAAGAATTCGTCTTCGTGGACGTCCGTGAACCCCAGGAACGCGCCCTGGAACCCGCCCCGGGGATCGAGAGCGTACATCTTCCGCTCAGCCAGTTCCAGCAGCGGAAATTTGTTTTTGACCCGGGCAAGGAATACATTATCTTCTGCGCCAAAGGCATGCGCAGTGAATCGCTCACCGAATACCTCCATGAGCAAGGCATCACCAACGTCCGGTCCCTTGACGGCGGGATGGACGCCATCGAAAGACGCTTCCAAAAGTCATGACCACAAAAGGCATAACCACCAAAACCGGCGATGAAGGCTACTCGCGCCTTTTTTCCGGCGAGAAAGTGTCCAAGGATTCCCCGCGGCTTGAGGCTTACGGCGACTTGGATGAACTGGTCAGCACCCTGGCCGTCGCCCGCGGCCAGACGCGGAATACGCGGCTGCGCGAAGAGATCCTGATCCTTCAGAAAGAGCTCTTCGTGGTCGGTTCGGAACTGGCGACGACCTCCGTCAAACTCGCCAAACTTCCCCGGCGCGTCGATGACGCGTTTCTCGCGCAGATGGAAAAACGCTGCGCTTTTTTAAACGCGACCGTCCCCATCCCTAAAGGCTTTGTCATCCCCGGCGCCACCCTTGCCTCGGCTTATCTGGACCAGGCGCGCTGTATCGCCCGCCGCTGCGAGCGCAAGGTCGTGGCACTTTACCATAAAAAAGAAATTAAAAACCCCCGGGTCATTGTGTGGTTTAACCGCCTCTCCGATTGTCTGTATCTTCTGGCCCGGCGTGAGGAAAAGCACCCTGTCCTGGTCAAGGACCTCGTATGACGCTTGCTCCCTTAAAAAATCCGGATGTCCGACTCGAAGATCGCCCTCTTTCGGAATATACGACGTTTCGCCTGGGCGCCGGCTGCCGGGGGATCATCCATTGCCAGACGCCGGCACAGCTGGAGACAACGGTCCAGTGCCTGGTCAAAGAAAAAAAGAAGTTTATCTTGATCGGCGGCGGGTCGAACCTCGTCGTCTCCGATGAACCGCTCGATTGTTACGTGGTGCGCTATTGCACGAACAACCCGCTCATCACCGTCAATGGCACCGACGTGACTGTTTCCGGCAGCACCTTGCTGGATGACCTGGCCCTTTTTGCCGCGCGAAACGGCCTGGGGGGAGTTGAATACGCGACCGGGATCCCCGGCACCGTCGGCGGCGCTGTGGTGGGCAACGCCGGCGCATGGGGCAAACAGGTCGGCGACGTATTGACCTCGGCGGGACTGATCAGCCCGTCGGGCGTAAAAAAAACGGCCGGGACCAAAGAGCTGGGGTTTGCCTACCGGGATTCCATCCTCAAAAAAACCGGCGACATTGTTGTTTCCGCCGTCTTGTCGCTGCGCAAGGGCGACGCGAAGGCATTACTGGAAGAACGGGAAAAAATCCTGGCCGAGCGCAAGGCAAAACATCCGGATTTGCGCCGCGAGCCGTGCGCGGGAAGTTTTTTCAGAAACATCGATCCGACCTCCCAGGCGGGCAAACGCCAAGCGGCCGGGTGGTTTTTGGAACAAGCCGGCGGCAAAACACTCGAGGTCGGAGGCGCCGTCATCTACCCCAAACACGCCAATATCATCGTCAAAGCCAACAACTGCCGCAGCCAGGACGTTTACGATCTTTCGCTGCGGATGGCCCGTATCGTCAAGGAAAAATTCAACCTGGACCTGGTGCGTGAAGTGCGTTTCGTCGGGAAATTCCGCGGCATGCCCGCCGGCGTGCGGGAGATTATTTGGTGATAGTCTCATAAATCATCTTCCTTTTTCCCTTCCTCCCTTTTATCCTGCAGCGTTAATTCCACCTCCCGGATTAATTCTTTAGCGCGGATTGGTTTGTTGAGAAACGTGTGAGCGCCGGCCTCGTAGCACTCAAGCAACGTATAACCGTCTTCGGCGACCGTCAGAAAGACAATTGCAATACTTT
>JACRHP010000030.1 GCA_016212005.1 Candidatus Omnitrophota bacterium | reverse complement strand
GAATTTAAAAATATATTGAGAAAATTAAAAGATAAAGAGGAATGGGGGGTTAAGATTTATTGTGATTTAGAGAAGCTAAAAGAAGTTATTATACGGGAGGACGGAGAAATCCTGGATATAGATAAAGAAATCATTGGTTCGACTGCGCCGGGCAAGGCCTATCTTTTAAAGAAGAAAAAAGAAGAGTTGCTGAATATAGCCGTAAATAAAAAGCTTAATGAGTATGGCGAGATGAGCTTTGATAGATTAAGGGAGAGGTCCCGGGAAGCACGCATCAATAAATTATTACCCAGAGAAGCTACTGAAAGAAATGACGAAATGATTCTAAATTCCGCTTTTTTAATTAATAAAGATAACGTAGAGGATTTTCTTAACATAGTAGAGGATCTTAGGGCAAAATATACTGACCAGGGGCTTTTTTTTGATTGCACCGGCCCCTGGCCACCGTATAATTTTTGTGCTCTGCTTAAGGAAGAAGCGTAAAATGGATAATGTCACTGCCAAATCAAAAGATGTAACGCTCTTAGAAATTTTGGACAGGGTATTGGATAAAGGTGTGGTTGTATCAGGAGATATTGTCATCTCTGTAGCTGATGTGGATTTGATATATGTAGGATTAAAGGTTTTGGTTAGCTCTGTGGAGACTATGGAGCGTTTAAGAGGTGCTCCCATCGAGGGGCCAATACAGGAGCCGGCATAAAATGGATAAACCATCTTTAGTCATGACTATTAAAGATCCCGGGGAAGTAAAGGCCAGTGAGGCTGAAAGGATTAATATCGACCCTAAAAATGTAGAAAAGGGTTTGGCAAAGTTAATCCTTACACTCGTTGAATTGATCAGGAAACTCTTGGAAAAGCAGGCGATGCGCAGGATTGAAGGCGGTTCTTTGACCGATGAAGAAATTGAAGACGTTGGTCTGACTCTGATGAAGTTAGAAGATAAGATGAAAGAATTAAGGGGGGTTTTCGGGCTTAAAGACGAAGAGCTTAATATAAATTTAGGGCCTTTAGGAGATCTAATGTAATTTAAAACGGAGGTTTTTATGGCAGAACAGATTACACACGCGATTAACGCCACCAATCTCGCGGATATTCTGGAACGGGTATTGGATAAAGGAATTGTGATTGCCGGAGATATAAAAATCCAACTTGCCGATGTTGATCTTCTTAATATTAAAATAAGGCTCTTGGTTGCTTCTGTTGATAAGGCGATGGAGATGGGTATCAATTGGTGGCAGCAGGACACTTATTTATCGACAAAGGCCGGAGAGACTGAGCTGGAAAAGGAAAATATTGTTTTGAAAAAAAGATTAGAGCGGTTGGAAGAAAAAATCAAGGCGAAATAGCTTATTCCGCATCTCATTATGAGAACACTGATTTATGTCCCAGTTATTCATACCAGCGCTGACCTTGGTTCTTTGGCAGGGGATGTAATTCAAAGGGGTATTTCGGAGTTAGGAGAAGACCTCTGGAAAGAACATCAAAGAACAGTTGAAAGTTTTTGGGATGTCGTATCAAATTATTTTGATTCTATCGATGTATCTGGAATGAAAATTTACCAGGATGGAATGATAGCCGAAGGAGAAGTGGGAGAAAAAATAGTTGAAGAAGGGAGAAGCAAGGGAAGCAAAAATTATGAGCTGGTTTCGCGATTTCTTGGAAAAGGCGCTATTTTAGTTAGAACCGAAGATTTCTATCTCGTCAAAGAAGAATGCGACAGGCTGCGCGCCATAACCCGGTCAAAGTCAATTTTTCAGAAGTTATTAGGATTTATGAGATATAAATTGGTCAAAACCAGGCTGTTAAATGAAAGAGACCAATTTATTGCTCAAAGAATCGATGAGACCTTAAGTTCCAAAGAAACAGGCATACTTTTTATTGGAGCCTGTCACGGGGTTAAGAATTTGCTTGCTCAAGACATTCAAATTAAAGAGGTCAAGGAGGCAGAAAAGGTAAGGGAATATCAACAGTTGCTTCCTTTTTATCATAAGCATAAACAACGATTTGAAGAACTCGGCAGATATCTTATTTCCAAGGTGGAAATGGAGACGAGTTTGTTTGGAGAAATAAAAAAAGTAATCAGTGAGCAATTGGGTGTTCAATCCGAAGAGATAGGACCAAAAACTTCATTGATCGCTGATTTAGGCGTGGATTCGCTTGATACATTAGAATTGGTTATGGCGTTAGAAGAAAGATTTAGGATAGAGATTCCTGAGGAGGATGTTGAGGGGATGAAAACAGCAGGCGATGTCGTTAGTTATGTAGAAAGCAAAATGAGTTTAAAGAACTAAAGTAAAAATTGGAAATTATGGAGGCAGAAAAATGCAATGTTCTTTGTGTCTTGGCGCAAACCTTGAGATTGAAAATTTGAATAAAAAGATCAACAATGCAAAAGATATTGTCGCAAAGGCAGGATTTGCTCAAGATTTATTAGCTAGAGTCAATTTATTGATCGAACAGCATAAGGATAAAACGTTACCGTGCGTGAGTGTGCTTAATTTGCGCAAACGAACCGCCGCACTTATTATAAAAACGAAGAGATTAGTTTAGAGATATTCGATTCACGTACAGCAACACCCGATGCGGTCGTGGTTTGAATGGGCGCCGGCGCGCATTCTTACCTGGACGGGAAATTATCCTGGAACGTCGACCGGCTGAACGCGTACATCGACCGGGTTGGCCGGGGAGAGTCTGTCGTGGCCGGCTTCCGACAGCTCGACGGGCGCGAGCGGCTCAAGCAGGCGCTTTTGATCGGGCTGCGGATGAACCGGGGCGTGCGGGTCGATGATCTGGAAGAATCGCTGGGACACCGCTTGAGCGACGAGGAACGCCGGCAGATAGAACATTTTGTCCGCCACGGATTTTTGATTTGGCGCGAGGGATTTTTGCGGGCGACGGAGAAAGGACGGCTGGTCCTCGATGAGATTTGCGTCCAGCTTAGTTGAGTCCGCAACAGCTTAGTGGTCACAGCAGCAGGCGGGGCCGCAATGGACGCCGTATTGCCGCGCGATGGTTTCGCTGTGCGCGAAGAGTTTGAGGATCGCGTCCTGGATGACGCCTTTGTACGGCTGGCGCATTCGGAGGGTGTCCAGGATGGCCAGGGTCTTGTTGACGCGTTTTTCAATTTCCCCCAGACTGTACTGGAGGCTTTCGGCTTCAACGAAAATTTTGCGGATGGCGACGAGGTCCGGGTAGGTCTTTTTGTTTTTGAGAAAATGCGCCAAAAAACGCTTGCGGGCGCGGCCCTGGAGCGTCCGGTAGGCGTGGCAGACCAGGATCGTTTTCTTCGATTCGGCCAGGTCGCTTAAGATGGATTTGCCGATATTTTTTTCTGAATCAAAGATGCCGATGATGTCGTCCTGGATCTGGAACGCCTGTCCGACGAGGATACCCAGCCGGCACAGTTTTCCAATATCTCCTTGCGGGGCGCCGGCCAGGATCGCCCCGACGACCATCGGGCAGTCGAAGGTGTAGCGGGCGGTCTTGAGCGTATAGTTGAGGAAGACGTCCTTTTCCTTGACCCGGTTGATTTTTTCCACGCCGTGGACGGTGTCGATGAACTCTCCCATTGCGGTAAACGCCGCCGTCTGGATAAAATACTTCAGGGCCTTTTCTTTGCGGGCGGGGGCTTCTTCAATGGTGAGGAAGGCGTCGATGGCCAGCGCGTAGATGATATCTCCGGCGATGATCCCCAGGTCATAGCCGAGTTTCTCCTGGTCCCTGGTCGGGACGATTTTTCCCAGCAGCCGGTGCAGGGTCGGTTTGCCGCGCCTTAAACTGGAACGGTCGATGATGTCGTCGTGGATGAGCATAAAGTTGTGCAGGAGCTCAATGCACGTGGAGGCCTGGTAGAGCGAAGGGGAGTCGCGCTTTGCCGCGGGACAATATCCGTTGTAGCTTAAGACCAATAGCAGCGGCCGGATGCGTTTTCCCTTGCGCAGGGAAAACTCGCGGATGCTTTTGTAGAGGACGGGGTTGACCAGATGCAGTTTGTAATCCCGTTTGATCCGGTCCATGAAGGCCGCGAGGCTTTTATCGATTTGTTTTTTTGCGTTTTCGATCATGGGGGAGATATGGTAACATACAAGGGTATGCCGTTCAACAAAATTTCCATCAAGGGGGACTAAATGAGAGCTGGTTTATCCGTTATTGTATTTTTTTTGTTCCTGACCGCTTCCGCGGCGCGCGCCGAAACGATCTATTTCAAGGACGGCCGGGTCGTGGCCGGAAAAGTCATCAACCGCGGCGCGTACGACGTGGTCATCCAGGAAGGGACCCTGCCGCGGCATTATTACAACGACCAGATCCTGCGCATCGAAGAAGACCAGCCGCAGGCCGTCGCCAGGCCCCCGGCGCCAGCATCGCTGGATGCCTCACAATTCCCCAGGATCGCCCCTGAAAAATTCGGCCTGATCATGGAACTGATGGACGCGAGCGGCGTGCGCCGCAGCATGCGGACGAATATCGACCAGATCATCGCGCAGGCCCCCGAGGAGAAACGCGGGCAGCTTGAAACTGTCTTCAACATTGACGCGATCATCGCGCAGCTTGTCCCCATTTATGATAAATATTACGCGCCGGATGAATTGAAGGAAATCGTCGCGTTTTATAAAACTCCTGCGGGACAGAAATTGATTGAAGTGACTCCCAAGATCATGCAGGAAGCCCTTCAGGCAAGCGTCAGTTATTTTCAAAAGACCTCCAGTCCGTAACTCCTTTGACTGCTTCCAGTTAAACGTCAAAAAGCTTCTTGAGCCCCCTATCCTCTGTTGGTCTGATAATAAGTTATAACTCAATATATATCATAATGTTACGGCTATGAAGGAGTGTTTTTTGCGGCCGATTTTTTAATTTTGTTTGATTTCAAGATAATTCTTTGATATAGTAAATCTTCAAAATTTCAGTATCCACCGCAACAAAGGAGGATTCGACGTCATGATCGACCGTTATACTCTATCCAAGATGGGCAATATCTGGTCCGAAAAGCATAAGATGGAAATTATGCTCAAGATTGAGGTCCTCGCCTGCGAAGCGATGTGCAAGCTGGGCAGCATCCCCAAAAAGGCGATGGAGAAGATCCGCAAAAGCGCCCAGTTCGATATTGAAGAAGTCAAAAAGCTCGAAGAAAAAACCAAACACGACGTTGTGGCGTTTATCAATAACGTCGGCAAATACCTGGGGGCCGAGGCGCGTTACCTGCACATGGGGCTGACGTCTTCGGACCTTTTGGACACCGCGCTTTCGGTCCAGTGCGTTGAGGCGAGCGATATCCTTCTGGCGGATATCAACAAGTTCGTGGCCGTTCTCAAGCAAAAGGCAAAAAAATACAAGGATACCCCTTGCATCGCCCGCACCCACGGGGTGCACGCGGAGCCGACCACCTTCGGGCTCAAGCTGGCCGTCTGGTATGACGAGATGGTCCGCAACCAGCAGCGGATGGAGCAGGCCAGGGAGATGATCCGTTACGGGAAACTCTCCGGCGCCGTCGGGACGTACGCCAATATCGACCCTTATGTCGAAGAATTTGTCTGCGAACAGCTCGGGTTAAAGCCGGTCAACGTCGCCACCCAGATCATCCAGCGCGACCACCACTGCCAGTTTATCACGACGATCGCCATCGTCGGTTCGACCTTGAACAAGATCGCGACCGAGATCCGCCTTTTGCAGAAAACCGAGGTCCTGGAGGTCGAAGAGCCGTTTTTCAAAGGGCAGATCGGGTCTTCGGCGATGCCGCACAAGCGCAACCCCGTCACCTGCGAGCGGGTCTCCGGGCTTTCGCGCCTTTTACGGGCCAACGCCCAGGCCGCTTTCGAGAATATTTGCGTGTGGCATGAGCGCGACATCAGCCATTCGTCGGTGGAGCGCGTCATCCTGCCGGACTCGACGATCACCCTCAACTACATGCTCAATAAAATGATCCCGTTGCTGGACGGCCTGCTGGTTTATCCGAAGAACATGATCACGAGCCTCAGCAAGACCAAGGGGCTTATCTACTCGCAGCGCGTCCTTCTGGAATTGATGAAAAAGGGGCTCGCCCGCGAGGCCGCGTACGAGGTCATCCAGCACTGCGCCATGCAGGTCTGGCAGGAGACCTCCGATTTCAAAGATATTCTCTACCGCGACCGGAAGGTGCGCAAATACCTGCGCCCGGCGGAGATCGACGCCTGTTTCGACATCAAGTATTACACGCGGCACACGGACCGGATATTCAAAAAGGTCGGCATATAATGATGGCGCAGGACAAAGAAGAGGGCGCGGCCATGAAAAAAGGGAACAAGCTTTACGAGGGGAAAGCGAAGATCATTTACGCCACGGAGAATCCTGACCTGATCATCCAGTATTTCAAGGATGACGCGACCGCCTTTAACGCCGCCAAGAAAGGCACCATCGCCGGCAAGGGGGTCATGAACAACAAGATCTCCACGAAGATCTTTGAATTTCTGGCGGCCAAGGGCGTCCCCACCCACTTCGAGAAGAATTTAAGCGACCGGGAAATGCTGGTCAAAAAAGTCGAGATCGTGCCGCTGGAGGTCATTGTCCGCAACCGCGCGGCCGGATCGCTCTCCCGGCTTTTGGGGTTGAAAGAAGGCACGGCCCTCGCCTCGACGGTACTGGAATTCTGCTACAAACGCGACGACCTCGGAGACCCGTTGATCAACGAAAGCCATATCCTGGCGCTCAACCTGGCCACGGCCGAGGAAGTCGAGACGATCAGAAAATATACCCTGATGGTCAACGAGTTGTTGAGCAAGTTTTTCGCCAACCTGGGGCTGGAGTTGATCGATTTCAAGCTGGAGTTCGGGCGCTGCAAGGGCAAGATCATCCTGGCCGACGAGATTTCTCCGGACACCTGCCGGCTCTGGGAGGTCGGTACCGGCAAGAAGCTCGACAAGGACCGTTTCCGGCATGATCTGGGAGATATCGAGGAGGCGTACCAGGAAGTCTTGAACAGAGTGAATAAGTAAAATTCGAAGTACGAATTGAATATAGGATCAAGGGGCAAGGAACAAGGAAAATCCTTGACCCCTGACCCTTGCTACTTGACCCTAGATTGAATATTATCACGTGTCAACCCTGACTTCACCATCCTCGGCTGAAACCACCACCAGAGCTGATCACATGATTTGGCGCGTTGAGATAAGATACAAGCCCGGCGTCTTTGACGCCGCGGGCGAAGGTATCCGCAAGGACATCCTTGATCTCGGTATCCGTTCGGTCGCTAAAGTCGAGGTTACGCAGGTCTATAATATCGAAGGCGGGATCTCCGAACCCGACGTTGTGAAGATTTGCCGCGAACTTTTCACCGACGGGATCACCCAGCAGTATTCCTGTTTTGATCTGAACACCTCGGCCCGCCCGCGGTTGCCGGCGGACTGCTGCGTCGTTGAGGTCGCGTATAACCCCGGCGTGATGGACCCTGTTGAGGAATCCACCCTCAAGGGGATCCGCGACCTGGGCGTCGGCGGCGCGCGCGCGGTGCGCCGCGCCCGGCAATATTTCCTCTACGGTCCGATCCCTCCCGGGGACCTGGACATCATCGTCAACAAGGTCCTCTCCAACAAACTCATCCAGCACGTCGTCACCGACCCGTGGGCGCAGAAGACGCTCTCGTTCCCGGCGGGCAAGAGGAGTTTTGAGGTGGTCCGCGTGGATTTGATCAGCGCCGCCGACAAGAAGCTGACGGAGATCAGCCGCGAGGGCCAGCTTTTTCTGAATCTCAACGAAATGAAGGCCATCCGCACTTATTTCAAACAGCTGGGGCGTAACCCCACGGACTGCGAACTGGAAACGGTCGCCCAGACCTGGAGCGAACACTGTTATCATAAAACGTTCCGGGGGAACATCCAGTACCGTTACCGGGAAAACGGCAAGACGAAAACGAAATTGATCCGCAATTTATTGAAATCGACGATCATTAAGGCGACCCAGGAGATCAACAGGCCCTGGTGCGTTTCCGTTTTTCATGACAACGCCGGCGTCATCCGGTTCAGCGAAAAAAATCATATTTGTTTTAAGGTCGAGACGCACAACCACCCCTCGGCGCTGGAACCTTTCGGCGGGGCGAATACCGGGATCGGCGGCGTCATCCGGGATATTTTAGGTACCGGTCTCGGGGCGAGGCCTGTCTGCGGCACGGACGTTTTTTGTTTCGCGCCGCCGGAGACGCCTTTTGACCGGCTGCCCGCGGGGACGCTGCATCCCAAGAAGATCATGAAGGGGGTCGTGAGCGGCGTGCGCGATTACGGCAACAAGATGGGCATCCCGACGGTCAACGGCGCGATCCTTTTTGACGAACGGTTTGTCGGCAACCCTTTGGTCTATTGCGGCAGCGTCGGGCTTATCCCCAAAGACCGGGTGAAGAAGGCTGCGCGCAAGGGGGACCTGGTCGTGGTCGTCGGCGGGCGCACGGGCCGTGACGGGATCCACGGGGCCACGTTTTCCTCGGGAGAACTGACGGAAGAGTCGGAAACCGTCTCTTCCGGGGCCGTGCAGATCGGTGACCCCATCCAGGAAAAGAAAATGCTGGATGCCCTGATGCAGGCGCGCGACAAGGGTTTATACGCGGCGGTCACGGATTGCGGGGCCGGGGGGCTCTCGAGCGCCGTCGGGGAAATGGGTAGTAAATTGGGGGTGCGGGTTGATTTGGGTAAGGTGCCTTTGAAGTATCAAGGCCTCCATTACGACGAGATCTGGATCTCCGAGTCGCAGGAACGGATGGTCCTGGCCGTCCCGCCGGCGAAAATCAAAGCGCTGCTGGAGGTGTTTGCCGGCGAGAACGTGGAGGCGGCGGTGATCGGTGAATTTACCGCCACCGGGCGCTTGGATTTGTTTTTCAAAGGACAGCAAGTTTGCGATCTGAATATGGATTTTCTCCATGACGGGTTGCCGAAGATCACCAAAGAAGCGCGTTGGCGGGCGCCGAAGGTAACTTCGCCGCGGTTGCCGAGATCGGTCGATCTCAACGCAAAGCTGAAGGAAGTCCTGGGCCATTATAATGTCTGTTCCAAGGAATGGGTGGTCCGCCAGTACGACCACGAAGTGCAGGGGGCGAGCGTGATCAAGCCCTTTGTCGGGCCGAAGTGCGACGGGCCGTCGGACGCGAGCGTCCTGGCGCCGGAGCTGGGCTCAACGCGCGGCTTCGCCGTCGCCAACGGGATCAACGTCCGTTACGGTTTGCTCGACCCTTTCTGGATGGCGGCTTCCTGCGTTGACGAGGCACTCCGCCAGATCGTGGCGGTCGGCGGCGACCCGTCGCGTGTGGCCATCCTGGACAATTTTTGCTGGGGCAACCCGGACAAGCCGGACCGGCTGGGCGGCCTCGTGCGCGCGGCCGAAGGCTGTTACAAGGCGGCGGTGGGATACAGAGTTCCGTTCATCTCCGGCAAGGACAGCCTGTACAACGAATATACCCAGGATAAAAAGTCGATCGCCATTCCGGGCACGCTCCTTATTTCGGCGATCGGCATTATTGAAGACGTGACGAAAACGGTGACCATGGATTTCAAGACGCCGGGGAACATGATTTACTGTGTCGGGACGACGTACGACGAGCTGGGCGGTTCCATTTACCTGGACACGTACGGGATGCTGGGCGCCGCGGTGCCGAAGGTGGACTTCCGCCAGGGCGTGAAAAATTTTGCCGCGCTGGCCAGGGCCGTGCTCCGGGGGCTGGTCCGTTCATTACACGACTGTTCGGAGGGGGGCTTGGGGGTGGCGCTCGCGGAAATGGCCTTCAGCGGCGGGTGCGGGGCGAGCGTGCGGCTGGCGGACGTCCCTTACAAGGGAAAAGACCGGCGCGAGGACACCGTTTTGTTCTCGGAATCGAATTCGCGGTTTGTCGCCGAGGTAAGGCCGGAAGACCGGAAAAAATTTGAACAGCTTTTACGCCGCCAGGGGGTCCCCTGCGCCGCCGTCGGGCAGGTCGAGGCCGTGCCGGCGTTCGTCGTGCGCTGCCCGGACGGGGAGCCGTGCGTGGACACGAACATTGAGGTCCTCAAACAGGCCTGGCGCCGGCCGTTACAGTGGTAGAAAGGGGTGTTTATGAAAAAGAAGAAACGGGAAGTGGCGGAAGATTTCAAACTCGAAGACCCGTGGCGGGTCTTCCGGATCATGTCGGAGTTTGTCGACGGGTTCCACGAGCTCGCCGAGATCGGGCCGGCGGTCAGCATCTTCGGCTCCTCGCGCACCCGGCGCACCCAGCAGTGGCACAAGCTCGCCGAGCGCACCGCGGAACTGCTGGTCAAGGAAGGCTACGCGATCATCACCGGCGGCGGCCCGGGGATCATGGAAGCGGGGAACAAGGGGGCGAGCAAGGCGAAAGGCAAGTCGATCGGGTTGAACATCGACCTGCCGTTTGAGCAAAAGCCCAACCCGTACATCAACCATCTGATCAATTTCCATTATTTTTTCTCCCGCAAGGTGATGTTTGTCAAATACGCGAAGGCCTTTGTCATTTTTCCCGGCGGGCTCGGCACGCTGGACGAATTTTTTGAAAGCATCACGCTGATCCAGACGGGGCGGATGCAGCGCTTCCCTGTCGTTTTGTTCGACAGCGAATATTGGCACGGGCTGGTCAACTGGCTGCGCCATTCGGTTTTAAAGGCCGATAACATCGACCCCGAAGACCTGAATATTTTCAAGATCGTCGATACCCCCGAAGATGTGGTCAAGAGCATCCGGGATTTCTACAAGGATAACCGGCGTAAATCCTAGCCAACGATGAACCAGGGGAACGTCAACGTCATTATTTTGCGTACGGCGGGCACCAACTGCGACCGCGAGGCGGCCTTCGCCTTTGAGCGCTGCGGCGCCCGGCCGCGGCTGGTCCACATCAACCAGCTGCTGCGCAAGGAAGTCCAGCTGCGTGATTTTCATATCCTGGTCATCCCCGGCGGGTTTACCTACGGGGACGACATCGAATCGGGACGGATCCTCGCCAACGAGTTGCGGTTGCGCCTGGGCGAGGAGCTCTGCCGGTTCCTCGGCGACGGCAAGCTGATGCTCGGCATCTGTAACGGTTTCCAGGTCATGGTCAAGGCGGGCATCCTCCCCGGACCGCTCGATGAAGGGGAACAAAAACAGCACGCCGCGGGCCAACGGGCGACTCTGATTAATAATGATTCGGGTAAATTTGAAGACCGCTGGTGCCATTTAAGGCCCGTCGGCAAGAGCGTCTGGACCCAGGGGCTGCGGGAGGTCGTTTATTTCCCGGTCGCCCACGCCGAAGGGAAATTTGTCCCCCAGGACGACACGGTCCTCGATCTGTTGAGAAAGAACGGCCAGGTCGCGTTTCGCTACTGTGACCCGCGCGGGGGAAAACCCGTTTACCCGGAGAACCCCAACGGTTCGACGGACGACATCGCGGGCATCACCGACACGACCGGCCGCGTCCTGGGCCTGATGCCGCACCCGGAACGGCATTTCCTTTTTACCCAGCATCCGTTCTGGACGAGGCTCAAACCCAACGGCCGCTTCGGCCACGGGGCGAAGATTTTCGAAAACGGCGTACGCTACGTCCGGGAGCATCTGTTATGAGCGGCTTGACGTACAAGACAAGCGGGGTGGATATCAGCGCGGCCAACCGGTTCGTGAAGGCCATCCGGAAGGATATCGCCGGGACGCTGAATTCCTCTGTCCTTCGCGACCGCGGCGCTTTCGGAAGCCTGTTCGCCCTGGACTGGAAGAAATACCGTAACCCCGTCCTGGTTTCCTCGACGGACGGCGTGGGCACGAAACTACTCGTCGCCAAGACAGTAGGCAAACACGATACGGTCGGGATTGATCTGGTGGCGATGAACGTCAATGATATCCTTTGCACGGGGGCCAGGCCGCTTTTTTTTCTGGACTACATCGCCTGCGGCCGGGTGCAGGGCAAACTTTTACGCTCGGTGATGAAAGGGATCACGGCTGGTTGCAAGCTGGCCGGGTGCGCCCTGGTGGGGGGCGAGACCGCCGAGATGCCGGGGCTTTACGCGCCGGATGAATACGACCTGGCTGGCTTTGCCGTCGGGATCGTTGAGAAAGACCGGATCATCAGCGGCGCGCGGATCCGGCCGGGGGACCAGCTGATCGGCCTGCCTTCGAGCGGCCTGCACTCCAACGGCTTTTCGCTGGCGCGCAAGGTGTTATCGGCGGCCGAACAGAAACGCATGGCCCCGGGATTGTTGCGGCCGACCCGGATCTACGTCAGGGAAGTCTTGCCGCTCATCGAGCGTTTCCCGGTCAAGGGCATCGCGCATATCACCGGCGGGGCGTTTTACGAAAAATTGACCAAGGTCCTTCCCGCGGGACACTGTTTCGCCGTCAAAAAGGGAAGCTGGCCGGTGCCGAAAATATTTCACATTATCCAAAAAAAAGGTAGAATAAACGAACGCGAAATGTTCCGTACCTTTAATATGGGGATTGGATTGGCGTTGGTCGTCGCGCGCAAAGAAATCTCCGGCGTCCGGGCATTTTTCAGGCGTCGCGGGGTTCGGCATTATCTGGTCGGTGAGGTCATCCGTGACCGCCGGCATAAACTTATTTTTGTATAATTCATTATCGAGCGGGGGGATTGTATGAACGTTTTAATCGTCGGTTCCGGGGGCCGGGAACACGCCCTGGCCTGGAAGATCAAGAAAAGCCCTCTGGTCAAGGACGTCTGGTGCGCGCCGGGTAACGGCGGCATCGCGTCCATCGCCCGGTGTGTCGACATCGCCCCCTCCGATATTGACGAGCTTGTCAATTTCGTGAAGAAAAACAAGGTCGACCTGACCGTCGTCGGCCCCGAGGCGCCGCTGGTGGCCGGGATCGTGGATGCGTTTGAACAAAAGGGGTTGAAGATTTTCGGGCCCCGCAAAGACGCCGCCCGCCTGGAGGGCAGCAAGGTCTTCGCCAAGGAGTTCATGCAGAAGTACAGCGTCCCGACGGCGCCGTGCAAGATATTTGACGATATCGACGAGGCCATGGAGTTTTTGACGGTGGCGCCGCTGCCCTTGGTGGTCAAGGCCGACGGCCTGGCCTCCGGCAAGGGGGTCTTCGTCTGCGACAAGATCCAGGAGGCGCGCGACGCGGTCGACCAGATCATGGGCCGGAAGGTCTTCAAGGAGGCGGGCGAGAAGATCATTATCGAGGAGTGCCTTTTCGGCGAAGAGGCCTCGATCCTGGCGGTCAGCGACGGCAAAAGCTACGTGATCCTCGATTCCGCCCAGGACCACAAACGGATCTTCGATGACGACCTGGGGCCCAACACCGGCGGCATGGGCGCGTATTCGCCGGCGCCGGTCATCACCGAAGAGATGTTAAGGAAGATCGGCATCCAGATCATCGATCCGGTCATCCGCGGGATGCACAAGTCCGGCACGCCGTTTAAAGGGGTCTTGTACGCGGGGCTGATGATGACCGACGAAGGGCCGAGGGTATTGGAGTTTAACGTGCGCTTCGGCGACCCCGAGACGCAGGCCATCCTGCCGCGGCTTAAGACCGATCTGGCGGAAATTTTGCAGGCGAGCTGTGAGGGGCGCCTGGACAAGGTGAAGATGGAATGGGACAAGCGCAGCTGTGTGTGTGTCGTGATGACCTCCGGCGGTTACCCCGGCGAGTATGAGACCGGCAAGGAGATCAAAGGGCTCGACGCGGTCAAGGACGATCACACGCTCGTCTTTCATGCCGGGACCAAAAAAAAGGGAGATAAGGTCGTCACCTCCGGCGGAAGGGTCCTGGGCGTGACGAGCCTGGGCAATGACATCGAACAGGCCATCGAACGGGTGTACCAATCGGTCGAGAAGATAAAATTCGACCGGTGTTTTTTCCGGCGGGACATCGGGGCCAAGGCGCTCAAGCATCTGCATCCCTCGCCGCAGACCACCGTGCGCGGCAGGTAGGATTTTCGGCAATACCCCAGGGAAGATAAGTTTGAAGGGAAATCGAAAATGAAAAATATTCAAGTCGCCATCATGATGGGCAGCCAGTCGGACCTTCCCGTTATGGAAGAAGCGGCTAATATCTTAAAAGATTTCGGCATCGGCTACGAGATCAAGGTCCTCTCCGCCCACCGTACGCCTAAAGAGACGGCGGAATACGCTGGGCAATTGCAGGCCAAAGGTGTCCAGGCGGTCATCTGCGGGGCCGGGGCCGCGGCGGCCTTGGGCGGGGTCGTGGCCGCGCACACGGATATCCCGGTCATCGGCGTCCCGATCGATTCGACGTCGTTAAACGGCATGGACGCGCTCCTTTCAACGGTGCAGATGCCGCCGGGGGTCCCCGTTGCCGCCATGGCGGTCGGCAAATCCGGCGCCAAGAACGCCGCCTTGTTCGCCGTGCGGATCATGGCCCTGAATGACGTGGGGCTCGCGAAAAAACTGGCCCGGTTCAAGGAAGACCAGCGGCGCAAGGTCCTGGATACAAAATTGACGGATAAACGATAAGAGACGCCGGGGTTAAGACACCCGGCAAGAGAAACCACTTTTGAAGACAGAGATCCTGGAAGTCCATCCCCAGTTCCCCGACGCCAAAAAGATCGCTTATTGCGCGAACATCGTGCGTAAAGGCGGGCTGGTCGTGTTCCCTACCGAAACGGTGTACGGCATCGCGGCGAACCTCACCAGCAACGAGGGGATGAAGCGCTTGCGCGAGGTCAAGCGCCGCAGTGAGGACAAGCCCTTCTCGATCTTGATCCCGCAGGTGGCGCTCATTTCCAATTACACTTCGACGACGGACCCGGCGCTGTATAAATTGATCGACGCGTACTGGCCGGGGCCCTTGACGGTCGTCGTGCCGGCCAAAGAGGCCGGCGAGACGATCGGTGTGCGCATGCCGGACCACCCGATCGCGCTGCGCCTGGTGCAGGAAGCCCAGTGCACGATCGCGGCGCCTTCGGCGAACTTTGAAGGCAACCCGCCGCCCTCGACGTGCCGGGAGGCGCTGCGGGACCTGGACGGCCTCGTGGACGTCGCCATCGACGGCGGACCGGCGAAGCTGGGTATCGGTTCATCGGTCGTGGACCTGGCCCACGGGAGTCCGAAGATCCTGCGCGACGGCGTGATCAAGCAGGAAGACGTCGACCGGATCACCAGGAAGAAAAACATCCTTTTTGTCTGCACGGGCAACAGCTGCCGGTCGGTCATGGCGGAATATCTTTTGAAAAGTCTGCTGGCCGGGCGCCAGGACGTGGAAGTTTCCTCCGCCGGAACGGGGGTGTTCCTGCAGACGACGGCCAGTTCCGAGACGGTCGCCGTCCTTAAGGAAGAGGGGATCGATGCTTCGCGCCATTTGTCGCGCGCGGTCAATACGATCCTGTTGAAGAAGTCCGACCTGATCATCGTGATGACCCGCGGCCACCGCCAGCAGGTCCTCGAGCGCGTGCCGGAGGTGGAAAAAAGGGTCTATCTTTTGCGGGAATTTATCAATACCTCGGGGTTCCCCGTGGACGTGGACGTGCCTGACCCCATCGGCCAGCCGCACTACGCGTACAAGGAATGCTTCGCGATCGTCAAAGAGGCCATGCACAAGATCGCGGGCTTGGTTTGACGTGTTTTTGAATTTTATGATGAATGACCGTTGGCACAAAATAAAAGAATTTGAAATTCGGTACAAAAGAAAATTTTTGCGTCAGATGAGCGAAAAAAAATCACTGGATATTTTTCTCGACCTTTACCAGTCAGGACAATATCTCCTGGATAAAAAATATTATTCGACCCTTAACTTGGAAAAGATCAAAGCGCTTGCCAGGATCCATTCTCTTGCCGGGGATATAAAATAATGAAGACTTTTAAATATCAATTAAGCCAACTGGCGAAATTTCTTGAAAAATCGCACATTGATTATGCCGTCTTGGGCGGGATCGCGGTTTCCGTTTATAGTGAGCCCCGGATGACCCAGGATATTGACTTGAATATTGTCTTGAACATGGAACATTTGTCTCAATTCCTGGGAAAAGCGCGCGCCTACGGTTTTCAACCGATACCTCCGGGTATTAAAAAATTCGTGGAAGAAACGGGCGTTATCCCCATGAAATTTTTCAAGCGCGGGGTGGCCGGCAAGTTTGACTTTATTATCGCGCAGAATCCCGTTGAATTCGCCGGGCTAAAAAGAGCGCGCTTAAAATCGATCTGGGGAGTGAAAGTCAGAATAGTCACCGCCGAGGACCTGCTTGTGCATAAATTGCTCAGCGAGCGGCCTCGCGACCTGGAGGACGCGAGAGGAATTATTGTAAGGCGTGGTAAGCGGCTTGACAAAAAATATGTGATGCGTTGGCTTGGGAAAATAGACAAATTAAGTCCCGACGCGCAGCTCATTAAAAAATATAGGGAATTGATATCCTGAACCTCCGCCATCCCCCGGGAACGGAAAGCGGGAATGGCAAGAGGGCCGGGGGATCAAGTATTGTGTCCCGAATTGCCCCGCAAGGAATGCTTCGCGGTCGTTTTTGACGACCGCGAAGCGATCGTCAAAGAAGCGATGCACAAAATCGCGGGGCTGGTTTGATGGGTTTTTGATATGCGCAGCGCGGAAAAAAGTTCTAATGTTTACATTGTTGCGGGCCCCAACGGTGCGGGGAAGACAACTTTTGCCAGGCAGTTTCTGCCGCTTTATGCCGAATGCCGGAATTTTGTGAATGCGGATCTTATTGCCCAGGGACTTGCTCCGTTTGCTCCTGAATCGGCAGCAATTAGAGCAGGCAGGATCCTGCTGGAACAGATCCATAGTCTTGTCGACCAAAGAGCGGATTTTTCTTTTGAGTCCACTTTATCCGGCAAGACTTATATCGCATTTTTGAAGAATTTAAAGTCCAAGGGTTACGCGGTCCATATCTTTTTTTTGTGGATCCCGGACGTTGATTTGGCCCTGGCGCGTGTTCAGGAGAGAGTTGCCAATGGCGGCCATCATGTTCCCGCGAAGGATGTCCGTCGCCGCTTTACTAAAAGTTTTGGCAATTTTCTGGATTTTTATAAACCATTGGCGGATTATTGGTCTATCCTGGATAATTCGACCATACCTCCACGTCTGATTGTGAGAAGCGAGGGTGGTCAATTAAGAATTTTTGATGAAAATTTGTATAAACGTATTTTTCAGCGAAAGGATACTTGATATGGTGAAGTCTTCGCTTGAAGTGCATAAAAAGGCGGAACAGGCGATGCGGGAAGCCGTTTACAAGGTTGTGAAAGAGCACCGCAAAACCGGGATTCCGCTGGCAATATGGAAAAACGGCAAGGTAGTCCGCGTCCCGGCGAAGAAGATAAAACTAAACTGATAAATCATAGGACACGGGTATTAAATGCCAATTGTTTTAATTGTTGCCGCAGTTCTTATTCTCGGTGCTGGGCTTTTCCTTCTTATACCGTCTAAGGAGAAAAGCCAAGTAGAGTCTTCAGGGGTGAATGCTCCCACCCCCAACGATCAGTTGGGTGATATTGCCCGGAATGCTTTCAAAAATGTTTTTGAAGAGGTATTTAATAAGCCTGGTCCTAACAAAAGAGTGTGCGGATATCTTATAGACCTACTAATCATTTCTATTGTTGAATTATTTGTAAGGTCAGTCTTTAAATTGTCTTTTCATTGGAGCATTCTTGTCGTTTACTGGCTTCTCCGTGATTCCCTGGTTGGGCAAAGTGTTGGCAAAAGAATTGTTGGCCTGCAAACTGTAAATGAAAAGGGAAAAGCGGCAACGCCTGTAGAGGGTATCATGAGAAATATCACTATTGCCATCCCTTTTGTATCCATCATAGAATATTTTGTCATGTTAAGAAATGGTGAGGGAAAGAGAATAGGAGATTTGATCGCGCATACAAAGGTAACGGATTTAAGACCAAAGCAAAGTGATAGAATTTTTCTCTGGATCTCGATTTTGGTATTTTTGGTGACCATTTTATTATTGAGGCAAGGAACTTCGGTTTTTAACCAAAGTAGTATTAGGGAACAAGGAGCATATTCAGGTACTTCGAAGAAAATTAATAGTTCGGCTTCTGTTGATGAGTTTAATAAAAAAGATAGTGAATATATTGTGGGACCACAAGGGCCGTTCGAGGACGTTTCATTTGATAATGAAATTTATAGTTTAGCTTATTTTGTACCAAAAAATCCTTTAACCAGTGGTTATATGAAAGAATATATTCGTAAAGGAGAAAGCTTGGACTCTTGGAGCAGGCTGGTAGCTGTTAATCATTTGCCAGAGAATGCAGATGCTTTACAAGTTGCACAGACGGTAGGAGAGTTAGTCCAAGAATCAAATCCGGGAACCAAATATCAAATCATCAAAAACGACGCGACGGGAGAAGTTATCATCGATTTTATAATCTGGAATGGCGCGCCTGAGCAAGTAAAGAAATATGTTCGTAAAGGAGAAGATATTGAATTCAGCATAGTTCGCTATGTGCCTGCCCCGGATTTTGGAGGGTTGCTTCAATATCAATTTTCTTATAGAAGTAATAATGCAGGTGTGTTTAAAGAGAGTTTACTAAACAATCGTGAACAATGGATTAACTCGATGATTAAATTCCTTTATTAATTCAGAAACTTAGTGAGAAAGAAATGATACCAAAGATTTACATCGGCGCGGACCATAGAGGGTTTCCGTTAAAGGACAGGATCGTTAAATTGTTGGGCCGGCGGGGTTATGCCGTCAAGGACATGGGCGCGTTTGACGAGGCCCAAAGCTGCGATTACCCGCAAGTCGCGCGCAAGGTCGCCAGGGCGGTCGCCGGGGCGAAAAACAGCCGCGGGATATTGGTCTGCATGTCCGGCATCGGGCAGGCCATTGCGGCCAACAAGGTCCGTGGCGCGTACGCGGCCCTGTGCTATAATGCCGAAGCTGCGGCGCTGTCGCGCCAGCATAATAACGCGAATATCCTGGTCCTGGGCGCCAAATTCGTTAAAGATAAAGATGTCCCAAAGATTTTGGACGCGTGGTTCGGCGCCGAGTTCGAAGGCGGACGTCACGGGCGGAGGTTTGAACAAATCAAGAAGATTGAAAAAGAATAGCTCAAAATTCGAAGCACGAAGCACGAAATCCGAAACAATATTTAAATTCAAAGGTCAAATAGTTAAACTGTTGGTTTGAAGAATGGAAAAAAGGAAAGTTATGTATCACTTGAAAGAAACCGACCCCGCCATCTACAAGGCGATCAGGGGGGAGCTCGAACGCGAGCAGAATAATCTGGAACTGATCGCCTCCGAAAATATCGTCTCCGAGGCCGTGCTGGAGGCGCAAGGTTCGCTGCTGACCAACAAATACGCGGAAGGTTATCCGGCTGCGCGCTGGTACGGCGGGTGCGAGTTTGTCGACGTGGCCGAGCAATTGGCCATCGAGCGCGCCAAGAAACTTTTTGGCGCCGAGCACGTCAACGTCCAGCCGCATTCCGGTTCGCAGGCGAACATGGCCGTGTATCTGGCGGCCTTAGAATATGATGATACCGTTCTGGCGATGGATTTGGCTTGCGGCGGGCACCTGACGCATGGGCTGAAGATCAACTTTTCCGGGCGTTCGTACAATTTTGTCAGCTACAAGGTCAACCCCAAGACGGAAATGCTTGACTACGGCGAGATCGAGGCCCTGGCCAAGGAACACAAACCGAAGATGATCGTCTGCGGCGCTTCGGCGTATTCGCGCACCATTGATTTCAAAAGGTTCCGGGAGATCTGCGACCAGGCGGGGGCTTTGCTGTTCGTCGACATGGCGCACATCGCGGGGCTGGTGGCGGCGGGTCTGCACCCGAGCCCGGTGCCGTACGCGGAATTTGTCACCACGACGACCCACAAGACCTTGCGCGGCCCGCGCGGCGGGATGATCCTCTGCCGCGAACAATTCGCCAAAAGGATCAATTCCGTCGTGTTCCCCGGGATCCAGGGCGGGCCTTTGATGCACGTCATCGCGGCCAAGGCCGTGGCCTTTCAGGAAGCATTGAGCAAAGAATTCAAACAGTATCAGGGGCAGATCATCAAAAACGCCCAGGCGTTCGCGAAGGGAATGGGGAGTCTTGGCTATAGAATCGTCGCCGGCGGAACGGATAATCACCTCTTTATGGTAGACTTACGTTCCAAGAACGTAACGGGCAAAGAAGCGGCGGCCGTCCTGGACAAAGTATCTATCACGGTAAATAAGAACTTGATCCCCTTTGACCCGCAGCCGCCGGTCGTCACCAGCGGTATCCGCATCGGCACCCCGGCGGTCACCACTCGCGGGATGAAGGAAAAACAGATGCAAAAAATCGCCGGATTGATCGACCAGGCCATCGTGCACCGGGATAACGACGGCAAATTGGCAAAGGTCCGGGCGGGCGTGCATGAGTTGACGCGGGAGTTTCCGATATATAAGGATTTAATGTGATAGATGTAATCCTGCTTCGTTCCAAAACTTTCGGTCTTCTTCGCCAAGGCTTCGAAGACCGTCCCTCCGAAGCTGAATGTGAAAACAATTCAGCGAAGGAGGACGTTTGGGAACTTCGCAGGATAAATTCGTTCAGCAAACTTACGTCGTCTTCTGTGAAGACTCCGTAAGTTTGGAACTCATTTATGAAATGTCCGTCATGCGGTTATCAGGAAACAAAAGTCATCGATTCCCGGCTCAACACCGACGGGACGTCCATCCGCCGGCGGCGGGAATGCCTGGAATGCGAGAAACGCTTTACGACGTACGAATACGTTGAGCAGGTACCTCTATTGGTCGTCAAGCGCGACGGCCGCCGTCAGCCCTTCGACCGCAAGAAGATCATCGCGGGGCTCATGAAGGCCTGTGAGAAACGGCCCGTGAGCCTGGACAAGATGGAGGAGATCACCGGTGAGATCGAGCGGGCCATCCAGCGCAAATATGACCGTGAGGTCAATTCCAAGGAGATCGGGGAATTGATCATGGAGAAGCTCTCCGCCCTCGATGAGGTCGCGTATGTGCGGTTTGCTTCGGTGTACCGGCAGTTTCGCGACGTGAACCAGTTCATGAGCGAGCTGCAGGGGATGCTAAAGAAGGATAAAAAGTAAAGGTCACAATGTCACACGTCACAACGTCACACGGGTGACAGGTGACCTTGTGACGTGGTGACAACATAATAAAAAGGTGAGTTATGATTCAAGTAGAGTTAAGCAAGATCATCATCGACGAGAAAAGGCAGGACCAGATCATCGTCCTGAAGGAAAAAAACGGAGAGCGCCAGCTTCCGATCGTGATCGGGTTTCTGGAGGCCTCCAGTATCAAGATGAAGCTCTCCAACATCGAGCCGCCGCGGCCGATGACCCATGACCTGCTGGTGGCGACCTTCCAGGGGCTCGAGGCCAAACTCGAGCGGCTTGTCATCGACAAGATGGTCAACAATACCTTTCACGCCAGGCTGGAATTCAAGGCCAAGGACGGCGCGACCAAGTCCATCGACGCGCGGCCCTCGGACGGTGTGGCCCTGGCGGTGCGTACCAATGCGCCGATTTTTGTCGAGGACGATGTGCTCAAAAAAGCGGCCATTATAAAAATAGAATAAATGGTTAATAGTTAATGGTAAATAGTAAGATCCCTCCCAGGAATTACGCACCATCAACCCATTTGCTATTCACCATTTACCATTAACTGTTTATGCCCTTCCTTAAAGACTATCCCCAACTTCAAATCATCCGTGACATTGCCCGGCGCCGCAAGGTCAGCGTGCGTCTGGTGGGGGGATTTTTACGCGATTACTGCCTCGGCCAGCCGAAGAAAGATTTTGATTTTGCCGTCGAGAAAGACGCCCTCGCGTTTGCCCGTGTTTTCGCCCGGCAGATCAAGGGCGCGTACGTCCTTTTGGACCAGGAGCGCGGCTGCGCGCGTGTCGTGAAAAAAGGCGGCGGACAGATCTGGACGTTTGATTTCGCGGATTTACGCGCCAAAAGTTTCCGGCAGGATCTGGCGCTGCGTGATTTTACCATCAATACGCTGTCGGCGGATCTGGAGCAATTGAGCGGTCCGCGCAAACTGGAAGAGGTCCTCGCGGATTATAAAAACGGCCTTAAGGACCTGCGGGCCGGGCGTATCCGCCGGGTTTCGACGCGTGCGTTTCGCGACGACCCCTTGCGGCTCTTGCGCGCGTTCAGCTTAAGCGCGACACTGGGGTTCAGGATCGCGGCGCAGACGCTCGCCCAGATCCGGCGGGAAAGCAATCGGTTGCGCAGCGTGTCCTATGAACGGATCCGCGACGAACTTTTCAAGGTCCTCGAGACCGGCCGCGCCGCGGCGACGTTAAAGGCGATGGACAAAGTCGCATTGTTGGATAAAGTGATCCCGCAGATCAAAGTGATGTACAATTGTAAACAGCGCGGGACCTATCACCATCTGGATGTCTGGCCGCATTCCCTGGAAGCCGTTGTCCAGTTCGAAGGGGTCGTCGCGCAAACAAAGGATAACCCCGACGTCGTCGCTTACCTTGACGGATCCCCCGGAGGCGGGCGCAGCCGCCGGGCGCTCATCAAGCTCGCGCTTGTGCTGCACGATATCGGCAAGCCCCAGACCCAGCGTATTGAAGGGAAGGGGCGCATGACCTTTTATGGCCACGAGCGTGTGGGCAGGGACATTACGAACTCCGTCGCTAAAATGTTGAAGATTTCCACGGGCGAACGCCACGCCCTCGAAGATATGGTGCTCTGGCATCTGCGTCCCGGGTATTTGTCCAATTTCAAAAAACCCGGTGAAAAGGCGATTTACCGGTATTTGCGCGACACCAGGGAAGAGGCGGCGGCGGTCGCGTTGTTGTCCCTCGCCGACCAGCGGGCCACCCGGGGGCCGCTGACGACCGCGGCAGACCAAAGGCACCACGAGCGCGTCTGCCTGGACCTGGTAAAGCGGTATTTCGACAAGAAAAAAGAAAAGCCGTTCGTGCGGCTGGTCAACGGCCACGATGTCATGAAACATTTACGGTTGCCGGCCTCGCCTTTGATAGGTAAAATACTGACGGAGGTGGCCGAGCAGCAGGTCCTGGGCAGGGTGACGGCCAAAAAGGAGGCCCTCGAACTGGCCGGGAAGATCGCCGCGGCGGCGCCCAAAACAAAGATGAAGAACTGATGAAGATTAAAAATTTAGAAATTGAAATTATCCGGTCAGATATTATCCGCAGCGACGCGGACGCCATCGTCATCCCAACGGGTACGCGGCTTGAAATGGATACCGGGCTCGCGGCCCTGGTCAAAAAAGAGGGCGGGGCGGCGATCGAAGAAGAGGCGCTCAGCAAAGGGCCGGTCAAGCCCGGCGCGGCTGTTGTCACCAGCGCGGGGCGGCTGAAGGCGCGGCATATCATTCACGCGGTCGTCCGCACGCCGGAGGGGGAAACGCCGGAGGATGTTTTGCGCTCGGCGGTGGCCGACGCTCTTCGCCGTGCCAAAGAATTGAAGCTGCGTTCGCTGGTTTTCCCGGCGCTGGGGTGTGAACAGGCGACTATTCCCGAGGCGGGGGCGGCCAGGGTCCTGGCGCAGGAACTGCTGAAATGCGCGCGGGATGAGCAAACGGCGTTACGCGCGGTCACTGTTTGCGTGTATGACGAGGAAACTTTCAAGGTCTTTGACCGGACCATCCGCGGCTACCTGAACCATCTCGTCAACGATCTGGGGTTCGGCCCTTATGTGACGGTCGACATCATCATCGAGCGCCAGGGGGGCATCGTTCTGATCGAGCGTTCCAACCCCCCGTACGGCTGGGCCCTGCCGGGCGGGTTTGTGGATTGCGGCGAAAGCCTCGAGCAGGCCGCGGCGCGCGAGGCCAAAGAAGAGACGGACCTCGAGTTGGCGGACCTGCGGCAGTTCCACACGTATTCCGCGCCGGGGCGCGACCCGCGTTTTCACACGGTCTCGACGGTTTTTATCGCCGAGGGCGTAGGCGAGCCGAAATCCGGCGACGACGCCGCGAGCTTGAAGATCGTCCAATATGAGGATTTGCCCCAGATGGATTACGCCTTTGACCACAAGGAAATCATCGAAGAATATCTGGTCGAGAAAGATTTTGATTAACCATGAGGCTGTACCAGCTCAACAAAACCGTTTTACGTCTTACCCGTAACCCCGCCGAAT